>CAYUXB010000082.1:0-14113 GCA_964448525.1 uncultured Acidimicrobiaceae bacterium
CCACCGCGGGGTTCGACCAGCCGGCGGTGGGATGGCCGGTGTTCCATCCGGGCGACCGCGCCGCCGGCGCCGCCCCTCCGGGCCTACGGGCGGTCGCCTTCCAGCACTGCGAGTTCGGCCTGCCGAGCACCGCCGGGCCCGACCTCGACGGGTTCTTCCTGCTGCCGCACCGTCCGCCGACGGGCTGGCCGCTCCTCCTCGACTCGGGCGACGGCCGAGCCGTCCTCCTGGCGCCGCTCGAGGACTTCCACGAGCAGACGATCGGCCTGAACGGCGGGACCGTGCGCTGCGGCTGGCACGGGGATCTCGACGCGGTGCCCGCCGGCTTCGCCACCGACATCGCGGTCATCGGCGGGGGCGGCCCCCGGGACGTCCTCGACGCGTGGGGTGCCCTCCTGCGCGAGCGGGCCGGCACCGTGCGGCCGGGACGCTGGGCGGACGCGCTCGCGACCCGCCCGTCGTACTGGACCGACAACGGCGCCGCCTACTGGTACCGCACCGAGCCCGGACACGACGTCGCGGGGTCGATCGTCGCCGCCGTCGACGACCTGCGCGCCGCGCGCGTACCGGTCGGTGCGGTGCAGCTCGACTCGTGGTTCTACCCGCACGTCGACCTGCGCCCGCTCGACACCGACGAGTGGGTGGTGCCGCCGAGCGCCTTGGTCGCCTGGGAGGAGCGCGGCGACGTCCTGCCGGACGGCATCCGCGACCTCCGCCGGCGCCTCGGTGAGCCCCCGCTGGTGGCCCACATCCGCCACCTGTCGGCCGAGGCGCCGATCGCGGCGGAGCTGCCTGTCCACCTCGACGGCCCCTACGCGGCGCCAGCCACCCCGGCGATCTACGAGCGGTGGCTCGACCAGTGCGTCGCCTGGGGCGTCGAGACGTTCGAGCACGACTGGCTGGTCGAGGTGTACTTCGGGGTGCGGGGCCTGCGTGAGCGCCCCGGCGCGGCGCGGGCCTGGCAGGAGGGCATCGACCGGGCAGCGCGCGACCGTGGCATCACGCTGCAGTGGTGCATGGCCACCCCTGCCGACTTCGCCCGCACCACCACGCTCACCCAGGTCACCTCGGTGCGCACGTGCGGCGACCACGGCTACATCGCGACCGCCGGCCAGCTCTGGGCCTGGTTCTGCACCACCAACGCCCTGGCCCGCAGCCTCGGCCTGGCGCCGTTCAAGGACGTGTTCCGCACCGATCCCGAGGTGGCGGGCGACACCGGCGAGCCCGAGGCGCTCCTGTCGGCGTTGTCCACCGGACCCGTCGGGCTCGGCGATCGCGCCGGGCGGGTCGATCCCGCGATCGCACGACGGACCTGTCGAGTCGACGGGGTGCTGGTCAAGCCCGACGTTCCCATCGCCGCGGTCGACGAGTCGATGCTGTCCGGCCCCGCGTTCCGCAACGAGCTGCTGGTCGCCGAGTGCTACTCGGACCACCCGGCGGGGCGCTGGAGCTACGTGGTCGGCCTGCACGCGCATCCCGGCGACGAGATGATCGACGGGGAGATCGCGCTGGGGGACCTGGGCGATGCCGCTCCCCGCGGCGACGTGGTCGTGTGGGACTGGCGGGCTCGCACCGCCACGGTGGCGCCACCCGCCGGTCGGTGGCCGGTCTCGCTCGCCAACGCGGGCTGGACCTTCCTCGTGGTGGCACCGATGCTGGCCGACGGTCGGTTGGCGGTGGTCGGTGACGTGGAGACCTTCGTCGCCGCCGGTGACGCCCGCATCGAGGTGGCGGAGGTCGCCGAGGGCGCCCGCGTCACGGTGAAGGGAGCGGGCGAGACGGTGGAGCTCACCGGCTGGGCCGTCGCGGCGCCCACCGTGTCCTCGTCCACCGTGACCTCGTCCGCCGTGTCCTCGTCCGCCGTGACCTCGTCCGCTGTGGGCCCCGTCCGGCACGAACCCGCCACCGGGGTGTGGACCGTCGCGGTGGAGGTGCCGCCCCGGGGCTGGACCACGGTGGAGGTGCGCGCCCCTCAGCGCCAGGCGAAGACCGGCTGCTCGTAGTCGGCGACGCGCTCGGTCGTCCCCTCGATGGCGACGCGGCGGAACTGCAGGAGCACCGCCCCGGTGGGAGCGTGGATGAGGTCGCCGCCGATCGGCACCTGGACGACCGGACGTTCCGACTCCGGGATGGCGACGAACCGGGGGGAGTCGGGCCGGCACAGCTCGCGGAACGCGATGCGGTGCACGGACGCGACCTCGCCGGGGTGCGGCGTCATCGCCGGATCCGCGCCGCCCCACAGCACCACGGGGGTGATCACGTAGCCCGATCGGGTCGCGTAGTCGTCGAGCACCCCCACCACCGTCGACTCCGGCAGGTGGAGGTCGAGCTCCTCGTGCAGCTCGCGGCGAGCGGCCTCGATCGGCGTCTCGCCGTCGTCGAGGCGTCCGCCCGGGAGCGCCCACTGGCCGGGGTGGGCGCGCATCCGGGTGGCGCGCCGCGTGAGGAGCACCGCCGGACCGCCGGCGGTGCCGGCGACGCTGCCGGTGAGCCCGAGCCCGGCCGCTCCCGGGATGTCGGCGAGCAGGCCGGTGGCGGCAGCGCCCGGGTCCTCCCCGTGGACCCGGGCGTCGCTGTCGACCACGACGATCGCCACCGCGGCGTGACGGCGCTCGCCGATGTCGATCGAGAGGCGGTCGTGCCGTCGCAGGTTGGTGGTCAGGAGGGTGCGGAGCGCATCTCCGAAGTCGAGGTCCACGCCGAGCACCGTACGGGGTCGGGCCCGCCGGGCCTCAGCAGCACCGTCCTGGGACCGCGATGACGCGACGTCTACGGCACGGGCTGGGCGACCGGAACGCCATCGGACGACTCCGTGCCCGCTGCTGGCGGCTCGGGCAGGACCACGACCTGCTCGCCCTCGACGTCGAGGTGGGGGAGCAGCCGGTCGAGCCACCTCGGCAGCCACCAGTTGCGGTCGCCGAGCAGCTCCATGGTCGCCGGCACCAGGACCATCCGCACGATCGTGGCGTCCACGAACACGGCGGTCGCCAGGCCGAGGCCGGCGAGCTTCAAGAACACGGCGTCCTCGAGCACGAAGGCACCGAACACGGTCACCATGATGGCGGCGGCCGCCGTGATGACCCGTGCCGTGCGCGCCAGGCCGTCGGCCACGGCCGTGCGGTTGTCGCCCGTGCGGAGGTACTCCTCCCGCACCCGGGACAGCAGGAACACCTCATAATCCATCGACAGCCCGAACAGCACCGCGAACATGATCATCGGCAGCCAGGCGGGCACCGGGGTGGCGCTGTGGATGCCGACGAGCCCGCCGAGCCACCCGCCGTCGGCCGCCAGGGCCATGACGCCGTACGCCGCGCCGATCGACAGGACGTTCATGATCGCCGCCTTGAGCGCCACGGCGAACGAGCGGAACACCGACATCAGCAGGAGGAACGACAGCACCACGACGCCGCCGATGAACAGGGGCAGTCGGGAGGCCGTCTGCTCGCTGTCGTCGATGAACGACGCCGTCGTGCCCCCGACCGACGCCGCGGCACCCGTCGCGTCCACCGCCGGGGGCAGGACATCGTCTCGGAGGGTGTGGACCAGATCCTCGGTGGCCTGGTCCTGCGGTCCGCTGGCAGGGACCACCGAGATCACCGCCGCATCGCCGGCCTCGTTGACGACGGGCGGCACCACCGCGGCCACCCCGGGCGTGTCCCGGAGGTCGGCGGCGATGGTCGCGGGCGCCCCGGGGGAAGCATCGGCCAGGTCGAGCGCGACGAGCAGCGGCCCGTTGGCTCCGGGCCCGTAGCTCTCGGACACCAGGTCGTACGCTCGCCTGCTGGTCAGGTCCTCGGGGCCGTTGCCCGCGTCGGGCATCCCGAAGCGCAGGCCGGTCGCCGGCGCCGACAGGGCGAGCAGCACCACGAGGGCGCCCAGCCCCGCAGCGAGGGGGCGACGTTGCATCACCCGGCTCCACCGCCACGACAGCGTGCGGCGACCCTCGACGTCGTGGCGAAACCACGGCATCCGCAGCCGGTCGATGGAACGTCCGGCGAAGCCGAGGAGGGCCGGCAGCACGGTGACGGAGGCGACGACCACCGCCGTGACCGCCAGCGAGGTGGCGAGGGCGACACCCCACAGGTAGCCGCGCCCCATCAGCAGGAGGCCGAAGATGGAGATCACCACGGTCGAGCCGGCGAACACGACCGATCGGCCCGCGGTCGTGCCCGCCAGCTCGACCGCCTCGCGGGGCGGGCGACCCGCGGCGAGCGCGCTGCGGTAGCGGGTGACGATGAGCAACGCGTAGTCGATGCCGACCCCGATGCCGATCATCGTGGCGATCTGCACGCCGAACTCGGGGACGTCGACGACGTTGGCGAGCAGCCAGGCGCTCCCGAGCCCGACGCCGAGGCCGAAGCCGGCGACGATCAGCGGCAGGCCGGCGGCCAGCACCGATCCGAACGCCACGAGCAGGATGACCAGGGCCGCGAGCAGGCCTATCGACTCGGAGCCCGCCTCGCTCTGCTCGACCCTCTCGATCGGGTAGCCGCCGAGCTCGATCTGCAGATCGTCGCCCTCGGCCTCGCCGGCAAGGTGCATGACGCGCTCGACCGATGCCGCCGGCACCTGCTGGGCCCCCTGCGCGAAGCGCACCTTCAGGATGCCCGTCGTGCCGTCGGGCGAGCGCGGGCCGGGCTGGGCGGCGACGACGTGGTCGATCTCGGCGATGTCGCCGGCGAGGTCGTCGATGCGCGCGGCGGTGGCCGCGTCGGCGACGCCGTCGGTGGCGGTGCGGTACACGACGTCGACGGTGCCGCCGGCGAAGGTCGGAAAGCGGTCCTGCAGCAACTCGACGGCTTCGGCAGAGTCGCTGCCCGGCACCGTGACGTCCTGTTCGGTGGCGCCGCCCGCGGTGGCAGCGAGCGCCGATGCGGCGACCAGCGCCGCGATCCAGAGCGCCACGACGCGGCGGCGGTGGTCGTAGCTCCAGGTCACGAGGCGGCGGAGCATCACACCACCTCCTGCCGGTCGGGGCGACGGAGGCGTGTCGGGGTCGGTTCGTGTGTGTGCATGCCGACGACGCTCGAACCGAGACGTGAAGACGCCGTGAAGCGGCTGTGGGGATGTTCGGCAGGGCCCACGCCGCCCTCACGCCGCTCTCATGCCGTCTTCACGCCGTCTTCACGACTGCGGGGGATCGTGGGCGTTGGTCGGCCGACGAGCGGACGATCCGAGGAGACGGACCGATGGACCGACGCCAAGATGGAGAGGTGGCGAAGCGTGTGTTGGTCGTGGACGACGAGCCGAAGATCGTCGAGGTCGTCGGCGACTACCTGCGCAGCGCCGGGTTCTCGGTGACCACCGCGGCCGACGGCGACGCCGCGGTGGCTCAGGCACGAGCCCGGCCGCCCGACCTGGTGGTGCTCGACCTCGGTCTGCCCGGTCTCGACGGACTCGACGTGGCGCGCGACCTCCGGCGCAGCTCGTCTGTACCGATCATCATCCTGACGGCCAGAGGCGAGGAGACAGACCGGGTCCTCGGTCTGGAGCTCGGGGCGGACGACTACCTGGTCAAGCCGTTCAGTCCTCGGGAGCTGGTGGCACGGGTGCGGGCGGTCCTCCGGCGCACCGAGGGCGCGCCGGCCGACCGGGAACGGTTTGTGGTGGGCGAGGTCGAGGTCGACACCGGCCGCCGGGAGGTGAAGGTGGGCGGTCGGGTTCTCGATCTGACCGCCACCGAGTTCGATCTGCTGGTGGCGCTGGCCCGCCGGCCGGGGCGGGTCTTCACCCGGGCGCAGCTGCTCGACGCCCTTCACGGCGTCGTCGTCGAGTCCTACGAACGGACGGTCGACGCGCACGTCAAGAACATCCGCCGCAAGCTGGAACCCGACCCGCACCACCCCCGGTACCTGCTGACCGTGCACAGCGTCGGCTACCGCTTCGCCGATGGCTGATCACCCCGGGGCTCGGACGCGCCCGCCGGCCGTCCGGCGACGCTTTCGGCGACGGCTGCTGCTCGTCGCCGCGGGCGTCGTCGTGGCGTGGATGGTGCCGATAACGGTCATCGGGCTGGCGACCGACTACTGGGGCGAGGCCGGCAAGGGTCACCCCCGTGGCCTCGTCCTCGGGGTGACGCTCGCGGCGATCGCGGCAGTCGCTGTCGCGTACCGCCGGATCAGCCGCCCGGTGGGCGACCTGCTGGATGCGGCAGAACGGGTCGGGGCCGGGGACTACGCCGTCGACCTGCACGTGCGCCGGCCCCGCGAGCTGCGGCTCC
Source organism: uncultured Acidimicrobiaceae bacterium (assembly GCA_964448525.1). Taxonomy (GTDB): domain Bacteria; phylum Actinomycetota; class Acidimicrobiia; order Acidimicrobiales; family VFJN01; genus ZC4RG19. Next base: position 6,221 of record CAYUXB010000082.1, read on the forward strand.
TCGCCGACACGTTCAGCGGGATGGCGGCCCGCCTGGCGGCCAACGAGGAGCAGCGACGCCGCTTCCTCGCCGACATCACCCACGAGCTGCGGAACCCGCTCGCGGTGCTGCAGAGCGAGATCGAGGCGCAGATGGACGGGATTCGGCCCCGTGACGACCGCCGGGTGGCGTCGCTCCTCGACGAGACCCGGCGCCTCGGACACCTGGTCGACGACCTGCACACCCTGGCGCTCGCCGAGACCGGTCGGCTGGTGCTCCGGCGGGAGGCGGTGGCCTTCGGCGACCTCGTGGACGAGGTGGTCGGACGGCACGAGGCGCAGTCGGCGCAGCGGGACGTGACCCTGCGGACCTCGGTCGCGGCGGTGCCCAAGGTGTGGATGGACCCGACCCGCATCAGGCAGGTCCTCGACAACCTGTTGGTCAACGCCCTCCGTCACACGCCGACGGGCGGAGAGGTGCTGGTGGAGGTGTCGACCAGCCCTGGAGCCGGCGCCGACGGCAGACCCGTGGTGCGATGCCGGGTGACCGACGCCGGCCCGGGGTTCGCGCCGGACCAGCTGAGCCAGGCGTTCGAGCGTTTCGAACGGGACAGCGACTCCCGCGGCAGCGGCCTGGGGCTGTCGATCGCCCGCGACCTGGTCCGGCTCCACGGGGGGACGATCGACGCCGGGAACGATCCGACGACGGGCGGCGCCTCGGTCACCTTCACGCTTCCGACCTGACGCGGCGGCGCGATCAGTCCCCCGCGGCGGGGAGGAGGCGGTCGACGAGATCGATCCAGAGGCGGCGGGCCTCGTGTCGATCGCGCCCGTGGACCGTGTGCAGCCCGTCCCAACCGTCCTGCGAGGTGGCCACGTCGATGAGCGCGACGAGATCGTCGGCCTCGCCCGGGGGAACGGCGGCGAGCTCGGGAGCGAACTGGGCGCGGACGTGGTCGGCCAGGCGTGCGCGCACCCGGGCCAGGTGGTCGGCGACGACAGGGATGAACTCGGCGCGCTGGCGGGCGAGATGCGCGGAGCCGCCGCTCGCCTCGAACATGGCGAGGCGGTCGTCGACGAACGCGGCGGTGCGTGCGGCCCGGTCATGCGTGGCGGGGTCGAGGTGGCGAAGGCGGGCGTCGACGGTCTCGAAGTGCCGGGTCACCGTCTGCCGGCGCAGGTCGTCGGCCCCGTCGAAGTAGCGGAACACCGACCGGACCGACACGCCCGCCCGCGCCGCGGCGCGCTCGAGGGTGACGTCGAGGATGCCTTCGTCGATGAGCGAGACCATCGCCTCGACCACCGCGGCGCGGTTGCGCGCCCGTCGCCCCGACCGACCGTCGAGGGTCGTCGTGGCCGCCTCGCCCGCGGCGTGCGCGAGCTCGTCGGGTCCGTGGTCGCCGTCGGTCACCGCATCCTCGAAACTATTGACATGCCTGCATGACACTAGTTGACTCAGCCGGGTGACCGCACGGACCCTCGCCTGATGCCATGACGCGTCCCACCCGATTCGACGGGCGCATCGGCCGCACGGCCGCGGACTCCGAGCCGTGGTTCGACGAGCCGCCGCACCCTCGCGACGGCGCACCCGACGTCGTCGTCGTGCTGCTCGACGACACCGGCTTCGCCCAGCTCGGCTGCTTCGGGGGCGACGTCGCCACCCCCGCGATCGATGCGCTCGCCGCCGGTGGGCTCCAGTTCACCGACTTCCACGTCACGCCCCTCTGCTCGCCGACACGGGCGGCGCTGCTCACGGGGCGGGCCCCGCACGCGGTCGGGATGCGCACCATCGCCAACCGCGTCGGTGGCTTCCCCAACCAGCTCGGTCACATCTCGAACCACGCGGCGACGATGGCCGAGGTGCTGCGCGACGCGGGTTACGCCACGTTCTGCGCCGGCAAGTGGCACCTCGCACCGATCGAGGACTGTTCGTCCGCCGGGCCGTTCGACCAGTGGCCGCTCGGCCGGGGGTTCGACCGCTTCTACGGCTTCCTCGACGGCGAGACCGACCAGTTCCACCCCGACCTCGTCGCCGACAACCACCGCATCGAGGCGCCCGCCGGCCCCGAGGACGGCTACCACCTCTCCGAGGACCTCGTCGACCAGCTCCTGCGCATGATCGCCGACTCGGTCGGCGTGCGGCCCGACCGCCCGTTCTTCGCCTACCTGCCCTTCGGCGCGACCCACGCCCCGCACCAGGCGCCGCCGGCCCACCTGGCGAAGTACCGCGGCACGTTCGACGACGGCTGGGACGCGGCGCGGGAGCGCTCGTTCGCCCGCCAGATCGAGCGGGGACTCCTGCCGCCCGGCACGGTCCTGTCACCGCGCAATCCCGGCGTCGAGCGGTGGGACGACCTCAGCGCCCCGCAGCGTGCGCTGGCAGCGCGCCTGCAGGAGGCGTTCGCCGCCTTCCTCGACCACACCGACGAGCAGATCGGTCGGCTGGTCGAGGGCCTGCGGCGCCTGGGTCGGCTCGACGACACGGTGCTGATCGTGCTGGCCGACAACGGCGCCTCCCAGGAGGGCGGTGCGGTCGGCGTGCTGCACGAGATGAAATGGTTCAACGGCCTCGTCGAGGACCCGGTCGCGGCGGGGGACCACCTCGACGAGATCGGTGGCCCCCGCTCGCACACGAACTATCCGTGGGGGTGGGCCCAGGCGGGCAACACGCCGTTCCGCTGGTACAAGCAGAACACCCACGAGGGTGGCGTCCACGTGCCGATGGTCGTCCACTGGCCGGCCGGCATCGCGGCCGACCAGCGGGGCAGCCTCCGCCCCCAGTTCACCTTCGTGGCCGACATCGCGCCCACGATCTACGAGATCGTCGGCGTCACGCCGCCCGAGACGTTCCGGGGCCTGCCCCAGCTGCCGGTGACCGGGCACTCGTTCGCCGCCGTGATCGCCGACCCGTCGACACCCACGTCCAACCGTGTGCAGATCTTCGAGAACGCGGGCAGCCGGGCCGTGATCGCGGATGAGTGGAAGGCCGTCTGCAAGCACGAGATCGGCGCCGACTACGACACCGAACGCTGGGAGCTCTACGACCTCGCCCACGACCGGTCGGAGTGCCACGATCTCGCCGACGCCCACCCCGAGCGTCTCGCCGCCCTGGTCGAGGCGTGGTGGGCGGAGGCCGAGCGGCACGGCGTGCTCCCGCTCGACGACGGCATCGCCGGCCTGTTCGCCACCCGATTCCGCGACCGTTCCCCGCACCCGGCGAACCGCCGCTACGTGTACCGGCCACCGATGTCACCGCTGCCGAGCCAGGCGGCGGCGCCGATCGGGGGGCGCAGCTTCGACCTCACCGCCACCGTCGAGATCGTCCCCGGTGACGAGGGCGTCCTGTACGCGTCCGGCACGACCGGCGCGGGCCTCGCCCTGTTCGTGCAGGGCGGCCGGCTCGTGGTCGACTACAACGCGTTCGGGCAGCACACGATCGTCGAGTCGGCCGCGCCGCTCGCACCGGGTCGACGCGAGCTCGGTCTGCGGGTCCGTCGCCTCGACGGGCGGGGCGGCACGGCCGAGCTGGTCGTCGACGGGGCCGTCCAGGGCGCCGCCGACCTGCCCTTGCTCATGCGCATCATCTCCTCGGTGGGGCCGTCGGTGGGCTACGACCACGGGTCCCCGGTGTCGGACCGGTACGCGGCCCCGTTCGCGTTCACGGGCGAGCTGCACGATGTCGTGATCCAGGCGAGCCCCGAGCGCTTCGCCGACACGAGCGCCGCCGAGGTCCGCGCCGGGATGAGCCGGCAGTGACACCGACCCCGCCACCGACCCCGCCATCGATCCACCCGGAAGGGGAACCATGAAGGTCCTGCGCACACCCGACGAGCGCTTCGCCGGACTCGCCGACTACGACTTCGAGCCTCAGTACGCCGAGGTGACTGCCGGCGATCACGAGCCGTTGCGGATGCACCACCTCGACGAGGGCCCGGCGGATGCCGCCCCGGTGCTGCTGCTCCACGGCGAGCCGACGTGGAGCTACCTCTACCGGCACATGATCCCCGTCCTCGTCGCGGCGGGGCACCGCTGCATCGTGCCCGACCTCGTCGGCTTCGGGCGCAGCGACAAGCCCGCGGAGCCCGGTGACTACTCGTTCGCCCGCCTCGTCGCCTGGACGCAGGACCTGCTGTTCGACCAGCTCGACCTGCGCGACATCACGTACTTCGGCCAGGACTGGGGCGCGCTGGTCGGGCTGCGGCTCGTCGCCGCCGATCCCGACCGCTACGCCCGGGTCGCCATCGGCAACGGTGGCCTCCCGACGGGCGAGGGCAAGCTGTCCGACGCGTTCCTGAGCTGGCAGCGCTTCGCCCAGACGAGCCCGGCGTTCAAGATCGGTCAGCTGGTGTCCGGAGGCTCCGCCACGCCGCTCGACGAGGCGACGATCGCGGCGTACGACGCCCCGTTCCCGGACGAGTCGTACATGGCAGGCGCGCGGACCCTCCCGTCGCTCGTCCCGACGTCGCCGGACGATCCGGCCCACGACGACAACGTGGCGGCGTGGAAGGTGCTGAGCCGGTTCGACAAGCCGTTCCTCACCACGTTCTCCGACGGCGACCCGATCACCAAGGGCGGCGAGCGGGTCTTCCAGCGCACGGTGCCCGGCGCGGCGGGGCGGGCTCACGTCACCGTCGAGGGCGCCGGCCACTTCCTCCAGGAGGACCGCGGTCCCGAGCTCGCTCGCATCCTCGTCGACTTCATCGCCAGCACATGAGCGTCGAAATCACCCTGCTGGGCACCGGCAGCCCGCTGCCCTCCCCCGACCGCGCCGGCCCGTCCACGCTCGTGCGCACGGGCGACGCCACGGTGCTCGTCGACTGCGGGCGCGGCGTCGTGATGCGACTCACCGCCGCCGGCGTGCTGCCGATCGGGCTGTCGGCGGTGCTGCTCACCCACCTGCACAGCGACCACATCACCGACCTCAACGACGTCGTCACCACGCAGTGGGTCATGTCGTCGGGGCCCGCGCCGCTGACGGTCGTCGGGCCCGCGGGCACCCGTGAGGTCGTCGACGCGATCCTCACCATGCTCCAGCGCGACCTCGGCTACCGACGTGCCCACCACGCCGACCTGCAGTACCCGCCGTCGATCACGGTCCGCGAGGTCGAGCCCGGCGACCGGATCGATCTCGGTGCGACGGCGATCTCGGTGCACCGCACCGACCACCGCCCCGTGGCACCGACGGTCGGCTACCGCGTCGAGCACGAGGGCACGGTGGCCGCCCTGGCGGGCGACTCGGTGCCCTGTGTCGAGCTCGACGAGATGTGCGCCGGCGCCGACCTCTACGTGCAGACGGTCATCCGCGACGACCTCATCGCTCAGGTGCCGAGCGAGCGGCTCAACGACATCTGCGACTACCACTCGACCGTCGAGCAGGCGGCGCAGACCGCGGCCCGTGCCCAGGTCGGCACGCTGGTGATGACGCACTACGTCCCGGCGCCGGCCCCGGGCCAGGACGCCGAGTGGGTCGAGCTGGCGGCACGGCACTTCGGCGGCGAGATCGTGATGGGCCCCGATCTCACGAGCGTCGTCGCCGGCGCGGGCGCGGGGTCGTGACCGGCGACCGCCATCCCCGCCTGGCGACCACGCCGTGGCCGGCGGAGGACGGCGGGCCGAGGCGGCGACAGCGGCCCCACGGCGTTCCCGGTCCCCGCGCGGGGCGGGCGGAGTTGGCGGCGTCGCGCCTCGCCCCGCTGGCGATCATGGCGCTGCTCGACCCCGACGGCCGCCTCCTGCTGCTCCGTGCCGGCATGGGGCCGGACCAGGCGTGCTGGGTCGAGGAGATCGACCCGGACAGCCTGGAGGAGCGCCGGCGTTCCGCCGACCTGCCGGTCGGGCCGTTCTGGCCCGGCGGGATGGCCGTGCTCGCGGACGGCGCGGTCGTCGTGGTGCAGGGCCGCTGGGCCCACCGCCTGAGGCCGGACCTCGCCGTGGAGCGGGCGCGCGAGCTTCCGGTCGATGCCCCGTACAACTCGTTCGTCGTCCTCGACGACGGGTCTCTGGCCACGAAGGACCTGCAGCGCCCGGGCGGGGACGTGTCGACGCTGTCGGTGCTCGACCCCGTCACGCTCGAGGACCGGGTCGCGCCGCGCACCCTGCCCGAGCCGTGCGTCGCCCGGTTGGCCGCGGACGGCAACGAGATCGTGGTCGTCGGGGTGGCCGCCGTGCACCGCCTCCGGTGGGACCCGCGGGCCCGCGGGCTGTCGCCGGTCGGGACGCCGTTCACCTACCTGGACGACGCCGACCGGTCCTTCGGCTGGGATCCGATCGTGGACGCCGGGGCGATCTGGTGGATGGACGGCGGTGACCACACGTTCCCGAACGGGATGACGATGGTCGGCAACGGCGTGGCGCCCGGGGCGAACCGCCTCTGGAAGCTGCCACTGGACGGTTCGGCGGCCGCGTGGGTCGAGATCAGCGGCCTGCCGGGCGGGGCCGTCACCAACCCGCCGGTCGTCGACCCGGACCGCGGGCTGGTCGTGGCCTACGACTCGGCCAACGGCGTCGCTGCAGCCTTCGCGGTCGACGACCTGGCGACGTGCTGGCGCACCGAGCTCGCCACCGCCCAGCATCTCGTGCTCTACGCGGACACCGGCGAGCTGGTGGCGAACGACCACGACCGCGAGACGGGTGACTCCCTCGTCGTCGTCGACATCGCCACCGGCGAGGTCCGCGCCCGGACGGCGGTCGGCAGCCCGGCGCAGTCGGTGGTCTTCGGCGCCCCCGGCACGCGGCGCGACTTCACGTTCGTGTCCTTGTCGACGGTCGCCAGGGTGACGTTCCACGACGCCGACGACTGAACGTCCTCTGAGCGCAACGAGAGGTTGCGCATCGGTTCGGGTTCGGGCACACTCACATGCAACCAAACGTTGCACATGAGGAGTTCCGATGGAGCACGGCAAGATCGAACGCGAGATCCAGATCGACGCCTCGCCGGCCACGGTGTTCGAGGTGGTCAGCAGTCCGGAGCACCTGACCGAGTGGTGGCCCGACGAGGCGGTGTTCGAGCCAATCCCCGGAGCGACGGGGGAACTGGTCTTCGGCGACCGCTCGTCAGGGGAGGTCCCCCAGATCACCGTGGTCGACGCGGTGCCGCCCCGGCTGTTCTCGTTCCGCTGGATCCACCCCGAGGGGGAGGATGCCCGGGCGGGCAACTCGCTGTTCGTCACCTTCGAGATCGCCCCCGACGGCGACGGGACCCTCCTGCGGATGACCGAGACCGGCTTCCGGGAGATGGGCTGGGAGATCGCCGTGCTGGAGGAGCAGTACCGCGAGCACGTCGACGGCTGGGACCACTTCCTGCCTCGCCTGGTCGCCTACGCCCCGACGGTGGGGGCCGCGGCGTGACCTCAGGTGCGACCTCCGTCGTGGACGACGACCTGTGGTCGGCGATCGGCGACCCGACCCGACGCCGGATGATCGACCTGCTGCTGGTCGACGGACACGGCACGGCGACCTCGTTGAGCGAACGCCTGCCGGTCACCCGCCAGGCCGTGTCCAAGCACCTGGCCGTGCTCGACCGCGCCGGTCTCGTCCACGGGGTCGCCGCCGGCCGGGAGCGCCGCTACCAGGTCGACGACACCCAGCTCGCCCGGGCCGCCGATCAACTGGCGTCCGTCGGCTCCGCGTGGGACGGACGTCTCCGCCGCATCGCCCGCATCGCCGAGCGAATCGAGCGCGAACGCGAGCAGCCATGACCGACGCAACGACCACAGCAACGAACCGGAGAATCCCATGACCGACATCCATCACCGCATCGGCGTCCACTCGCCGTCCACGGACGGCGTGTACGCCGCCCTCACCACCATCGACGGTCTGGCCGAGTGGTGGACGACCGACACGACCGGCGACCCCGGGCTCGGCGGCAAGATCGCGTTCCGGTTCCCGCAGGGCGGGTTCGACATGGAGGTGATCG
>CAYUXB010000083.1:0-6851 GCA_964448525.1 uncultured Acidimicrobiaceae bacterium
TCGACAAGACGCCTCCCGAGCTCGCGGCGGACATCATGGACAAGGGCATCTGCCTGGCCGGCGGCGGCGCCCTCCTCAACGGCCTCGACGCCCGGCTCCACAACGAGACCGGCATGCCGATCGTGGTCGCGCCCAATCCGCTCCACGCGGTCGCCGTCGGGTCCGGCCAGTCGTTGGAGGAGTTCGACGCGCTGAAGAGCGTCCTGTTCTCCTCGACCGGTTACTGATAGATGGCCATCTCGCCCCCCACCGGGTCGCGCACCCGGACGATCGTCCTCGTCCTGGCCTCGATCACCCTGGTGGTGTTCGGCCTGCGCGACGTGGCGCTCGTCCGCGACCTCCGCGAGGGTGCCGCCAACGTCGTCAGCCCCGTCGAGGGTGTGGTGAGCGCCGTGACCAGCCCGTTCCGCAACGCCTGGCACGGCATCACCGATTACGACGAGCTCAAGGAGGAGAACGACCGCCTCCAGGCCGAGCTCGCGGAGTCCGAGGCTGCGGGCATCGGTCAGTCCGACGCCGAACAGCAGCTCGGCGCCCTGTCGGCATCGCTGGATCTGCCGTTCGCCGGTGACGTCCCCCAGGTCACCGCCCGTGTCGTGTCCGGCCCACGGTCCAACTTCTCCCACGCCATCGAGATCGACAAGGGCACTGACGACGGCCTGGCAGAGGGCATGCCGGTCGTCACCGGCGGTGGCCTCGTGGGCCGCATCACCCAGGCGACGGGGAGCACCGCCCGGGTGGAGCTGGTGACCGACCCCGAGTTCCGGGTGGGCGTGCGGGTGGCCGGGGTCGGCGACCTGGGCACGGCGCGGGGCCGCGGGCACGACGAACCCCTGGTGGTCGACTCGGGGATGAGCCCGCGCGCCGAGGTGGCGGCCGACACCGGCATCGTCACCAGCGGGGTCGACCGCAGCGCCTTCCCGCCCGGCATCCCGGTCGGCACGGTCGCCGAGACCCGTCAGGGCTCGGGCGGCCTGGCGCTCGAACTCGTGGTCGATCCCCTGGTCGACGTCGACCAGCTCTCCTACGTGACGGTGCTCCAGTGGCTGCCGGGGTGAGCCGGTGACGACCCGCCGCCTGGTGCCGGCCCGCGCCGTGGTGGTCGCCGTGGTGGCGTTGATCCTCCAGATCTCGGTCGTGGCCGACCTGCGGATCGTCGGTGCGATCGGCGACCTGCTGCTCGTCGTCGTCGTGGCCGCGGGCCTGACCGGCGGGCCCGATCGGGGCATCACCTACGGCTTCGCCCTCGGCGTCCTGTACGACCTGGTGCTCGACACCCCGTTCGGCCTCACGGCGCTCACCTACGCGCTGGTGGGCTACACCGTGGGCCTGGTCGGCGCCGTGCTGATGCGCACCAGCGGCTGGTGGCCCGTGGTGATCGCCGCGGCGGCAGGTGCGGCCCAGGCTGCGCTGTACACGAGCCTGGGCAACCTGATCGGGGTCTCGTACTCGTTCGCCGCGGTGCCGAGCATCGCGCTCGCCATGGTGGTCACCGCTGCGGTGCTGGTCCTGCCTGCGCTGCGCGTGATGTGGTGGGTGCACGGTCACAACGAGCCCGACCGGTTGGAGATGATGTTCCGATGAGTGCCGGCGACAACGGCAACGGCAACCGCCGCGTCGAGGACGGCAACGCGCCCCGCCTGCGGCTGTCGATCGTCGCCATCGTGGCGGTCGCCCTGTTCGCCTCGCTGTTCGCGCGCCTGTACGACCTCCAGGTGGTGGGCGCCGACGACTACCAGGTGCAGGCCGAGGCCAACCGGGTGCGCACGGTGCAGCTCCCCGCTCCGCGGGGCCGCATCCTCGACCGCAACGGCAAGATCGTCGTCGACAACCGGGTGGCGGTGGTCGTGGCTGTCGACCGCAGCGTGCTCGGCGAGCTGCCCGACGACGAGCAGACCGACGTGCTGACCCGTCTGGCCACCGACCTGACCGCCGCCGGTCACCCCGCCGACGCCGAGCAGATCCGCACCCGCCTCAACGACACCCGCTTCAACCGCTACGCCCCGGTGCCGATCGCGGTCGACGTCCCGGAGGAGCTCAAGATCTACTTCGAGGAGCGGTCGGCCGAGTTCCCGTCGGTCGTGGTCGAGCGCACCGCGCTGCGCGCCTACCCCTACGGCCCGCTCGCGGTCCACATCCTCGGCTACGTCGGCAAGATCAACGACGACGAGCTCGCCGCCAAGGAGGACGAGCGTGCGAAGCCGTACACGCTCAACGACGAGATCGGCAAGAGCGGTGTCGAGCAGACCTACGAGCAGTACCTGCGAGGCACGCCGGGGTTGCGGCGCATCGAGGTCGACGCGGAGGGCAACCCCGTGCGGGTCATCAGCGAGCGGCCGCCGGAGGCCGGCGACGACCTGGTGCTCTCCCTCGACGTCGACGTGCAGGCGCTGGCCGAGCAGAAGGTGCAGCAGGGCCTGGCCGACGCCCGGGCGCGGCCCCGCAACCGCGACGGCACCCAGAACAACGGGGTGACGGGTTCGGCCGTGGTGCTCGACCCGAACAACGGCCAGGTCATCGCCATGGCGTCGTACCCCTCGTACGACCCGAACGACTTCGTCGACGGCATCGACGCCGGCGAGTGGGCGTACCTCAACGACCCGGCCAACCACTATCCGCTGAACAACTGGGCGATCCAGGGCCAGTGGGCGCCGGGGTCGACCTACAAGCTGTTCGTGGGGTACGCCTCGCTGATGGCGGGCGTGATGGCGCCCGACACGGTCTTCTCCGACCGGGGCGGCTACCAGATCCCCGGTTGCTCGGGCGCCAAGTGCTACCGCACCAACGCCGGCGGGGCCGCGTACGGCAACGTGACGATCGAGCGGGCGATCACCGTGTCGTCGGACGCGTACTTCTACAACGTGGGCGCGCAGTTCTGGCTGCAGCGGGAGCGGTTCGGCGGCGACGACGGGATGCAGGCCCACCTCGCGCCGTTCGGCATCGGCGAGCGCTCCGGCATCGCGTTGACGAGCGAGGCGCCCGGCCGGGTGCCCACCGCCACCTGGAAGCGCGAGTACTGCGACCGGGTGAACTGCAACGACGGCGTGTGGCGCACGGGCGACAACGTCAACATGGCGATCGGCCAGGGCGACGTGTTGGTCACGCCGTTGCAGCTCGCCAACGGGTACGCCACGTTCGCCAACGGGGGCACCCGCTACGTGCCCCAGATCGCCCTGCGGGCCCAGCGCTACCAGACCGACGAGGTGACCGCCCAGTTCGAACCGCAGGTGGCCGCCCAGGTGCCGCTGCCGCCCGAGTACCGCCAGCCTCTCTACGACGGCCTGGTCGGGGTGCCGGTGAACGGGACGGCGGTGCGGGCCTTCGCCGGGTTCCCGCTCGACACGTACCCGATCGCCGGCAAGACCGGCACGGCTCAGGTCGACGGCAAGGCCGACACCGCCGTGTTCGCCGCGTTCGGTCCGGCGCCGGCCCCCCAGTACGCGGTCGCCGTCGTCCTCGAGGAGTCGGGCTTCGGCGGCACCGCCTCGGCGCCGGTGGCGCGGGCGCTGTTCGACGCGCTGTCGGGGGTCAAGCCCCTGCAGCCGGCCGGTCCGGACGGCATGCCCATCGGGGCGGCCGAGGGGTTGACCGCCGACACCGGTGGTTCCTATGACTGACGCGGCGGTCGCCTGATGGCGTGGGGCACCCTGGACTTCGGTGGCTTCCCCACGACGCGGGGCCGCCCGGGCCGCATCCCGGGCGAGCGGGGCCGGCGCCGCGACGAGAGCCTGTTCCACAAGCGCGCCCCCGCCGCCTGGAAGCACGTCGACCTCGTGCTGCTGGCCGCAGCCGGCGCCGTGTCGGTGCTCGGGGCACTGATGATCCTGTCCTCCACCCGCGGGACAGATCCTGACGCGTACGACACGTCGTTCCTCGGCAAGCAGGTGCTGTTCATCGCCATCGGCGTGGTCGGCATGGTGCTGGTGACGCTCGTCGACTACCGCCGCCTGCGCGACTTCGCGTGGCTGCCCTACACGCTGGTGATGGGGCTGCTGGTGCTCGTCGTCTCGTCGCTCGGCAGTGAGAAGCGGGGCTCACAGGCGTGGTTCCAGCTCGGCGCCTTCCAGCTCCAGCCGGCCGAGCTGGCCAAGGTCGTCGTCATCCTGGCCGTCGCGGCGTTGCTGGCGTCGGCCGACCTGCCGTTGCGCCTGCGCACCCTCGGCCTCGCGCTCGGGCTGTTCGCCGTCCCCACCGGGCTCATCATGTTGCAGCCCGACCTCGGCACCGCGCTGGTGTTCATCGCCATCACCATGGGGATGCTGCTGGTCGCGGGAGCCCGAGCCCGTCACATCGTGATCCTCACCGCGGCCGGTGTGATCGCCGTGGTGGGCGTGCTCAACTCCGACGTGCTGGAGGAGTACCAGCGTGACCGGCTCACCACCTTCCTCGACTCCGAGGGCCAGGACGTCCAGTCCGAGGGCTACAACTCCGACCAGTCCCGGGCGGCGATCGCCTCGGGCGGCGTGTCGGGCAAGGGGTTCCTCGAGGGCACGCAGACCCGGCTCGGGTTCGTGCCCGAGCAGCACACCGACTTCATCTTCACCGCGGTGGGAGAGGAGCTCGGCTTCGTCGGGGCGTGCACGGTGCTCGGCCTCCTCGCGCTGATGTGCGTGCGCATCTGGCGCACCGCGCAGATCGCCAGCGACCGGCTGGGCATGCTCATCTGCGTCGGCGTCCTGTCGATGCTCGTGTTCCAGATCTTCCAGAACGTGGGCATGGCGATGGGCATCATGCCGATCACCGGCATCACGCTGCCGTTCATGAGCTACGGCGGTTCGTCGGTGATCGCCTCGTGGCTCGCGGTCGGGCTCGTGCTCAACGTGCACATGCGACGCCTCGGCTGACCGTTTCTCGCGGCGTCCGAACGCCTGCCCATGTATCCTGGCCGACGGGCGGTCGGCGCTGTTGTGAACGAGCGGTGAGATGTGGGTGACACCCCTCCCTGATGGGGGGACCCACGGTGATGTTCGCCCTCCGACCTGCCAGCATCGACCGCGATCGTCGTCGGCGAACTGGGGGAAACGCATGGGGACGCAGGTGTCTGTGGTGCTGCCGGCGTACAACGAGGCCGACAACCTGGTCGAGCTCGTACCGGAGACGACGGCCGCGCTGCGCGAGGCGGGGGTGACCTACGAGGTCATCGTGGTCGACGACGGCAGCACCGATCGCACGGCCGAGGTGCTGGCCGCGCTGCGCTCCGCCGAGGTGACCAGCGTGAGCTTGCGGCGCAACTCGGGCAAGTCCGCGGCGCTCGACGCCGGTCTGGCCCGGGTGCAGGGCGAGTACGTCGTGCTGATGGACGCGGACGGCCAGGACGACCCTCGGCAGATCCCGCGGTTGCTGGCCGCCCTCGACGGCGACGACCGCCTCGACCTCGTGACCGGTCGCCGCGCGGTGCGCCACGACCGGTTCGTGAAGCGCACGACGTCGCGCCTCTACAACCGGACCACCGCCGTCGTCACCGGCGTGTCGGGCCGCGACTTCAACAGCGGCTTCAAGGCGATGCGCCGTGAGCTCGCCACCTCCCTCGGGTTGTACGGCGAGCTGCACCGCTACATCCCCGTGCTCGCCCAGTGGCGTGGCTACCGGGTGGGCGAGGTCGACGTCGAGCACCACGAGCGGCGCCACGGCGACTCGAAGTTCGGCCGCGCCCGGTTCTGGCGGGGCTTCCTCGACCTGATCACGGTGAAGTTCCTGACCACCTACACGGGCCGACCGTTCCACCTGTTCGGCGGGCTGGGCGTGGTGATGGGCATCGTGGGCTCGGGGCTCCTGTCGTGGATGCTCGTCGAGCGGCTGCTCGGCAACCAGGTCGGCACCCGTCCAGCGCTTCTGGCCGGCGTGCTGTTGGTGGTGGTGGCGGTGCAGATGGTGCTCCTCGGGTTGCTCGCCGAGCTGAGCGTGCACCTCCGTCGGCAGCAGGCGCCTCCGCCGCCCGCCGCCCACGGGGCCAGCACCGCCGGCGACGCCGAGGCGGCGTGAGCGTGCCCGTCGCGACGCCCGACACCTCCGCCTCGCCGCGACCGATCGGCCTGGCTCCGGGTGCTCCCGCGCAGGCCGCGGGACAGGACGCGGCGAAGTACGGGTCGACCAACCCGGTCGTTCGCCGTTTGCTCGACCGGTGGTCGGCACGCCTGCGCAGCGTGGTCGGCCCGCTCCGAGGCACGGTGGTCGACGTGGGCATCGGCGAGGGGTTGTGCCTGGAACGGCTGCTCGGCGTCTCGACGACACAGCCGGCGGCCGCGGAGGTGGCGGAGCGGGGGCCGGCCCCGCGGGTCGTCGGGGTGGAGTACCGGTTCGACAAGGCCCGGGCTGCGGCGCTCCGCCTGCCCGAGGTGGCGCCCGTGGTCGGTGACGCCGGCATGCTCCCGGTTCCCGACCGCGGGGCCGACCTGGTGACGTGCATCGAGGTGCTCGAGCACCTGCCGGCGGTCGATCGGGCGGTCGCCGAGCTCGCCCGTGTCGCCGCGGATCGGTGCGTGGTGTCGGTGCCCTGGGAGCCGTGGTTCCGGTTGGGCAACCTGGGGCGGGGCAAGAACGTCGCCCGTCTGGGCAACGACCCCGAGCACGTCGGATGGTTCACGCCGGGACGCCTCCGGCGCACGCTGGAGCGCGAGTTCGCTGACGTGCGGGTCGTGCGGGCGTTCCCCTGGATCATCGCCGAGGCTCGCGGGCCACGTCGTCCCCCTTCCTGACGCCCTCGCCGGCGGTCCCGCCACGAGAGCCAGCCCCCGCGGGTCCCCTTCTTCGCACCGGTCCGTGAACGGTGGCCTGGACGCCGGGACACGCCCGGAAGCGGCGCCGTCCGGCGTCAGGGACGTCCGATCTCGGGGGTGTGGGCGTCGGGGAGA
>CAYUXB010000083.1:6951-13995 GCA_964448525.1 uncultured Acidimicrobiaceae bacterium
CGGCGCCGTCCGGCGTCAGGGACGTCCGATCTCGGGGGTGTGGGCGTCGGGGAGACGCCCGGAACCGGCGCCGTCGGGCGTCAGGGGCGCCCGATCTCGGGGGTGTGGGCGACGTCGAGCACCCCGGCGCGGTCGAGGCGGTAGAGACGAAGGCGCCTGATCTCCCGGGGGTCGATGTCCTCGACCGTGTCGAGGACGCGCTGCACCGCCTCGGGGTCGAAGGTCGGCTCCGCAGGCGGAAGGTCCTGCAGCAGGCCCAGCACCGTCGGATCTCGCAGCGCCTGGTCCGGGTCGTCGAGCACCGTGTCGAGCACCGTCTCGATCAGCTGGCGCTCGGCGTCGTCCATCTCGTCCAGTCGCCGCTCGGCGGCGGGGCTGAGCCGCAGCTCGTCGGCGTCGGCGGCCGACGCCATCAGCGACCGGTGGGCGTCGTCGTCGAACCTCGGGACGTCGGGGCCGGTGGGGGTGACCTCCGCGATCAGCTCCCCGCTCGGCGGCGCGTCGCCCTCGCGTTCGTCGGTGTCGACCACCAGGAGCAGACCGCCGTCGATCGCGTCGCGCTCGACCAGGCGCCGGTCGCTCACGAAGAACCGGTCGCTGAGCGGGTGCTGCACGTCGATGCCCCGCTGGGCCAGCTCGAAGGACACGGCCTCGGCCAGGCCGGTGAAGATGGGCTCGTGCCGCGACATCAGCAGCGTGTGGTCGCCCAGCCGATCGGACTCGGCCTCGACGCCGTCGGCGAGCTCGGAGATCACCCCCAGCTCGACCGGTGAGCCGGCCCCCCGGGGCGTGTTGGTCCGCCGGTCGATCGTGGGGTTCACGGCGATGGGCACCGCCATGGCGGCGACCACCAGGCCGGCGAGGACCGGACGCGCTCCGGGCCGTGCAGGCAGGCCGATCTGCGCCAGCACGGACGCGGCGGCGAGCCCGTAGATGAGCACCAGCAGGAAAGCCAGCGCGAACGTCCAGTGGTAGAAGCTGAGCCGGGCCTGCTCGAGACCGCGGGGCACCGACGCCCCGTTGACCAGGCCTGCGGACACGACCAGTACGACGGCCGAGCCCAGCGACGCTCGCCGCGGGTCGGTCCGGCGCCAGCGCAGGCAGAGCGCCACCACCCCCACCGCGACCGCCCCGGCCGACACCCAGGTCAGCATCGAGGGCGCGGCCAGCAGGTCGCCGCCCACGAGCCGGGTGCGTCCGAGCAGCGGGGGCAGCCCGAAGACGTGGGCCAACTGCTCGACCGCCGAGCCGTAGCCGAGCGTGTCGCGGTTGCCGTGCCTGGCGAACCACAGCATGTCGCCGAGGTTTCCCGAGTTGCCGAACGCTTGCTGGAGCAGCGGCGGCGTCCACAGGACGAGCCCCACCGCCACCGAGGCGCCGAGCCACCGGACGAGGTCGCGCCGATCGTCGGGACCCCGCCGACCTTCGCGCCGCAACCGGAGCGCGAGCAGCGCAAGGCCGCCGGCGACCAGGATGCCGGTGGCCGGCACCACCGACAGGTGCTGCTGCGCGGTGAACGAGGCGGCGCCGACGGCCAGCGGGAGGAGCCGCACATCGCCGGCCCCGACGCACCACCACAGCACCACCGTGCACAGAAGGGGGTAGCCGGCGATGCTCGAGCTGACGGGGTGGATCAGCGACGACGCGCCGGTGGTGAAGGCGACGAGCGACAGGGCGGCGGCGGCGACGAGGCCCGCGGTGCGGCCGAGCTGGCGGAACACCGCCCAGGCGGCGACGAGCAGGCACGAGCCGGTGATGAGCACCGAGACGAGCGGCATGCCGAGCGGCGCGCCGAGCACCCTGATCGGGATGGCCATCAGGTAGAAGTGCAGCGGCCCCGGGTGGTGGACCGAGGCCGCGGTGTCGGCGTAGAGGCGGGACTGCGACGGCTGGCCCAACAGGGGCGTCGAGCCCGAACCCACGTCGAGGGCGCGCAGGCCCATGAGGGCCGGGTCGGCGGCGGGTGTCCAGTCCGGCAGGAACATGGCCAACGCCGCCACGGGCGCGGCCAGCAGCGCGATCGCGACGGCGACCGCCCACAACCGTTCTCGAGGCCCCAGCGCGCGCAGACGGTGCACGGGATGTCGGTCCGTTCGGGGTGCCGCGTCGTCCCGGCAGGCCTGTTCGGCCGTCAGGTCGATGTCGCTTCGGCCCCCCGCCTCCCCAGCGGTGGTGGTCACGCGACCACACTACGGCGGCGGTCAAGCAGGGGACGTCCCGTGCCCGACTGTTGCCGTGCCGGTCGCCTCACCGACCTCGACGGTTCACCTCGGCATCACCAGCGGTGTCCGAACCGGTGTCAGGTTTCGTGCCGAGGTCCGCCGCCCGCACCTCCCGTCGAACGCCGCCGATGCCGCGTCCGTCCAGTTGGACGGCGCCGCGCGTGCGGTGGCGTCGACCGCCGCCCGCAAGGTTCGGGACACGGAGCGGCGCCCCGCTACCCTTGAGTCGACATGTCATCTGTCTGGACGCAGCTCGAACCCCATCTCGCGGGCGTGGAGAAGCCGGCCCGCTACATCGGGCTCGAGCTGGGCGCGCAGCGTCCCACCCCTGGTCAGGGCGCTGTGGCGTGGCTGCTGACCTACCCGGACACCTACGAGATCGGGCTGCCCAACCAGGGCCTGCAGATCCTCTACGAGATCCTGAACGAGCGCGACGACGCGGTGGCCGAGCGGTCCTACGCCCCGTGGGGCGACCTCGAATCGGTGATGCGGCGCGAGCGCATCCCGCTGTTCTCGGTCGACACGCACCGCCCCGGCCACGATTTCGACGTGCTGGCGTTCAACCTGTCGGCCGAGCTCACCTACACCAACCTGCTCAACTGCGTCGACCTCGCCGGGGTGCCGGTCCGGTCCGCCGAGCGCCGCCCGGAGCACCCGCTCGTGGCCGCGGGCGGGCACTGCACCTACAACCCCGAGCCGCTCGCCGACTTCCTCGACTTCGTGGTCCTGGGCGACGGTGAGGAGGTCGTGGCCGAGATCACCCAGGTGGTCGGGGAGTGGAAGGCGTCTGGCCGCACCGAGGGCAGCCGCGAGGACGTGCTGCGCGAGCTCTCCCACATCGAGGGCGTGTACGTCCCGTCGATGTACGAGGTCGCCTACGAGAGCGCGGCCGAGGGCGGCCGCATCCGCGCGATCACGCCCCGCCACCCGGACGTGCCCGAGCGGGTCGAGAAGCGCACGATCGCGGATCTCGCCCAGTGGCCGTATCCGCGCAACCAGCTGGTGCCGCTCACCGAGGTCGTGCACGACCGCCTCAACGTCGAGGTGTTCCGTGGCTGCACCCGGGGCTGCCGGTTCTGCCAGGCGGGCATGATCACGCGCCCGGTGCGCGAGCGCCCGGCCGACCAGGTGCGGACGATGGTCTCCGACGGCCTGCGCCGCACCGGCTACGACGAGGTGGCGCTCACCAGCCTGTCGACGGCCGACTTCTCGGGCATCCAGTCGACGGTGCAGGGCATCGTCGACGACCCGACCAACTGCGGCCAGGTCTCGGTCAGCCTGCCGAGCCTGCGGGTCGACGCCTTCACCGTGGGCATCGCCGGCCAGATCCAGAAGGCCCGCCGCACCGGCCTGACCTTCGCGCCGGAGGCCGGCACGTGGCGCATGCGCCAGATCATCAACAAGCTCATCCGCGAGGAAGACCTGTACGGCGCGGTCGAGTCCGCCTTCAGCTCCGGCTGGCGGCGCGTGAAGCTCTACTTCCTCACCGGCCTGCCGTCGGAGACCGACGTCGACACGATGGGCATCCTCGACCTCGCCCGCAACTGCGTCGACATCGGCCGCAGCCACACCAAGGGCGCCTCGGTCAAGGCGTCGGTCGGCGGGTTCGTCCCCAAGCCGTTCACGCCCTTCCAGTGGTTCGGGCAGAACACGGCGGAGGAGCTGCAGCGCAAGATCTCGATGCTGCGCGACGCCGGTCGCAAGACCAAGGGCGTGCAGCTCACGTGGCACGACCCGAAGGCATCACTGGTCGAGGGGCTCGCGTCGCGGGGTGACCGCCGCCTCGGCCCGGTCATCGAGCAGGTGTGGCGCCAGGGCGGCACGTTCCAGGAGTGGAGCGAGCACTTCCGCCTCGACCTGTGGCTCGGCGCCATGGCCGACCACGGGCTCGACCCGGAGTGGTACGTCTACCGGCACCGCACCGAGGACGAGGTCCTCCCGTGGGACCACATCTCCGCCGGCCTCCACAAGGACTTCCTCTGGCAGGACTGGCAGGACGCCCTCGCCGAGGTCGGTCTGCCCGATTGCCGCTGGACGCCCTGCTACGACTGCGGTGCCTGCACGGGCTACGGCATCGAGCACGTCGTCGCGTCGGCGACCCCGCCGGCCGGCGGCAGCCAGGGCACCGGGCAGGACCTGTCGACCGGGCACCTGCCGGGCGCTGTGCCGGTCACCTTGCGGCCGCGCCCGCTGGCGGGGACCCCGACGTGACGGGCACCGAGACCGCCGTCGAGGTCGACCCGGCGCTCGACACGTCGTCGGGCACCTCCGTCGAGTCGCCCGTCGCGCCGACGGCAGACGGGGCCGCCGACCCCGGTTCGGTCGCCGACCCGGCCGTTCGGGGTGCCAAGACGCCACCTCGTGGTCCGGCTCCCCGGGTCCGCATCCGCTTCAGCAAGCACGGCAAGGTGCGCTTCACCAGCCACCGCGACGTGGCCCGCATCTGGGAGCGGGCACTGCGCCGCGCCGATGTGCCGATCGCCTACACCGAAGGGTTCTCGCCCCGGCCCAAGCTCAGCTTCGGGCTGGCGCTGTCCACCGGCCACGAGTCGCAGGGCGAATACCTCGACGTGGCGCTGCGCGACGCCGACGACCTGGCATCCGCTGCCGGGCTGCCCGCGCTCCTCGACCCCGCGCTGCCCGCCGGCATCGAGGTGCAGGCCGCTGAGGTCCTCACCCCCGGGGCGGACTCGCTCCAGCAGGTCGTCACGAGCTGCACCTGGCACGTCGAGGTCGCCGATGTCGACCCCACCACGGCCACCGCCGCCGTCGAGCGGGCGCTGGCGGCGACTGAGCTCACGATCACCCGCGAGCGCAAGGGCCAGTCCGTCACCGACGACGTGCGCCCCGCCATCCTCGCGCTGCGGGTGCTCGGTCCCGTCGACCAGGTGGTCGCCCCCCTCGCCCTCCGGGCGACAGGTACGGCCACCGCCTTCGAGGCCGAGCTGGCCACGCAGCCACGTGCGCTGCGGCCGGCCGAACTGATCTCGGCGATCGACCCCACCTGGGTGGTGGCACGGGTCACTCGCATCCACCAATGGACGCAGGCCGGCGGCGCCCGGCGCGAGGTCATCGACCTCGGGCCGGCAGCGACGCCGCCTCCGCGCGCCGAAGGGCGTGCGTCATGAGAAGGGATTCCATCCATGTCCGAGACAGACGTTTCCGGCTCGGGGGCGCCGAACCCGGCGCCTGACGGGCCGGCCGAGGCTGCGACGGCGACACCGTCGGCCGCTACGTCCCCTGCGTCGACCGACGCCGAAGCCGCACCGACTCCCAAGGCGACGGCTTCGTCCAGCAGGTCCTCCAGCCCCACGGCGGCGAGGAGTGCGGGCTCGGACTCCGAGCCGGCGGGCTCCGCCCGCTCCACGAGTGGCTCGGATTCCGAATCGGGGGGCTCCGCCCGCTCCAGGGATGGTTCGGGTGCCGACGGCTCCCCCTCGACGAGCACCGCCGGTGCCGGCGTCTCCGGGGAGTCCTCCTCGTCCTCCGATGACGACGGCGGCCCCCGGTCCGACGGGGGCTCCGCCTCCGGGTCGGGCGACGCGGCCCGCAAGCGCCGACGCCGCGGCTCCCGGGGCGGTCGCAAGCGCAGCAAGCCGCGCACCGACGGCGAGGGTGCGACGGGAGACGAGGGATCCGGTGCCGCCGGCGGCGACGCGGCCTCCGGTGCCGGCGCCGCAGACACCGCCGCCACGACGGGCGCACCCCGCGCCCAGGGTCGCTCCCGCTCCGGTGGGGGGTCGTCCGACTCCGCGTCCACCCGGTCGCCGAGGCGCGACGGCGGCGACGACGAGACGAGCCGAGCCACCCGAGAGGCTGCCGACGGTGACCGGGGATCCGAGGGGCGCGCGCCGCGCGACGGCGCCACGTCCCGCGACGCCGGGTCCGCGGGCCAGGGTCGGGGGCGTGGCCGCACCAAGCCGGCGTCTCGCTCCGGCTCCTCCGGCTCCTCCGGCACCTCCGGCACCTCCGGCGACGACGACCGCAACCCCGAACTGCCGGACCAGCACCGCGAGGGCCGTCCCTCCACCGTCGAGGCGGCCACGGCCGCGCTCGTGCCCAAGTCGCCGCCGCCCAAGCCCAAGATCGGCGACAGCATCCCGCCGGAGGCGCTGCGCCAGATGGGCGGCTCCAAGCAGGGCGACGACGCGAAGCAGGGAGACCGCACCGGGGAGGGCACCGGCGACACGCAGAAGCGCCGCCGTCGCCGCGGTGGCCGGGGCCGCTCGGGCGGCAGCAAGCCCGCCCAGCAGACGTCGCAGCGCCAGTCGCCGCGCAAGGGCGGCGGTCGGGGCAAGCCCGTGGAGGCGGTCATCGCCCACGAGCCCACCGAGCTCGACGAGGAGACGCTCGAGCGCCGCCGCGGTCGCGAGCGCAAGGGCCGGGCGGTCGGCCGCTACTCGATGTGCGTGCACGTCAGCGACAAGGCCACACAGATCGCCGTGCTCGAGGGCCGCTCCCTCATCGAGCACTACGTGTCGCGCCCCTCCGACGACGTGTCGCAGATCCACGGCAACGTCTACCTGGCCCGGGTGCAGAACGTGCTGCCCGGCATGGAGGCCGCCTTCGTCGACATCGGCACGCCGAAGAACGCGGTGCTCTACCGGGGTGACGTCCACTACGACCCCGAGGACGTCGAGCGGTCGGGGAAGGGCCGTCCCCGCATCGAGGATGTGCTCAAGGCCGGCCAGACCATCCTCTGCCAGGTCACGAAGAACCCGATCGGGGCCAAGGGTGCACGGCTCACCCAGGAGGTCTCGCTGCCCGGCCGCTTCGTGGTGCTGATCCCCAACTCGTCGACCTACGGCATCTCGAAGCGGCT
>CAYUXB010000084.1:0-13527 GCA_964448525.1 uncultured Acidimicrobiaceae bacterium
CCTCCTCCGGCGCCGGCATCTTCGGCAACTTCGGCCAGACCAACTACGGCGCCGCCAAGATGGGCCTCGTCGGGCTCACCCGCGTGCTCGCCGTCGAGGGCGCGAAGAACAACATCAAGGCGAACGCCATCGCCCCGGTGGCCAAGACCCGCATGACCGAGGACCTGCTCGGCCCGGCGGCCGACAAGCTGCTGCCCGAGGCGGTCACCCCGCTCGTCGCCTTCCTCGCGCACGAGGACGTGCCGGTCTCGGGCGAGCTGTACTCCGTCGGCGGCGGCCGGGTGGCCCGGGTGTTCCTCGGCGTCACGAAGGGCATCGTCGACCCGGAGCTCACGGCCGAGACCGTGCGTGACCGCTTCGACGAGATCCGCGAGGAGACCGGCTACGAGGTTCCCGCCAACCTCAACGAGGAGCTCATGCTGGCGCTCAAGTCGCTCGGCTGAGCCCCGCTCGCCCCGGCCTGGCCCGCAGCGTCGACCCGACGGCCCTCGCCCCTCGGCGGGGGCCGTCGCGCGTCCGCCCGTCCCGAGCGTCTCTCAGCCGGGCGACGGCGGCAGCAGGGAGCGCACGAGGCGCGCCACAGCCGCACGCGCCCGGTCCGGGCTGTGGCCGGCCTCGACGCGCAGCGAGTCCCACACCGGCCACGAGGTGGCGGCCGCCAGGGCATCGGTGAGCTCCCCCCGGTCGGCGGGGGGTGAGGCGGACAGCTCCGCGGCGAACACCTCGGAGACCTCGTCACGCAGGTAGGCGTTGCCCCGGGCGAGCGCCCCGCGGATCTCGGGTGCGAACGGCCCGTGCACCGCGGCGGCCCGCCGGAACGGCGTCACCGCGTCGAGCAGCGCGGCGCGGTGAGCGACGAACGCCGCCACCCTGGCGTCGAGCGGCTGATCGGGGTCGATCGGGACGACGAGCTTGGCCAGACGCTCGACCACGCGGTCGACGACCGCGGTGTGCAGCGCGGGCAGGTCGTCGAAGTGTTGGAACACCGACCGCACCGACACACCGGCCCGCTCCGCGATGCGGGGCGCGGTGGGGCGCAGATCGCCCTCCTCGACGAGCGCGACGGTGGCATCGACGATGGCCTCGCGGGTGCGGACGGCGCGGGCCGCCCGTCCATCCATGGGTGCGACGTGTTCTTGCACGGGACCTGCAGGTTAGTCAGGCGCGGTGGGCGCCACCGGTGAGCCGTGGTGGAGGACCATCCGCCACCGGCCGCCCACCCGCCGGAACACGTTGACCGCGGCCACGGTCGCCCCCACGTGCTCGCCGATCAGGTTCTCGTCGACGGTCACCCAGGCGACCTCACCCGCGACCCGTACCCGCTCGTCGGTGAGGATGAACTGCAGGTGCTGGGGCCCGCCGAAGAGCGCGAACCACGACCCCGCCACCGCGCCCCACCCGTGCAGGGTCTTCCAGCCCGGATGGGTGCACGTCACATCGTCGTCGTGCAGCCAGATGTCGGACATCGCGTCGAGGTCGCGCGCCTCGAAGGCCTCGTAGTAGGCGTGGTTGGCCGCCCGCACGGCCTCGACGTCGACGATCTCGGGCATCGCTGGACCCTACCGGCGACAGGGCGGCCGGATGCACCGATCGTCGTCGGGGCGCCGCGAGGTGACCGTCGTCCTGCCGTCCACGGTTGTGCCGCCGGACGGCGCCGCGGCCAGCATGGACCCATGTCCCCGGCATCGCAGGCCCCTGTCCGCCAGGTCCCGTCCTCGGACGGCGTCACCTTGGCGCTCCACGACCTGGGCGGCGACGGCCCTCCCGTGCTGCTGTGCCATCCCACCGGCTTCCTGGGGATGACGTGGGCGCCGCTCGCCGCCGCGCTGGCGGACGTGGCCCACTGCTGGGCGCTCGACTTCCGCGGGCACGGCGACAGCACCTCGCCGACATCGCTCGACTTCTCGTGGTCCGGCATGGGGGACGACGTCCTCGCCGTGGTCGACGAGCTGGAGCTGACCGAGGTGCGCGCGGCCGGGCACTCCATGGGAGGTGCGGCCCTCGCCATGGCCGAGCAAGCCCGACCTGGCACCTTTGCCCGGATGTGGCTGTACGAGCCCATCATCTTCCCGCCGATGGAGGGCGTGCCGACGGGCGACAACCCGCTCGCCGCCGGTGCACGCAGGCGCCGGCGATGGTTCGCCGACCGCGACGCCGCGTACGCCAACTTCTCCGCCAAGCCGCCGCTGAACGTCCTCGCTCCCGACGCCCTGCGCGCCTACGTCGACCACGGGCTGCGGACGAGACCCGACGAGGGCACGGTGGAGCTGAAGTGCGCGCCGGAGGTCGAGGCGAGCGTCTTCGACGGCGGCATGGGCCACCCCACGTTCTCGCGCCTCGGTGAGGTGCACTGCCCGGTGACCGTGGCGATGAGCGGCGACGCGATGGGGCCCGCGCAGGTGGCGCCGTTGATCGTCGATGCCCTGCCCGACGGCCGCCTCGAGCGTCACCCCGAGCTCACCCACTTCGGCCCGATGGAGGACCCGCGGGCCATGGCGGTCGCGGTGCGCGCCGCGCTGGCGCTGAGCTGATCCGCGAGCGGCCGCGAGGCCGGCGGCCGGGATCCACGTCTCGATGCGTGTGCCGGGGCAGAGGCCCGAGCGCCGGGCCGCGCCCATCATCGTCGATTGTCATACCCCCGACGTACTCTCGGGGCATGGCCTTCCCGGTGCCTCGCACGCTCAGCCCCTCGAAGGTGTCGTCGTTCACCGACTGCGCGCTCGCGTTCCGCTTCTCGGCCATCGACCGCCTGCCCGAGCCCCCCACGCCAGCGGCCACCAAGGGCACGCTGGTGCACGCCGCGCTCGAGCGCCTCCACCTGCTCCCCCCGGCCGAGCGCACGCCCGAGGCCGGGCTGGCCTGCCTCGACGACGCCGCCATCGAGCTCCGCTCCGACCCCGACTACCTGGGCCTCGACCTGTCCGCCGAGCAGGCTGCCACCTTCCACGCGGAGGCGGCCGATCTGGTGCGCAACTACTTCCAGCTCGAAGACCCGTCCACGATCCAGGCCATCGGGCTCGAGCTCAAGGTCGAGGCCGAGATCGACGGCATCCGCCTGCGGGGCATCATCGACCGCCTCGAGCTCGACGCCGACGGCGAGCTGATCGTCACCGACTACAAGACGGGCTCGGCGCCGTCGACCCAGCACGAGCGCAAGCGCCTGTCCGGCGTGCACATCTACTCGCTGCTCTGCGAGCAGCTGCTCGGCCGGCGGCCCCGCAGCGTGCAGCTCCTCTACCTCAAGGCGCCGCTCGCCATCACCACCATCCCGACCGACCGGTCGACCCGCGGCACCCGGCGCACCCTGGGCGCCGTGTGGCAGGCGGTCGAGCGGGCCTGCGAGCGGGAGGACTTCCGTCCGCAGCGCTCGCGGCTGTGCGACTGGTGTGCGTTCCAGGCGTACTGCCCGTCGTTCGGCGGCGACCCGGACGAGGCCCGTCGCCTGTCCGAGCAGCTCGACGCCGAGCGCGCCGCGGCACGGGAGGCCGCGGATCCGACGGAGGCCGTGCCGGTCACCGTCGGTGTGGGGCCGCACGGCTCCACCGCATGATTCCGCTCGGTCGCGCCGATCCCGTCCGCCGGTAGGCTCCCGCCCCGATGTCCGGCCCCCTCCACCGCGTCACCAAGGCCGTCGCCGCCTTCGACACCGCCATCGACACCCGGGTCGACAGCTTTCGTGGGCACCCGCACGTCGACCGGCTGATGTACGGCGCGTCGGAGGTGGGCGACTTCAGCCTGATCTGGCACCTCATCTCGACCAGCCGCGCCCTCGGCCCCGATCGCCAGCCCATCCACGCGGTCCGCGTGGCGGCGATCCTGGGGGTCGAGTCGGCGCTGGTGAACGGCCCGGTCAAGCGCATCTTCCGACGCCACCGCCCGGCGTGGGAGCAGGAGCGCCCCCGTCGCCTCCGCCGGCCCCGGACGAGCAGCTTCCCGTCAGGCCACGCCTCCGCGGCCATGACCGCGGCCGGTGTGCTGGCCCAGAACGACCCCCTGTGGCCGGTGTACTACGCCGTCGGGGCGGTGGTCGCCAGCAGCCGCGTGTACGTGAAGATCCACCACCCCTCCGACGTGGTCGCCGGCGCCCTGCTCGGCCTGGTGCTCGCCCGCGTCGCCCGGCGCGTGTGGCCCATCCCCGGCGGGGAATGACTGCGGCCGTTGCGCCGTTCATCACCACGATGACTGAATTCGCCGTCACCTGGGACTACCGCTGTCCGTTCGCCCGCAACGCCCACGAGCACCTCATCGAGGGGCTTCGTGCCGGCGCCGACTGGAACGTGCGATTCGTGCCGTTCTCACTGGGGCAGGTGCACGTGGAGGAAGGCCAGCCGGACGTCTGGGTGCGCCCCGAGTCCGACACCGGCCTCCTCGCCCTGCGCGCCGGGGTCGTCGTGCGCGACCGGTTCCCCGACCGCTTCCTCGACGTGCACGAGGCGTTGTTCGCCGTCCGCCACGACCTGGGCCGCCACCTCGAGGACGAGGCCGAGATCCGCCGGGCCCTCACCGAGCAGAACGTCGACGCCGACGCCGTGTTCGCGGAGATCGCCACCGGCGCACCCCTCCAGACCGTGCGCGACGAGCACACCGCGGCCGCCGACGACCACGACGTGTGGGGCGTGCCCACGTTCATGAGCGGCGACAACGCCGTCTTCGTGCGCCTGATGGACCGCCCTCAGGGCGACGGTGCGCGCTCCCGGCGGACGATCGACCGGGTGGTCGACCTGCTCGACGGGTTCCCCGAGCTCAACGAGTTCAAGCACACGTCCCTCAAGCGATAGCCGCTCGGCGGAGAGGCCCCGGCCGTGATCGGCGTGCCGGGGCCGGGCGTGGTCGTGCACGCTGTCGGTCCCGCAGGCCCAGAGGGCGGCACGGGCTTCAGGAAGGCAAGGCGTCGATCTGGCGGTGGCGTCAGCCAGCGACCACGACGTCGTCGCGGTCTTCGGCGGGCGCGGGTATGGCGAGCAGCGTTCGCACGTCCAGCAACAGGTCGGCGACTTCGTTCGACGACACCAGCTCTCGGTGCCCCAGGTCGCCGAGGCCCTTGTCGATGACGGCCAAGGCCTCGCTGATCATCTCGTCGAGGGCACGGGTCTCGGTCACGGCGACCACCATACCGGTGATTCGACGCCGCACGGCGGCAACATCGCAACCCCTACGCTTCGAAGACGACACGGCACGCCCACGGGAGCGCGGAGAGGGTTTGCAGCGCCCCGCGTCCGAGCAGCGGGCTCAGGCGTCCTAGCCTGGCCGGTTGGTGACCGAGCGCAGTTACGACCTGATCGCCCGACTCGGGCGCGGCGGCATGGGCGTCGTCGACCTCGCGCGCGATGACCAGGGCAACAAGGTCGCTCTCAAGCGGTTGACCCTGCAGGGATCGGCCAGCGAGATCGCACGCTCCCGCGAACGCCTGCTGCGCGAGGCCGACGTGCTGCGCAAGCTGCACCATCCCAACGTCGTGCGGCTGCTCGATGTCATCGACGAAGGCGACGAGATCGTGCTCGTCATGCCCTACATGTCCGGCGGCAGCCTGGCCGAACGGGTCACCCAGCACGGCCCCGCCCCGGCCGACGAGGTCGAGCGGCAGGCCCGACGGCTGCTCGGAGCCCTCGCGTCGGCCCACCGCGCCGGTGTCATCCACCGCGACATCAAGCCGGCGAACGTCCTGTTCGACGAGCGGGGCGAACCCTGTCTCGCCGACTTCGGCGTCGCCCTCAGTCGCGACCAGACCCACGGACTGACCATGGCGGGGATGGTCGTGGGAACGCCTGGCTTCATGGCCCCCGAGCAGGCGCGGGGCGAGCCGGTGTCCCCCGCCACCGACGTGTTCTCGCTGGGGGCCACCCTTCTGTTCGCCGCCACCGGCGACGGCCCCTACGGGCAGGGCGATCCCGGCCTGCTGATGGTGCGCGCTGCCAGCGGGCGGGTCGAGAAGGTGCCGAAGTCGCTGCCCGGCTCGCTGCGCAAGTTGCTGCGGGCCACCCTCGACCCGCGCCCCGATCGGCGCCCCACCGCCGCCGGTCTCGCCGGGGTGCCCGCCGACGGCCGCGGCGGGAACGGCCGTGTCCGGACCGGGCCCAGCGGTCGGGCCTGGGCGATCGCAGGCGGCTGCGCGGCGGTGCTGGCGCTCGTCGCCGGAGTGGTGGCCCTCCTGTCCGACGGGGACTCGGACGACGCTTCCACCGACGGCGTCACCGACGCCCCCACCGACGGTGTCACCGATGCCGAGGGCGCCTGCGTCGACCTGCCGTACCAGCCGTGCGGCGTGCCCGAGCCGGCATCCAACACCGACGGGTCGGTGTGCATCGACGACCACGCCGACTACGACGGCCAGTGGGAGAACGGCTGCGAAGCTGTTCCCGACGACATGGACGGTCGTCCGCTCGAGGACACGATCGAGGCCAACATCGTCCCTGCGGACGACGTGGACAGCTATCCGCTCGAGATCCGCGACACCCTTCAGTCCGGCTGCGACGGATCTGTCGAGCTCGTGCTCGAACCCCCGCTCGGGCTCGAGCTCGCCCTCGACGTGCTCGACCCGGATGGCGCCGTCGTCGGCAACGCCACGGGCACCGCCGACAAGCCCGCGGTCGTGGTGCTGGACGAGGAGTGCGGCGGCGACTCGCTCAAGCTGGAGGTGGTCGTGAGGCCGGTGGGCCCCGACCGCGTCGCCTCGGACTACGTCCTGACGCGTTCGGGCGACTTCTGATCGCCGGCTGACCGTCGACGCCCCTTCAGCGCACGGCTCCGACCTCGATGCCGTCTCCGCTCAGGCTCCGAGTTCGACTCCGCTTCACCGCAAGGCCCCGAGCTCGGCCTCGATGCGTGCAAGGCGACGCTCGATGTCGCCGACCCGCTCGACGAGCTCGGGCACGCTCGGCGGCGGCGCGAGGTGATGCTCGAGGCGCCGGGCGCGGTGCTCCCCGGGTGCGAGCTGCGCGGCCGGTGCTGCCCGCACCTCGACCGGCGGCGGGGGCGGCGGGTAGGCGGGTCCCCTCCAGTCGCCGGCCACCGGGGCGCGGCGTTCCGTCGATGCCGCCAGTCGTTGCTCGAGCTCGGCGACCCGCGCCACCAGTTCGGCGTAGGACGGCGAGGCCACCTCGGCAGGCACGGGGTGGCGAGCGGATGCGCCGCCGCCGTTGCCCGGTGCTTCGACGGCATCGGTGGCGACGTCGGACAGCGTCGGGGGCGGGGCCGTCAGCACCTCGACCCAGCGGGTCTGGTGGTCGCCGGCCCGCGGGCCGACCCGAGCCGCGAAGGGCCGGGGTGTGCGCGCCGCCAAGGCGTCGAGCACGGCGTCGACCTCGTCGGGGGCCATGTCGGGATGCAGCCGTTGTGCCTGGGCGCGCACCTCCGCCACGGTCTGCACGCCCCGCAGCAACAGGACGGCCAGCACGGCGAGGTCGGCGGAACCCATGCGCCAGCGGTCGTCGGCCCGGTGGCGGTAGCGCGTCGTGCGCACCTCGCTGCCCGGCGGCACGAACCGGGCCAGGCCGCGGGACTTGAGCGAGAGCAGCGTGTCCTCGACCGTGCGATCGTCGTAGGCGACGACGGGATCTCGGCCGGTCGACTGGTTGCAGGCCAGGCGCAGCGCGTTGAGGGTGACGGGCACGGCCTGCGGCGCGAGCGCCTCCATCTCGACCAGGCACCCCAGCACGCGACCCTCGGCCGCCGACAACTCCATGGGGCGATGCTATGGCGACGGTCGACGTCGCGCGGTCACCCCGTCGTGGGCCGGTGTCCACCGTGGATGACGAACGCTTCCGGACACGGCACTAGACATGCACCCATGGGCATGGAACGCGCCGGAGTCACCTTCGCATCGCTGATGGCCCTCGGGCCCGACCTCGCGATCACGACCGCCCGCTCGGCCGCCGAACTCGGCTACACGAGCTTCTGGACCGCGGAGACGACCGGCCCGGAGGCGTTCTCGGTGCTCGGCGCGGCCGGCGCGGCCGCGCCCGGGCTCGACCTCGGCACCGGCGTGCTCGCGCTCCAGTTGCGCACCCCGATGCTCGTGGCGATGGCGGGAGCCACGCTCCAGGCGCTGCACCCCGACAACGACATCCTTCTCGGCGTCGGCATCTCCTCCCCTGTCGTCGCTCAGCGCTGGCACGGCCAGCCCTACAGCGACCGGCCGCTCGCCCAGGTGCGCGAGTACGTCACGCTGCTGAGAGCCTGCCTGTCCGGCGAGCGCGTCGACTTCGCCGGCGACTTCTACGAGGTGAAGGGGTTCCGCCTCGGGGTGCGGCTCGGCGAGCGCCGCCCGAAGATCGTGGTCGGTGCGCTCAATCCCCGCATGCTCGCTCTCGCCGGCGAGCTGGCCGACGGGGTGCTGCTCAACTACCTGCCGGCGTCGCACGTGCCGTGGTCGATCGAGCAGGTGCGCAAGGGCGGCGACGCCACGGTCTACGCGTACGTGCACGCCGGGGTGTGCGAGCGCCACGAGGGCATCGACAAGGCCAAGCGCGACCTGTACTCGTACGCGGTCGTCGACAGCTACGCCCGCAACTTCGAGCGGGCGGGCTTCGGCGACGAGGTGGCCGAGATCCGCGGGCGGTTCGCGGACGGCGACAAGACGGGCGCGGTCGAGGCGGTCAGCGACCGCATGGTCGACGCCATCGACGTGATGGGCGACGCCGACACGGTGCACGCCACCATGCGGTCCTACGTCGACGCGGGCGTCGACGTGCCCGTCCTGATGCCGCTGCCCTGGGGCGCCGATCGCCGCGCCTCGGCCGACGCCACCATCCGGGCAGCCGTCGGCGCGGGGTGACGAACGGGTGGATCGGGGGCGCCATCCCCGCCCGCCACCTGGGGTCTGGCGCGTCGGGCCACGTCCCTTTACCGGCCGACGAGCCACGGGTGGCCTTGGCTGTCAGTGGGGAGTCCTACGATGCGCGGCATGGATCTTCGTGATCGCATCTGCGTGGTGACCGGCGGTGCCAGCGGCATCGGCCGGGCCATGTGCCAGCGCTTCGCCTCCGAGGGCGCTCGTGCCGTGATCGTGGTCGACCGCGATGCCGACGGCGCCCTGGCCACGGCCACCGGAATCGGCGATCGGGCCATCCCACGCACCGCGGACGTGACGGTCGAGGCCGACATCGAGGCGCTCGTCGAGTTCACCGAGGACGAGGTCGGCCCGATCGACCTGTTCGCATCCAACGCCGGCATCCTCGGCTACGGCGGCATCGAGGCGTCCGACGAGACGTGGTCGCTCGTCTGGTCGGTGAACGTCCTCGCCCACCTGTACGCGGCCCGTGCTGTCGTGCCGCGGATGGTGGAGCGGGGCGGCGGCTACCTGCTGTCGACCGCCTCGGCCGCGGGCCTGCTCACCCAGCCGGGTGACGCCCCGTACTCGGTCACCAAGCACGCGGCGGTGGCGCTGGCAGAGTGGCTCGCGATCACCTACGGCGACCAGGGCATCACGGTGTCGTGCGCCTGCCCGATGGCCGTCGACACCGCCATGCTCGGCGGTGGGCGGCAGGCCGCGGAGGGCGACGACGCGCCGGCCGGGCTTGCCACCGCCGCCAGCGCAGCGGCGGTGCAGGGCGTGCTGTCGCCGGAACAGGTGGCGGACGCGATCGTCGAGGGCGTCCGCAGCGAACGGTTCCTCATCCTCCCGCATCCCGAGGTCGCCACGTTCGAGCAGCGACGGGCGACCGATCGCGACCGCTGGCTGGCCGGCATGCGCCGCCTGAGCACCGCGCTGGCCGGCGGTGCCGGTCCGGCTTCCACCGACAGCTGAGCACCCACACGATGGAACAGACGACACAGACACACGATGCGGGCGCGCCCGCGACCGACCCGGCAGCCACCGCGCCATCGGCACCCGAACCCCCTCCCGACCCGCTCGCCACGCTGGGGCTGGCCGTGGGCGACCGGGTGCGCTGGCGCGACCGCCGGAGCTCGCGCTGGCGGGAAGGGCGCGTGCTCGGCCGCGAGCGCGACGGCAGCGTAGGCGTGCGCGACGGACGCGGGGCCAGCCGGGCCCTGCTCCCCGACCGGCTGGAGGTGCGCGACCGCGGCCCCCGGGGCGGCGTGGTGTGGGAGCCCGTGCCGGAGCGTGCCGCCCGCACCGAGCAGCTCGGGCTCTGGCAACCCGACGAGCCGGCCGCGGACGGTCGGGTGAACTAGCCCGTACCGTCCATCCGATTGCGTGTGACCGACGTCACCGGTAGGTTGCGCTTCGGGTGGCCGAAGAGGGGCGGTCCACCCGGAGGGGGATGACATGCGCGACCACCGAGCCCACCGGCGAGCCGGCTTTCGGAAGCGCCGCTCGGTCCGCACGCTGGCGGCGGCCACCGGGCTGATCGCGCTGGCCACGTCGGTCGCCGGCACCGGTGCGGACGCGGCGCCGAGCGATCGCCGCGGGGGCGGGCAGCGGTTCGAGATCGCTGTGCTGTCCGGTGCGCCGGACCAGGTGTCCGGCGGGGACGCGCTCGTCGAGATCACGATTCCTCGCCGGGTCGACGCCGCGCAGGTGAAGGTCACGGTGGGCGGCACCGACGTCACCGACGCCTTCTCCGACCCGGAGGGCGACCGCACGCTCGTCGGTCTCGTCGACGACCTCGCCGAGGGCGACAACGTCCTGCGGGTCGCGGCGACCGGCGGCCCTGGGCGTGGGCACGGCGGTGACCGCGGCCTGCCCCGGGCCGCCGAGGTCACGCTCGTCAACCATCCGAACAGCGGGCCCATCTTCTCGGGGCCTCAGCAGCAGCCGTTCGTGTGCACCACGGCCCGGGCACGGTTCGACGGCCGCCCCGTGCTCGGTCAGCCGATCGTCGACAACCAGGAGCACATCGGCATCCCCGTCGCGGCCGAGGCGGCCGACGGCAGCTATCCCCAGGACGACCGCGGCTACCCCACCGCAGAGGCGACGATCGTCGGCTGGAGCAAGGACTGCGCTGCCGACACCCGATACGGCTACCTCTACCGGTCGACCACCGACGGCGCCTTCCACTGGCTCCACGACCCCGCCGCGCCGCCCGCCGATGTGGCCACCACCACGACCATGGACGGATCCACCGTTCCCTTCGTCGTGCGGTGGGAGCGCGGGACGGTCAACCGCTTCGTCTACAGCGTCGCCATGCTCGCCCCGGTGGGCGAGGCCGACCCGACCGCACCGGACGATTCGCTGTGGAACCGCCGCCTCGTCTTCAGCTTCCAGGGCGGCGTCGGCATCGGCCACCACCAGGGCACCACCAGCACCGGGGCGATGTTGCCGGCGGACCTGCTCGGCCAGGGCTACGGCGTGATGTGGTCGAGCGGCACCCGCACGAGCACCCACTACAACCTGCAGGTGGGCGGCGAGACAGCGCTGATGCTCAAGGAGCTGACGGTCGAGGCGCACGGCGTGCCCGACTACACCGTCGCCGTCGGTGGGTCCGGGGGCGCCATCCAGCAGTACGTCTACGCCCAGAACCACCCGGGACTCATCGACGCCGCCATCGCGCAGTACTCGTACCCGGACATGGTCACCCAGACCATCCACGTGGGCGACTGCGAGCTGCTCGAGCACTACTTCGACGCCACCGACCGCGAGAACCCGAAGTGGCGCGATCCCGAGGTGCGCCAGGCGATCATCGGGCTGAACGGCACGAACTTCCCGAAGAACCTGTCCCCGGGCGAGATCGAACAGTGGAACGGGCTCTACGCGCTGTACGCGGCCCTCGGCTACCAGGTCATGGACCGCGACCCGGCCTCGCCCGCCCCGGCGCTGATGGAGTGCAAGCCGGGCTGGTTCGGGCTGTCGCCCTTGGCGCTGAACCCGACGTTCACCGACGTCGACGACCTCGACAAGCTGGCCCAGGGAGCCGAGGGCGTCGAGTGGACCCACTGGGGCGACACCCGCAACATCTACGGCACGGGCGAGGACGGCTTCGCCCGGGTGCCGTGGGACAACGTCGGCGTGCAGTACGGGCTCGAGGCGCTGCGCGCCGGGGTCATCACGCCGGCCGAGTTCCTCGACCTCAACGCGCAGGTCGGCAGCTGGAAGGAGTCGGCCGAGATGGTGCCGGAGGGCTTCCCCTTCGAGGGCCCGCTATCCCTCGACGACTTCGATCCCTGGAGCTCGCGGAACATGAACCTGAGCCCCGACGGCGGCGCCACGCCCGCACCCCGCCGCGCCGGCGACGTCGAGGCGATGAACGCCGCCTACACGTCGGGCATGCAGTTCCAGGGCGACATCGACATCCCGATCATCGACTGGCGCCACTACCTCGAAGATCAGTTGGACATGCACAACACGCAGCAGTCCTTCGCCGCCCGCCAACGCATGCTCAACGCCGACGGCGACGCGTCCAACCAGGTCATCTGGTTCACCGATGCCCGGCCCGCCGAGGCGTTCGACCAGACGCCGATGGCGTTCGAGGTCATCGACGAGTGGATGGCCAACATCGCGGCGCACCCGCACCGCGGCGTCGCCCGCAACAAGCCGGACCGGGCCGTCGACTCGTGCTTCGCCACCGACGGCACGCTCATCGCCTCGGGCCGCCGGGTGTGGGCCGGCATCCTCGACGACCGGGCGCACGGGGCCTGCACCGAGCAGTTCCCGATCTACTCGTCGTCGCGCCGGCAGGCCGGCGCGCCGTACGAGGGCGGCGTGTGGAAGTGCCAGCTCCAGTCGGTGAGCCGGGCCATCCGCACCGGCGTCTACGGCGACTGGCGACCCACGGCCGACGACCGCGCCCGGCTCGAGCAGGTGTTCCCCGACGGCGTGTGCAACTGGGATCGCCCCGACGTGGGACGCCCCCGCCGCCATCGCTGACGACCGTCCCGACGGTCGCCGGTGGCGGGGACGACAGCCCCCGGCAACGGCGACCGACGGGCGCCCCCTCGGTCAGGCGACCGACCTGACGCGCCCTCGTGCCCGCCAGGCGCACGGTCCGCCAGGGGGCCGACTAGCGTCGATCGCTCCGCGTGTCGCGCACCGACTCGGTCCCGGCCCCGGCACAGCCTGGGCCTCCCGGATGACGCGACCCGCCGTGGACCCGACCATGGACCGCCGCACCGTCGACATCTACGAGCGCTCGGCCACCGACTACGGCGACCGACGCCGGGCGTACGGGGCCGAGCGGGCCGAGGCCTTCGCGGCGCACCTGCCGGACGGAGGCATCCGGTTGGACCTCGGCGCCGGTCCGGGCCACTACGTCCCCCACCTCGGGACCCCGCTCGTCGCCGCCGACCCGGCGCCGGCGATGGTGGCCGAGGCGCGTCGCCGCCACCCCGGCACGCCGGCGGTCGTGTGCGAGGCGGCGGCGCTGCCCGTGCGCACCGGGTCGCTGGCCGGCGTGTGGGCGAGCAAGAGCCTGCAGCACATCGCCCGTGCCGACCTCCCGATGACGCTCGCCGGGTTGCACCGGGCGCTCGCTGTCGACGGCGTGCTCGACATCACCGTCTTCCGAGGCGACGGGGACGAGCGGTCGGGCGCGGACGACGACTTCCCCGGCCGCCTCTTCACGTGGTGGCAGCCCGACCAGCTCACCGACCTGCTCGTCGGCGCCGGCTTCTGCCCCGCGGGGCCGGCGG
>CAYUXB010000085.1:0-13084 GCA_964448525.1 uncultured Acidimicrobiaceae bacterium
AGACGGTGGTGTCGGCGTAGGGGCCGTTGGTGATGAACGTCTTCGAGCCGTTGAGCACGTACTCGTCGCCGTCGCGCCGGGCGGTCGACCGCATCGACCCGAAGGCGTCGGAGCCCGAGCCCGGCTCGGTGATCGCCCAGGCGCCGATCTTCTCGAAGGTCAGCAGCGGCAGTGCCCACCGCTCCTTCTGGGCGATCGTGCCCTTGGAGAGGATGGCGGCCGAGGTGAGGCCCATCGACACGCCCATGGCGGTGACCATGCCGGGGCTCCAGCGACAGAGCTCGATGATGGGGATCATCTGGAACGCCGTCGCGTTGGCGGCCGCCTCGGGGTCGCGGGGCGCCGACTCCTGGGGCTCGTCGACCTGCTCCCCGGCGGCGATCGCCTTGTCGCGGGCGATCGTGCGCTCGAAGCGATCGCGGGCCATGGCGTCCATGCCGAAGGTCGAGAAGAGCTTGCGGATGATGGCGTAGGGCGGCATGTCGCCGTGCTCGAGCTCGCGGTGGTGCGGTACGAGCTCCTTTTCGAGGAAGTCGCGCACCGTGGCACGCACCATCTGCTGTTCGTCGGACCATTCGATCACGGCGACCCTCCCGAGGTTCTCGCAGCGCCCGTGCAAGCGACTGTAGGGGTGTGGCCGCCGAGCCACCAAGAGCGGACCGGCCGCCCGCCGGCCGTGGCGAGCGGCGAAAGATGCACCGCGTCGACTGTGGAACGCACGCCGCGAAGTGGCATCCTGTACGAACCCCCAAGGGACAGGTCGAGGAGCTTCGTGTGTCGTTTCGCGTCAAGGATCGGGTCGTCTATCCCCACCACGGAGCCGCGGTCATCGAGGCCACCGAGAAGCGGTCGATGCCTCCTGACGGCGAGGACAAGGAGTTCTTCGTCCTCCGCATGACGCACGGCGACCTGGTGCTGAAGGTGCCGGTCGACAAGGCGGAGGAGATCGGGATGCGCTACCCGATCAGCGTCGAGGACGTCGAGGACGTCTTCGAGGTGCTCGCCAAGAAGGACGTGCGCGAGCCGACCAACTGGTCGCGCCGGTTCAAGAACCACCAGGAGAAGCTCAAGTCGGGCGACGTCTACCAGGTGGCCGAGGTCGTCCGTAACCTCGCCCTGCGCGACAACGACAAGGGCCTGTCGGCGGGCGAGAAGTCGATGTTCGTCAAGGCCCGCCAGGTGCTCGTCTCCGAGCTGGCGTTCGCCCTCGACATCAGCGAGGACGACGCGATGGACCGCCTGTCCAAGACGATCGCCTGATCACGCCCGGCGGGGTTCGAGGGTCCCCGCGCCCACCTGCACCGGTCAGGCCGCTGGCGCGCGGTGTGGATCGGCGCGCCTGATCACCTACAGTTCCGTCCTCGTCCGGACCGCGATCCCCTCGCTCCGGATCTTGCACGGCTGGGCACTTCGGCGGACACACACGAAGAGGAACACACATGAGCGACACACCCCAGGGTCCTGACTGGTGGCAGGCGTCGGACGACAAGTGGTACCCGCCGCCCCGTCCCGACATGCCCGGCGACGCTGACGCGACCGCCGTCTCCGCCGGCGCGATGCCGCCTGGCGCACCCGCCGCGGGCCCGCCCACCGGTCCGCCGGTGGGTCCCCCGAGCGGCGGCTTCCCCCCGGCGGGCGGCTTCCCACCTGGTGCGCCCCCGAGCGGCGGGTTCCCTCCCGGTGCTGCGCCGAGCCCGTATGCCGGCATGCCCCCGGGCGCTCAGCCGCCGGGGCAACAGAACAAGACG
The DNA here is from genome assembly GCA_964448525.1 of uncultured Acidimicrobiaceae bacterium. GTDB lineage: Bacteria > Actinomycetota > Acidimicrobiia > Acidimicrobiales > VFJN01 > ZC4RG19. The sequence continues at coordinate 1,749 of CAYUXB010000085.1, forward strand.
CCGATCTACATCGCCATCGGCGCGGTGGTCGCGGTGGCGCTCGTCGCGCTGATCGTCGTGCTGACCGGTGGCGACGACGACGAGCCGGCATCCGAGCCGACCGCGTCGACCAACACCACCGAGTCGACCTCGCCGACCACCGGCGGGGGGCCCGACGAGCCGGACCCCACCACGACCGAGTCCGACGATCCGGCCGAGCCGTCCGGTTCGAGTGAGATCGCGGTCGTCGACGAGGGCTTCTCGAACTTCATGGGCGGCTACGACCAGGACGAGAGGACCGCGAGCTACGGGTTCATCGTCGAGAACACCGGCGACGACACGGTCACCGACATCAGCATCAGCGTGTCCGTGTTCGACGCGAGCGGCACCGCGCTGGCCTCGGCCTCGCACACGATCTACGTGCTCCGCCCGGGGCAGAAGCTGGGCATCGGCGACGAGTTCTACGGCGAGAACTTCGCAACCGAGGTCGCAGAGCTCCAGGTGCAGCTCAGCGAGCCGTCCGACTACGGCGTCGGCGATGTGCCCGAGGAAGGCGAGCTCACGGCCGAGGGCATCACGACGACCGCGGACGACTACAGCGTCACCACGAAGTTCACCGCCAAGTCGACGTTCGACCAGCAGATCGACAGCCCGCGTGCGTACGCGATCTACCGGGATGCGGGCGGCAGCATCATCGGCGGCAGCTACGGCTACCTCGACTTCATCGCGGCTGGCGGCTCGACCGCTGCCGAGGTGCGGAGCTACGAGGTCGTCCCCAACATCGCCTCGACCGAGGTCTACCTCGACCCGGGCTACTTCTACTGATCCGATTCCGCCCGGGGCGGCGATGTCGCCGCTCCGGGCCGGAACGCGACACGACGGCAGGCCGTGGGCCTGCCGTCGTCGGCGTTTTCAAGGGGTACCCGGTGGGCGTAACAGGGCTCGAACCTGTGACCTCACGCGTGTGAAGCGTGCGCTCTAGCCAACTGAGCTATACGCCCGGGGAGAGAGAACCCTAGCAACTCGCGTCACGCGGTTCCGAACGGGGCGACGGCATCGATGGCGAGCGCGTCCTCCAGCAGGGCGAGGGCCCGCAGGACGGCCACATCCGCGTGTTGCGGGCCCACCACCTGCAGGCCGACCGGCATGCCGTCGGGCGTGAACCCGACGCAGACCGTTCCCGCGGGCGAACGGGTCAGGTTGAACGGGTAGGTGTGCCGCACCCAGCCGATGTCGGGCTCGCCGTCGATGGTGCCCGAGCCGCCGATGACCGGAGTCTGGCCCGCGATCGTCGGTGTCAGCAGCAACGGGGCCTCGTGGAACAGGTCGACGAGGGCGAGGTTGAGGTGGTGGGCGGCGTCTGCGGCGCCGGCGAAGCGCACGGCGCTGACCTCCGAGCGGGCCCAGTCGAGCAGCCCAGCGAGGCCGGGGTCGATCTGCGGCCACACGTCGGTGTCACGGAACGGATCGAGGACCCGCAGGCAGTAGACGGCGACGAGCGCGAGCCAGTCCTCCACGGGGTCGGACCCGAAGACGTCGTCCACCAGCACGACCTCGGTGCCGAGGGCCTCGAGGCGCGCCAGCGCCAGCTCGCACGTGGCGAGCACGTCGCGGTCGACCCGGGCGTATCCGAGGGTCGGCGACCAGGCCACCCGGCGGGGCGCGTGCAGATCGGCGAGCGAGCGCGACCACGACGCGTCGGGCAGCGGGAGCGAGGTCAGGTCGGTGGCCTCCGGCCCCACCACGACATCCAGGGCCAGCGCCGTGTCCCGCGCCCGCAACGCCATCGGACCGCGCGTCGACAACAGAGGCCAGTCGGGAGGGTGGGCTCCTCCGCTCGGGACCCGGCCAATCGAGGGCTTGAAACCGGTGAACCCGGTGATGGCTGCCGGGATGCGAATCGACCCTCCGCCGTCCGAGCCGGTGGCCAGGGGCACGAGACCCGCGGCGATCGCCGCAGCCGACCCGCCGGAGGACCCGCCCGCCGACCGGTCGAGCGCCCAGGGGTTGCGGGTCGCCCCGAAGGTGATGTTGACGGTGTCGGCCTTGAAGCCGAGCTCGGGCGTGTTGGTCTTGCCGACCACCACGCAGCCGGCAGCCCGCAACCGCTCCACGAGGGGCGAGTCGGTGGTCGCCGGCGCGCTGCCGGCGAAGGCCGCGGATCCCCGGGTGGTCGGGAAGCCGATCGCGTCCTCGAGGTCTTTGACCGCGAGGGGCACCCCGGCGAGCGGACCGACGTCCTCGCCGTTCGCGATCCGCTCGTCCAGCGACGCCGCCTCGGCCATCGCCGAGTCCCCGTCGACGGCGACGAAGGCGCCCAACTCGTCGTCGAGCCGGTCGATGCGGTCGAGGGCCGCCGCGGTCACCTCGCGGGCCGAGAGGCGCCGGTCGGTGATCTGGGCGGCGAGGTCGGCGACGGTCGTGGACCGGAAATCCATGGCCGAACGGTACAGAAGCGTGGTTCGCCCGGCAGCGAACTCGTCGCCCGGCTGCGTGACTAGCGCAGGAGGTCCACGAGGCGTTCGAGGCCCGCCACGCGGCTGCCCTTCAGCAGCACGGCGTCGTCGGGGCCGAGGTCGCCGAGCGCGGCCGCGGCCTCGGGGAGGCCGGTGACCGGCGTACCGCCGTACGCGGGCACGGCGACCGCCACGACCTCCACGCCCAGGTCACGTGCCAGATCGCCGACGGCTCGGTGCTCGGCGTCGCTCGACGGGCCGATCTCGGCCATCAGGCCCAGCACGGCGACGTGACGCCGGGCGGGCAGCTCGGTGAGCGCCCGGAGAGCCGCCGCCATCGACACCGGGTTGGCGTTGTAGGCGTCGTTGAGCACGCGGGCGCCGGACGGGAGCGTTGCGAGCTCCATGCGCCAGCGGGACACCCCTGCGTTGCCGAGCGCGCCCGCCAGGTCGGAGAGGGCGACGTCGCACACGAGCGCTGCCGCCGCGGCGGCCAGCGCGTTCTCGACCATGTGCAGACCGCGAGCGCCGAGCCGCACCACCTCGCTCCCCCACGGGGTGTCGAGCCGGAAGGTGGCCCGGAGCTCGGCGTCGAGGCCGATGTCGCCTGCCCGGACCTCGCCGCCCTCGCCGAACGTCAGCACCTGTGCCGTGGTGCGCCGGGCCATCGCCGCCACCCGCGGGTCGGCCGCGTTGAGCACCGCCACCCCCGATGACGGGAGGGCGGCGACCAGCTCGCTCTTCGCGTCGGCGACATCGTCGATCGTTCCGAACGTCTCGGTGTGCACGGCCGCCACCCGGGTGACCACGCCGACCGCCGGCCGGGCCACCGCGCACAGATCGGCCACGTGCCCGGCGCCGCGTGCCCCCATCTCCACGACGAGGGCCTGGGTGTCGCCGGGTGCGCCCAGCAGGGTGAGCGGCACGCCCAGCTCGTTGTTGAACGACCCGGCGCTGGCGGTCGTGCGCCAGCGGGCACCGAGGGCGGCGGCCAGCAGGTCCTTGACGCTGGTCTTGCCGACCGACCCGGTGATGCCGACGACCCGGCCGTCCACCCGCGCGTCGAGCTGCTGGCGGCCATGTTCCCCGAGGGTGCTGAGGGCCCTGCCGGTGTCGTCGACCTCGACGGCCGTCGCACCCTCCGCGCCGGGGTGCGGACCACGGGCTGTCAGGTAGGCCGCGGCCCCCGCGGCCACTGCCGCCGGAACGAAGTCGTGGCCGTCCCGCTCGGCGACGACGGGGACGAACAGCTCGCCCCCGGTGACGAGGCGCGAGTCGATGGCGGCTCCCGACACGGTCGTGTCGGGGCCGACGAGCCGGCCGTCGGTTGCGGCCGCGACGTCACTGGTGCGCATCTCCACGGTCGACGATCTTCGCATCCCGCCGCGCCCCGCTCGCGCCGCCTGGGCCTCGGCGCTGGAGGTCGGACCGACGGCCCCGGTCCGCACCGGTACGATCGCACCCCATGGCCAGCACCGATCGCGTCCGCCTCGTGGTCCTCTTCGGGGGGCAGTCGGCCGAGCACGAGGTCTCGTGCACGACCGCCGCCCACGTGCTGCGGGCGGCGGATCCTGCCCGCTACGACCTCGTCCCCGTGGGCATCACGCGCGAGGGCGCGTGGGTCCAGGCCGACGCCGCGGTCGCCGCCTTGGCACGGGGGGCCTCCGCGCTGCCCCACCGCCTGGCGGCGGAGGGAACCGCGCTCGATCCGCTGCCGACCGTCACGGCGGCCACCGAGGGTCTGCCGGTGGTCGTGCTGCCGTTGCTGCACGGGCCCCACGGCGAGGACGGCACGGTGCAGGGCCTTCTGGAGCTGGCCGGCGTGCCGTACGTCGGCTCGGGCGTCCTCGCCTCCGCCCTGTGCATGGACAAGGTGAAGGCCAAGGAGATCCTGGGTGCGCACGGCCTGCCCCAGGGGTCCTACCTGGCGTTGCGGGACACCGAGCTCGACGGCGCGGCCGCTGCGGTGGCGGCCGCGGGGCTGGCGTACCCGCTGTTCGTGAAACCCGCCAACATGGGGTCGTCGGTCGGGGTGAGCAAGGTGGCCGCTCCCGCCGGCCTCGACGCGGCGCTGGCCGTCGCCGCCGGCGACGACGAGCGGGTCGTCGTCGAGGAGGGTGTCGTGGCCCGCGAGATCGAGGTGGGGGTGCTCGGCAACGCCGATGCCCGGGCCTCGATGCCCGGCGAGATCGTGTCGAGCCACGAGTTCTACGACTACGAGGACAAGTACCTCGACGGCACGTCCAATCTGGTCATCCCCGCACCGCTGGACGAGGCGACGACCGCCCGGGTCCGCTCGCTGGCCCTGGACGCCTACCGGGTGCTGCGCTGCGACGGGCTGGCGCGCGTCGACTTCTTCCTCGAGGAGGACGGACGCGGGTTGTTGATCAACGAGGTCAACACGATTCCGGGCTTCACGCCGGTCTCGATGTACCCGCAGCTGTGGCAGGCGTCGGGTGTCGCCTACCCCGATCTGATCGACGAGCTCGTGCGGCTGGCGGTGGATCGTCACGAGCACCGCAGTCGGTTCTCGACCAAACGCTGAGCGCCACCACTTCATCGCGGCTCGTGTGAGAGTCCGCGCTCTGAGTGCTTCAGTTCGCTAGGTTGCGGCACGAGCGGTCTCCCCACCGCCGTCAGACCGAGGAGCAGAGATGCGCCGGTTCGCGCTGCCCGTCGCCATCGCCGTGGCGATCACCCTCACCGTCGTCGTGCCCCCCGTCGCCGGGGCCGGGTCCGAAGATGCGGCCCGGTCCGCCCCGGTCGAACGCACAGCGGCGTCGGGATCACATCCCGTCCGCGATGCTGTCACGGCGTCGGCGAACTCCGTCACCGCCCCCTACGACCAGATCGCGCTGGAGCTCGACCCGACCGTCGTCGTGCCCGCCCTCATGGAGGCGTTCGGGGTGCGCTACGGCGGCTACTGGATCGAGGTGCGGGAGAACGACGACGTGATGCACGTCGGCGTGGTCGGGGCGACGCCCGCCGACGGCGAGGTGGTGGCCCAGGTGACCAGCGGCCATCCGCGCGTCGTCACCGATCCGGTCGAGCACGGTCTGGCCGACCTGCTGGCCGCGCAGGACGAGATCGCGGCATCGATCGACCCGGACGACGGCAACTTCGCCGTGGAGACCGATCCCGCCACCAACAGCGTGGTCGTGCGGACCGAGAGCGAGGACGCCGACGAGACCCTCGCCCTGGCCCAGGACGCCGCCAGGCGCGGCGCGGCCGAGCAGGCCGCCACCCCTCCGGAGGAGCCCCGCGAGGGGCCGATCTCCGCCCCGCCGGTCGACAGCGCCCCGGCCGCCGAGGCCGCAGCGACCGACGCCCCGACAGCCGACGCTGCGCCACCCGCGACCGACGTCGCCGCCGCCGTCACCGTGGAGCCGGCCACCGAGATCGTGATCGAGCCGCAGGACCGGCGGAACTTCCCGCCGTTCGAGGCGGGCCAGCACGCCCTGATCGCCTGGTCGGGCCGTCAGGTCGCCTGCACGACCGGCTACCTGTTCCACAACCGCTACTACGGCTACTTCGGCAGCACGGCGGGTCACTGCGGGAACGTCGGCCACGGCATGGCGATCCTGCCCCGGATCGCCGGCACCATTCGCATGAACAGCTACTTCCCCAACAAGTGGGTGATGGCGGACTCCGCCTTCGTCTCGATGTCCGCTCAGCCGTGGCCCGCATGGCCGATGATCAACACCGGCAACGGCGTGCGAGGCATCACCGGCCGCTACCTCAACACCCAGATCGGCAACGGGCTGCGCCTCTGCTTCGAGGGCATCACCAGCAACTCGGGCAACTGCGGGGCGGTCGTGCGGGTCAACGAGTGGATGTGCTGCGACGCCGCTGGGCACGGCTACTTCTACAGCTGCCTGAACTATCCGAGCCTGGGCGGCGACAGCGGTGGGCCGGTGTACTTCCCGCAGGGAGCGGGTCAGGCGGTGGCGGCCGGCATGGTGTCGTCGTCGGTGACGATCAACGGCCAACGATTGACGTGCTTCACGATGGTCGAGAGCATCGAGTTCGTCACGGGGTCGCAGATGGTGAAGTGGTGACGCGCTCCCGGTCGTCAGGGACGAGGGCGTCCCGCAGGAGCGCCACCAGCTCGTCGCGGCGGCGGACGAGCGACGCGAGCGTCGGCTCCTCGCCGAAGGTGCGCAGCACCTCGACCTCGGTCGCCAGCCCGGTGACCATCGAGTAGGCGGCCAGCAGGATCAGCCGCGGGTCGTGGCGACGGATGCGGCCCGCGTCCATCTCGGCCCCCAGGTAGCCCGCCGCCCGGTCGATCAGGGGGGTCAGCGCACCCAACAACCGGGTGGACGCCGGAGGGCCGAGCCGGGTGACCTCCCGCAGGAAGCCGATCATCGCCGGGTGGCGCGCCGCCAGGCGGAACATGGCTCGGACGATCGCCTCCACCCGTTCGAAGCCCGGTCCGGCGCCGAGGACGCCACGTTCGAGTCGCACCGCCAGCTCCGCGGCCGTGCGGTCGATCGCCGCGTCGAGGAGCGCGTCCTTGGACGGGTACCAGTAGAGGATCGTCTGCTTGCGGATGCCGAGGTCGCGGGCGAGGTCGTCGAGGGAGGTGGCGCCGTAGCCCCGGGTGCCGAACGCATCGAGCGCGGCCATCAGGATGCGCTCGGCCGTGTCGTTGCGCCGGCTGCGTGCGGGCGCCTTCGCGATCGCCATCTACCAAATGGTAGACAAGTGGGGTGATCCCCGAAGCCCTCGACGGAAAGCGCATCGCCATCACCGGTGGCACCGGCTTCCTGGGCACCGCCCTGATCGAGCGCCTGGTGCGCTCGGTGCCCGGTTGCGAGCTGGTGCTGCTCATCCGCCCCGGCAAGCGCTCCACGGTCGCTCAGCGGGCCAAGCGCGAGATCTTCCGCAACGACGCCTTCGACCGGCTGCGCGACGACCTGGGCAAGGACGGGTTCGAGGCCGAGGTCGAGCGGCGCGTCCAGGTCATCGCCGGTGACGTCGGCACCGACGGGTTGGGGCTCGGCGAGGCCGACCGGGCGGTGCTCGCCTCGTGCGACATCGTCATCCACTCCGCCGCCACGGTTGCCTTCGACTCGCCGCTCGACAGCGCGGTCGAGGTCAACCTGCTGGGCCCGTCCCGCATCGCGCTCACCCTCCACGATCTCGGCGTCACCCCACACCTCGTCGCGGTGTCCACCTGCTACGTCGCCGGCAACCGCCGGGGCTCCGCACTCGAGGAGCCGGTGCACGAGAGCCCGTTCTTCGTCGATGCCGACTGGCGCAGCGAGGTCACCGGCGCCCGCCGGGCCCGCGAGGACGCCGAGGCCGAGAGCCGCACCCGCGAGGCCCTCGAGGGCTTTCGGGCCGATGCCGTCCGCGAGCTCGGCGCCGCGGGCACCCCCGCTCTGGCGGCCAAGACCGAGCAGCGCCGCCAGGCCTGGGTCAAGGAACGCATGGTCGACGCCGGCCGGGCCCGCGCCGCGTCGCTCGGCTGGCCCGACGCCTACGCCTACACCAAGGCGTTCGGCGAGCGGGCGCTGCTGCAGCAACGCGGCGACATCCCGGTGTCGATCGTGCGCCCGTCGATCATCGAGTCGGCCTGGGCCGAACCCAAGCCGGGCTGGATCCGCGGCTTCCGCATGGCCGAGCCGATCATCATCAGCTACGCCCGCGGGCTGCTGAAGGAGTTCCCGGGCGTGCCCGAGGGCACCGTCGACGTCATCCCGGTCGACATGGTCGTCGCCGCCGTCATCGGAGCCGCCGCCGAAGGTCCGCCCCCCGAGCCCGAGATCACCCAGGTCGCCTCCGGGTCGGTCAACCCGCTGCGCTACCGCCTGCTCGTCGACCTCGTGCGCGAGTGGTTCACCGAGCGCCCCCTCTACGACAGCGAGGGCCAGCCGATCATGGTGCCCGACTGGTCGTTCCCCGGCCGCGGTCGGGTGCAGCGCCAGCTCGAGCGAGCCAAGTCGACGATCGAGCGTGCCGAGTCCACCCTGCAGGCACTGCCCCTGCGGGGCAAGCAGGCCCTGTGGGCGGCCAAGCTCGAGGAGAAGCGTGAGGAGGCCGAGCGCGCCCTCGGTTACGTCGAGCTCTACGGCGCCTATGCCGAGTGCGAGGCCATCTACGGGGTCGAGCGGCTGCTCGCCCGCTTCGAGCGGCTGCCCGCCGAGGATCAGGCCGCGTTCTGCTTCGACCCTCGGGTGGTCGACTGGACCCGGTACGTGCACGAGGTGCACCTGCCCTCCGTCGTGCACCACGCCCGCGTCCGCACCACCGGGGGCGGCCGCACGATCGAGAACCGCGCCGACCGGCTGCGCCGCCAGGTGCTCGCTCCGGAGCGCCAGTTCGCCGCCTTCGACCTCGAGAACACGCTGATCTCCTCGAACGTCGTCGCCTCGTACTCGTGGCTCGCCACCCGGCGGCTGCCCCGCGAGGACCGCCTGCGCTACATCGCGAAGACGATCGCCGAGGCGCCCTCGCTGCTGGCGCTCGACCGCCGCGACCGCAGCGACTTCCTGCGCCACTTCTACCGTCGTTACGACCGGGCGCCCATCGCCCAGCTCGACGCCGACGCCGCGGAGATGTTCAGCCACCTGCTGCTGGCGAAGTCGTTCCCGGCCGGCATCCGCCGCGTGCGCGAGCACCGTCGCCTCGGGCACCGCACCGTGCTCATCACGGGCGCGCTCGACTTCGCCATCGGGCCGTTGCGCCCCTTGTTCGACGACGTGGTGTGCGCCCGACTCGACACCCGGCCCGACGGCACCTACCGGGGCGAGCTCACCGACGTGCCACCGACGGGCGAGGCGCGCGCCTCGGTGTTGACCGAGTACGCGGACGCCAACGGGTTCGACCTGCGCGAAGGGGTCGCCTACGCGGATTCGACCTCCGACCTGCCGATGCTCGAAGCCGTCGGGTTCCCGGTGGCGGTGAACCCCGAGACCCGGCTGGCGGCGCTGGCCCGCAAGCGGGGCTGGCTCGTCGAGCACTTCGACAAGATGGACGGCGCGGCCCCTCCGGCTCTTCCCATCGGTCCGTCCTGGAAGGGGCGCGGCGGGGACGGCCTGCTGACCCGCCTGCTCAACTCCGACATGTGGACCTCCGGCGGCGACGGCGACCGGCCCGGTGACGCGCACCGCCCGACGACGGGAGCCCGGCGATGAAGGCTCTCTCGTTCTCCCGCAAGCCCGCCCGCTACGCGGCGGCGATGGTCGCCGGGCAGCTCCGCCCCGGCCGCGGCGCCCGCTACGGCCCGCTGGCGCTGCGCGACATCGACCCGCCCGAGCTGCCCGGTCCGGACTGGCTGCGGCTGCGCCCGCGCCTGTCGGGCATCTGCGGCAGCGACCTGGCCACGATTGACGGCAAGTCGTCCCGCTCTTTCGAGCCGATCGTCTCGTTCCCGTTCACACCCGGCCACGAGATCGTCGGCGACCTCGACGACGGACGGCGGGTCGTCGTCATCCCCGTCCTGCACTGCGCCACCCGGGGCATCACCCCGCCCTGCGCCATGTGCCAGGCGGGGCGGATCAACCTGTGCGAGCGGGTCGCGTTCGGCGACCTGGAGCCCGGGCTGCAGTGCGGCTTCTGCGAATCGACCGGCGGCGGCTGGGGCCACGAGATGGTCGTGCACCCGTCCCAGGTGGTCGAGGTGCCCGACGACCTCACCGACGAGCAGGCCGTGCTGGTCGAGCCCGTCGCCTGCGCCGTGCACGCGGCCCGCAAGGTGAGCGACACCGAGGTGGCGGTCATCGGCGCCGGGGCGCTCGGCCTCTTCACCATCGCCGCGCTGCGCTCCCTGGCGCAGCCGACCACCCTGATCGCCACGGCCAAGCACCCCGAGCAACGGCGCTGGGCGAAGGAGCTCGGCGCGGACGTGGTGTGCGCCCCCGGCGAGCTCGACCGGGCCGTGCGCTCGACGTCGTCGTCGTTCGTGCTCGACACCGGCCAGCTCACCCACGGGATCGACGCCGTGGTCGACTGCGTCGGATCCGAGCAGTCGCTGTCCCAGGCCATCCGAGTCGTCGCCCCGTCCGGAACCGTACACATGGTGGGCATGCCCGGCGTGACGACGCTCGACCTCACGCCGGTCTGGCAACGCGAGGTGGCGCTGCGCGGCGTCTACGCCTACGACGAGCACGACGACCGCGGCCACGACTTCGCGACGGCCATCGAGCTGATCCGCGACCTCGATCTGGGTCGCCTCGTGTCGGCCACCTATCCCCTGTCCCGCTACGAGGACGCCATCGACCACGCCGCGCACGCCGGCGCGCGCGGCGCGGTCAAGATCGCCTTCGACCTGCGCACCGACCGCGGAAGGTCGGCCCGGTGACACCGTCCCGGACCACCATCGCCGTTCTGGCGTCCGTCACCAGCGGTGACGCACCTCACGCACGCCAGAACCCCGAGTCAGCTTCCACGACCGCCACCATCGCCGTTCCGGCGTCCGTCACCAGCGGTGACACACCTCACGGACGCCAGAACGACTGCCGGCGGGGCCGCCCCCGCACGCATCTGTCCCGAGGAGCCCGCTAGATGCCCCGCCCCGGTTTCGTGCTCGACGTCGACCGTTCGACGCCGCCGATCCTGTTCCACCACGGCGAGAGCCTCCGGCTCGAGAAGCTGCCCGCCGGGCGCACGCGCGTCCTCTACCCCGGCGAGCCGCTCGAGCCGCTCGACGACCCCGAGGGCGCCATCCGCCACGCGCTGGCGAATCCGCTGGGCGACAGCGAGCCGCTGCGCGCCCTGCTCCGGCCGGGCATGAAGCTCACCATCGCCTTCGACGACATATCCCTGCCGCTGCCGCCCATGCGCCGGCCCGACGTGCGCCAGCGCATCATCGAGCAGGTCCTCGACCTCGCCGCCGAGGCGGGCGTCGACGACGTCCACCTCAACGCGGCGCTCGCGCTGCACCGCCGGATGACC
>CAYUXB010000086.1:0-9080 GCA_964448525.1 uncultured Acidimicrobiaceae bacterium
GGGCTCGAGGTCATCTACCAGGGCATCCGGCTCACGCCGGAGCAGATCGCCGCGGTCGCCGTCGAGGAGGACGTCGACGTGATCGGCCTGTCGATCCTGTCGGGCTCGCACCTCGATCTGGTGCCCGCCGTGGTGCGGTTGGTGCGCGAGGGCGGCGTCGACGCCCCGGTCGTGGCCGGCGGCATCGTGCCGGAGGAGGACCGCCAGCCACTGCTCGACGCCGGTGTCGCCGCGGTCTACACGCCGAAGGACTTCGAGCTCGTGCGCATCATGGGCGAGATCGTCGATCTGGCGGTCGACGCTCGCGAGGGCTGATCGGGCGTCTCTGTAGCCAGATGAACGACATCACATGTCGTCATGTCGGGAGCGTTGCGACGCGGCGCGACCGCACGGCGCATCGAGCTCGATCTGCCCGCAGGGCCAGCCCAGGACCCCGACGAGCACGGCAGTTGATGCGCCGGTGCGAACGCTCACGAGCGGGCACGAGCCTGGCAAGCGCCGCCCGTGCTGGGTCAGCGCACCTCCCGGTTGTGGTCGATCACGCACCCGAGCTCGACGACGTCGGTCACGCCCTTCTCTTCCTCGGCCGCGTGCAACCTCTCCCGCACAAGATCCGAGAGCGTCTGCATCTCGTCGGTGAATTCGTCGTCGAACACGGACGACGAGAAGATGGGAAGCGTGAGCCCATGGATCCCACCCGGGTCCTCCTCGCCATTCCTCACGTCACCCCTCACGCCGAAGCCTTCGGTCCGCTCTAGGAGGAAGTCGAGGACCTCTGGCGTCGCAAGCTCCGGGTGTTCGGCAAGGGTTGCGATGAGTAGGACGAAGTTCGCGGACGTCTTTCCCGAGAACACTTCGTCCTCGAACGTGAAGAGATCGGTGTTCGGGTACTGACGTTGATAGTCGGCAACGGCGTCGACGAGTGGTTGCAGCTCCGGATGATCCGAGGCGATGGCCTGGCCGATGACGATCGCCCCCGCTGGATCAAAGATGTAAGCCTCGCCGGCGCCCACCTCCTCGTCGATGCACGCGACGTGATCGTTGACGTCACTGGCGGCGCTCGCACACGAGAGGCCCGCGATGAGCCCGGCTGCGACGCAGATCCTCACTACCAGGGGATTCGATCCCATGGGTCGTTGTCCTCTTGTCCTAGTTGTCATCGTTGTCAGGCCGTGTCGAATTCTCGATGTCAACGGCGTCTTGTAGGTCGGCTGTGAACTCCTGGGCGTGGATGAGATCGCGCAGGGTCTCCATCTCGGGGCTGACCGAGCCCGTGCCGGGGTCGTCGTTATGCGTGAGCGTCCATAGCGCCATCGGGTCGTCCGACTCGCGGGCGGCCGCGATCTCTGCCTCCAGCTCGGGAGTGGCCAGGGAGGGGTTGGCGCGGAGGTTGAGGGACACGAGATCGCGGTTCAGGGCCAATTGCGCTCCGTCGAGTGGCGTGCCGGTCCCACTGACGTCGACCGACGTGGTGGCGATCTCGACCGATTGGATGATGCCGGCTGCGGTCGACCCGCCGGGAAATTCGCCCGCGACACCCAGAACGGTGGGCAGGGCGGCTGTCTCCCACCCGTTGGGCTTGGCCTCGAGGTGGTCGATCACGGTGGTGAGGCGTTCTCGGCCGATCTCGCTCGCCGCTGCCGAGTACATGTTCGACACCTCCGTCAGCGTCGTATGGGCAACCGGCGATGTGTGTTCCTCCGGCCCCGGCGACCACTGCTGCGTCGGCTCGAGGTTCGATGCCAACCTTTCCGTCGTCGCCCCCTGCAGCGCGAGGCTGACTCCCCTGGCCCCACCCTCGGTGTTTCCCAGTTCTCCGAGGGCGTCACGCAATGGTTCGTCGGGCAACCACCCGTCGCCCGACTCAGAGTCGAACACGATTCTCCCATCCGGACCGGTGCGCCAGTTGGCCAGCAACGGCTCGGTCGTCAGTCCGAACCCCTCGGTCACGTTCGGCGAGTAGAGCGCCGCCTGCGGAGCATCGAGGATCGGGGTCAGGGTGCCGTCTGCGGCGCGTGCATAGTGCTCGGCGAGGTCGTACGCGAGACGAACCCGGGCCTCGTCGTCGAGCTCCGGCGCGACCGAGGCGGCCAGGATGTCGCGTCTGGCGATGTCCAGCGTCTGTGAGGTCTCGTCGCCGAACATCCGCAGCATCGTGTCGTCTTTGCGCACCGCATTCGACACGATGGCGTTCGCGAGCGGAGCCTGGGGGAATCGTCCGTCGGAGATCGTCGCGGCGGTGACCATCACGGGTGCGAGCGGGTCTGTGATGCCGTAGATGCGGTGGATCGGGCCGAGGACCGGCGTCTTCGGAGCCGTCGTGAGCCTCGCGGCGAGGGCCGCGCCTGCCGTCGACGTGCCGGGCAGGTTGCCGGCCCCGAGGAGTCCCAGGGCTTCCGCCTGCTCGGGTGACAGGCCGAAGGGGGTGGTCGGGGCGAGGTGATCGAGCCAGCGTTCGGCGCGTTCGGGTTGGTCTTCGAGCCCGGCGGACACGACATAACCGAGGTCGCCCAACCCGACGATCGCCGGGTCGTCGGGGCTGTCGGCATCGCGCGCATCGTCGTACAGGATCGACATCGCCGTCTCGACGTCACCCGGGCCCATGGGGCCGAGCAGGAATCGCCCCTCGGCCTCTGGGTCGGCCGAGGCATCGATCGTCGCACGGCCCAAGGCCAGGAGCTGTGCGATCTCGCTGGCCGGTATCTCCTCGCCGTTGGCGACGCGCTCGTGCAGGGACGCCAGCTCGTCCCGCAGCCAGATCCGGTGCTCCTCGAGCTCCGCGCGGCCGAGAGGCAGGAAGTCGCTCGTGCTCGCGATGTAGATGCCATCGCCGTCGTCATCGAGGCCGTGGTCGCGAAAGGCCCGCCCGACCCCCGCGGTCCATGACGCCAGGTGCGCGGCCTGGGCGCGCACGTCCGCCAGCGGGCTCGTCCAGCCTTCCACTCGCTCGACGGACGGAGCATGGTCGCCGGCACCCGCGACGAAGGCGTTCAAGGCGGTCACGACGCCCAAGGCGTGGGGCGCGAACGTCTCGTCGAGCGTCCCATGAGCCGTCTCGAACCCGATGAGCAGGTCGGGGTCGGCCGCGCACGTCGTGGGGGCGGTGAGGAACGTCGCGACGCGGTCGATGATCGATCCCGTGGGTGGTGTGCGCGCCATGATCAGATCCGCCTCGCAGACTCGTTGTGTCGCCATCGTCGGGGTGGCGGTAGGAGCGGGGGCGCTCCGCACCCGAGCGGCACATCACGACCCCAGCACCCGGCAACTGCACCTTTGCGGGCCCCAAGCCGATCGCGTGCCCACGTATGAGGTTGCTGGGCGTACGTACCGTGATCGGAGACACTAGCAGGTAGTGGGCGGGATACCCTGCAAATACATCTAAGATGCGGAGAGTCGGTAGCATCGCATGATGTCGGCCTCAGGTCCTGCAGTGACCCGCAGTCGGCGTCTGATGAGCGTCCGACGATCCAACACACGGAAGCGAGCTGGGCATGGCCGAGATCGAACGCGTTCTACCGTTGGAGGGCGCGCGAGTTGTCGACTTCGACTACGCAGCGGCGGCCGTGGCGCTCGAGACGCTGAGCACTGATGCCTCATACTTGATGTCGCTAAATAAACGACATCACGCGTCGTTATGTCGATAGCTTTGCAACATGATCTACGAGACGCCGCGGCTCGACGAGAGGGATCTGGCCGTGCTCGCTGGTCTCGACCGGATGCGCGACGACCTGCGGTTCTATGTGCACGAGCCGCGCCGCTGGTTGGGCACGTTGCGGCGCGCCACGTTCGCCCGGGCGGTCCAAGGATCGAACTCGATCGAGGGCTACAACGCCAGCGTCGAGGACGTCGTGGCAGTCATCGAGGACGAGGAACCGCTCGCAGCCGACGACGAGACGCGTCACGCGATCGCCGGGTACCGCGATGCGATGACCTACGTGCTGCAGCTCGCCGCGGCGCCACCTCAGCTCGACGCGTCGCTGCTCCGGTCGCTGCAGTTCATGATGTTGCGGCACGACCTGACCAGGCACCCCGGTCGTTGGCGCCCGGGTGCGATCTGGGTCGAGGACCGCGACGGCAGGCCCGTCTACACGGCCCCGGACCGGGAGCACATCGAGCCGCTCGTCGACGAGATGGTCGACCAGGTGAACAGCGATACGGGGCCCGTGCTGGTCAGGGCCGCGATGGCCCACCTCAACCTCGCTCTCATCCATCCGTTCAGCGATGGCAACGGCCGGATGGCGCGGTGCCTGCAGACACTCGTGCTTGCCTCGGACGGCATCGTGTCCCCTGAGTTCGCCAGCATCGAGGAGCATCTCGGCCACAACACCGCGGCGTACTACACCGTCCTCGGTCAGGTGGCGGGCGGTGAGTGGAGCCCTCGGCGCAGCACCCGGGACTGGATCGAGTTCTGCCTCCGCGCGCACTACCGGCAGGCGCAGACGCTCGCTCGGCGCGTGCGCGAGACCGAGGCACTCTGGGACCGCTGCGAACAACTCACGGCGTCCCGGCGGGTGCCGGGGCGGACCGTCCCGGCGTTGTGCGAGCTGGCACGAGGGGTCCGGATACGCCGGTCGTTGTACGTCAAGCTCGTCGTGTCGGCGACGGGCGACGCGATCACGGACGCGTCGGCGACTCGCGACCTGCGTGCACTCGTCGCGGCCGGGCTGTTGGAAGCGACCGGTGAGCGGCGCGGTCGCTCCTACGGGCCCACTGCGGAGCTCCGCGCTGCCTGGGAGGACATCCGGGCCCGACGGCCGGAGCGCCCGGACGACGATCCGTACGTCACCCTCGTGTAGCCGCGCCCGGCGAACCCGAGGGCCGGTCAGTCGTCGTCGGTGATCGTGACCGTGGCCGCCGGGTTGTCGACCCGGATGCCGCCGGAGGCGACCGCGAGTAGGCGGAACGTCTCGTCACGCTCGGCTCGCCGGTCGCCCCGCACGGGGATCACCAGGTCGACCGCCGTCTCACCGACGGCGAGCGTCTCGCAGGCAAGCGTGGGCCGGTAGTCGAGGATCGGCAGCGCCGTGCCACCGAACGGCACCACGCACACGGTCGCGTCCGCCGCGAGCGGGCGGCTCACCGTCGCGGTGAACACGGCGTCGGTCCAACCCCGGTCGCCCTCGGTGACCGACACGTCCGCCAACGTGAGCGCCGGACGGCTGGCGAACCGGGCGATCTGAGGGTCGTGGTCGCTGAGGCCGCGGGGCCCGTCGCCGTCGAAGTCGGCGGGCCAGCCGGCGTTGACGTGCGCGGTGCGCACCTCCACCAGGTCGGCGTGGAGGGTGTCGTTCACGAAGATCTGGTCGAGCGTCTGGGCCTGGCCCTGGAACACGTAGGAGTAGGCGGCCGAGGGCGCCTCATCCACGAGGTCGTCCCAGAGGCTGTGCAGCCCGGCGTCGTAGAGCGGGCCCAGCTGGTCGGACGGGAACAGCGGGTCGCCAGGGGCGAACGGGTCGTCCGGGCGGGGGAACACGTTGAAGTCGCCGCCGACGGCGACGCGGGCGGCGGGGTCGGCCGCCTCGATGGCGTCGACGATGGCCGCGTCGTAGGACGCCTGCTCGGTCCGCTGGCCGACCCGACCGTCGGGCCCCGACGAGAAGTGGTTGCTGATCGCCCACAGCTCGAAGGTGTCGGCGCTGCCCGGCGCCGCGGCCACCACGAAGCGAGCCACCTGCGGCGCCCGGGTGTACACGTTGCTGCCGTCGACGCCGGTCGAGCGGTCGACGTCGGCAGGGAGCTCGGCGTTGAGCGCCTTGGGGTTGGACACGTCGCCGTTGGCGGGCAGCCCCGGGGCCCGGTAGGTGACCGTCGGGGACGAGCCCAGGACGGGGTCACCGGCGTCGGCGGGAGCCAGCGACACCCGATCGGTGCGGAACAGGAAGGCGGACACGATGCCCCGGGCGTCGGCGCCGTCGCGGTCGTAGGCGGCGTCGTAGGTGCCGCCGCCCACCGCGGCGATCTCGAGGGCGAGCTCCTGGATGGTGTCGGGCTTGCCGTCGCCCGCCTCCGCGCCGCCGCACGTCAACGCCGTCGCGGCCGGTGCGACGTGGCAGATGTCCTGGTCCTCCGCCTCCTGGGTGAGCAGGATGTCGGGCGAGTGCAGGTCGTCGGTGATCTGGACGGCCATCTCGGCCAGGCGCTGCTCGTAGGCCACCTGGCTGGCGGGCACGTAGTCGAACGGCGGGGACACGCCCGGGCACCCGGTGTTGCCGGAGAAGTCGCAGCCGTCCGTCGGGTCGTCGCGGAAGTCGTAGAGGTTCTCGAGGTTGTAGGTCGACACCGCCATCTCGTGCCGGCGGTCGGCGGCCGCGGGCGGGGCGTTCAGGGACGGGTCGGTGCCCGGCGTGAACTCGGCGGCCTCGACCTGCACCCCGTACTTCTCGAACGAGAAGTAGAGGCCGCCGACGGCGTCGCCGGCGAGCGTGTCGAACAGGCGGACCGGTGGCAGCAGGGTGGTCGAGTCGCCGGTCGTGGCCTTGAGCCCGAGCGAAGCGAGCATGATGCGGTTGCCGTTGCCGTCGTCGAACAGCGGCTCCGGCTGGTTGTCGAGCGGGTGCGGGTCGCGGAACACCCGGCGGGCGTACGGGTCGTCCCGGCCGGCCAGCGGGTCGTCGGGGTGGATCACCCAGGCCTCGCTGTCGGCGGTGCCGGCGAACACGTCCCGCCCGCTGGTGGCGATCGACCCTGCGGGAACGAGGATGCGCTCCCCCTCGTGACGCTCCCAGTACCGGTTGGCGTCCGCCAGGTCGGCGGGCGGGGCGGCCTCGGTGACGACCACGTCGGCGTCCGGGTCGAGGCCCGTGGCGATGACCTCGACCAGCCGGGCGCTGGTCAGCTGGGTCAGGGCGAAGAACTCGGTGACCGTCGCCCGCAGCACCAACTCGTCGCCGACCTGGGGCTCGTACGCGGCCCCGCCGTCGGCGCGGAGGAGGGTCGTGAACCCGCCGAGGAACACGAAGACGCCGTCCGAGGTGGTGGGGTCGTCATCGGCCGTGGCGGGGGTGTTCTGCAGGAACAGACCGTTCTGCAGGTTGCCGCTCGCACTGCGAGCGAGGGTCTTCTGGGTGACGACACCCTGCACGACGACCTGCTCGCCGACGAGTGGCGAGAGGAACGTGGCGCCGTCGGTCGTGTCGGTCACCGGGCCCTGCACGTCGCCGATCGGCCGGATGCCCTGGACCGTCACGGCGAGGGTGCAGGTCGCCGACCGGACGACGGTGTCGGTGTTGGTGGCCGTGATGGTGACGGCGTAGGTGCCCGCCGGGACGTCGGCGTCGACGGTCACGGTCGCCTCGGCGGTGCCGCCGGCTTCTGTGGCGGGCGTGAGTGCGGTGCGGGCGATCGTGCCGGCGGCCGGGGCGGGCTCGACGGCGGTCACCGCGACGTCGACGACGGTGCCGTCGGGGTCGGCGGCGGTGACGACGCGTTCCGCTGCGGTGCCGGCCAGGGTCATGAGAGGACCGCCGCAGGTCACGGTGACCGGCGGGCTGCCGGTGCCGGGGTCGAAGCTGTGGGCGCCGAGGCCGTCGAGGGTGTTGTTGGGAAAGCCGTCCCACTCGTCCACCGGGTCGAAGGGGTCGCTGCCGTCGGTGTCGCCGGCGTCGATCGTCGCCCGGCGGCGGATCGTGTTGTCGGCCGTGCTGGCGTCGCCGGTGCCCCACTGGCTGCCGGGATCGACACCGATCTGGCCGATGACGTCGACCGCGTCGCCTCCCTTGCGCAGCACCACGGCGTCGTCACCGTTCCAGTTGGCGACGGCCGGAGCGAGCAGGTCGGCCTGGGCGACGATCGCCGGATCGGCGTCGGCGCGGGAGACGACGAACACATCCCCATCCGCCAAGGTGCCCGTGAGCGCGACCGACTGGCTGGGGGTGGGTGAGCCGTTGCTGTAGAGCTCCAGCCTGTACCCGCCGGCGGCGAGGTCGACCGGCGCGCCGGTGCCGTTGAAGATCTCGACGGCCTTGTTGAAGCCCGACCCCTCGACGTACTCGGAGAAGAACAGGTCGGTCGGCACGGCGGCCGCCGCGGGGGTGGGGCTTCCGCTGATGGCGGGGGCCAGAGTCGCGACGGGGAGGGCGAAGGCGATGGCGACCGCCATTCCGAGGGTTCGACGCAGGGTGGCGCGCATGCTCCGGACGGTAGATCCCCCGAGTAGCGCCCGCGTGTCCAACCGCCCCACACCTCGTGAACGCCTCGCGACTCCGATGCTCGCGATGCTCGGGTTGGCGGGCGCCTACTCCCAGATCATGACGTCGATGCTGGTCGTGTGCTGTTCTCGTCGATGGTCACGGCTCGCTGCTGACGGCCGGGCAGTCGTCCGAGCTGCCGTGGCAGACGACGGCCTGCATCTCGGTGACGGTGAGGGGAAACTCGGTGGTTCGGGAGATGGGGTCGAGCTCTCCCGCGTCGCCTGTGGATGCCGTGTAGCTCACGTCCCACTCCACGGTGGCGGACGCGCCGAACGTCCCGTTCGATTCGCCAGAGGAGTCCCACTGGTACACGTACGAGCAGTCGCTGCGCTGATCGTCCGGCCCGGCCGGGTCGAAGGCCTGGCCGGGACCGTCGCAGGGCACCGGGTCGCCGCCGCTGGCGATCGTCGCGCCGTCCGGCGCGTCCTCGCCCATGTCCCACACGACACGTACGGGGGTGGCGGTCACCGTGGCGGTCACGCCGGGGACCTCGGCGGTGGCGGACACGGTCTGCCAGCTCGCGGGGTCGAGCCACATCCAGGTGGGGAGCCCGACGACCTGTTCGCCGTCGCGGTCCGGGGAGGTGAACGGCACGGCGAACGGCGGTGCCACCTCGGCGTAGGCCTCGGAGACGAGCACCTCGACCAGCAGGTCGTCGAGCGCTGGGCTGTAGACGACCTCGGGGACGAACCGGGTCGGCGACCACGTCCAGTCCGGCTTGTCCGCGTGCCAGCACAACAACGTGTAGACCTCGCCCTCGATCGGGGCCTCGACGCGGGAGATCCCGTAGATGTCCTCGCCCGGTTCGAAGAACCCGCATGCCACCGGCCGGCCCCCACTTCCGCCGGATGCCTGTGTTGCGAGCACCTCCTGCACCGACCGCACCGTGAC
>CAYUXB010000086.1:9180-11565 GCA_964448525.1 uncultured Acidimicrobiaceae bacterium
GACAGCCGCCTCCACCTCCGCTTCTGGAGACAGCGTCGTTGTCGTGCTCTCGGCCGGCGTGGCGTCCGGTGCCTCGGTTGCTCCGGTCGTGTCGGCGGACGCGTCACCGCCACCGTCGTCGCCGCATCCGACGGCCGCGAAGGCGGCCAGCAGAGCTGTCACCACAGCCGCCCATCGCGGGATCACCCGTTCGTTCCCCATCGTCGTCATCCCCAGAATCTCGGACCGCCGGCACGCACTGTACGTTGACGACCACGACAACGGAAATCACCTGGTAGCGCGCGGACAGCATCAACAACCACTGATACGCCAGTCGTCCGAACTGCGCGTGGTGACTGCACGTCGTGAAGCAGGACCCAAAGCCTCGCCGGCGCGGCGCCGCGTCCACAGCGCGGCCGGTGAAGCGAGGGCGCGACGATGGGCCCATGGAACGTGCAGCCGTGCAGCGGTGGGTCGAGGACTACGAGCGGGCCTGGCGTACGGCCGGCACCGACGGCCTGTCCCGATTGTTCAGACCGGACGCGACCTACCTCGTCTCCCCGTGGGCACGGCCCGTCGAGGGCCTCGCTGCGATCAGCGAGCTGTGGGAGACCGCTCGCGACGGCCCGGACGAGCCGTTCACCATGGCGAGCGAGATCGTGGCCGTCGACGGAGACACGGCCGTGGTGCGCGTGGCCGTGTCCTACGGCCGGCCGGACGGTCGCCGCTGGCGCGACCTCTGGGTTCTGCGCTTCGATGACGAGGGTCGCTGCGTGGCGTTCGAGGAGTGGCCGTTCGCCCCTGGTCAGGACGACGGCCACGGCGAGCTGCCGCCCGTCTGATCCGAACGAGGGGGAACCGCCCGGTGCATCGGGCTGACGGGGTCGTCCCACCCGGCCGACGCGGCATGTGCGCCGGGTCGTCGGTCGGGCTGCGTCAATCCGCCCAGCGGGGTGGGTCGTCGGCGCCGACCGCGCGGCCGGCCCAGCGCACCGCACCCGGGGTCTCCGAGAGCTTCGCCACCAGGCCCTGCATCGGCACGCCGTCGGCCTCGACGATGAACTCGCGCGCCGAGAGCTGCGGGTCGGCGAACACGTCGGCCATGTCGTACACGGGCGCGGCGGCGGCGTGGGCGGCGTCGAACGCCGCGACGACCTCCTCCACGGTTCGCGCCGCGCAGAACTCGGCCATGCGGGCGTCGATCTCCTCCCGCGCCGCGATGCGGCCGGCGAAGCTCTGCAGATCGTCCCGCCCACCGAGGCCGATCAGCTCCATCACCCGCCGGCCCACCGACTCGGCCGAGGCGGACACGGCCACCCACCGGTCGTCCCGGCAGAGCCAGGTGCCCCGCGGCACCGAGTAGGGCAGGGCCGATCCCGCCCGCTGCTGCACGAAGCCCGTCAGCCCGTACGCCGGGGGCAGCGGCCCCATGCACTGGAGCAGCGACTCGAGCAACGTCACGTCAACGACCTGGCCGACGCCCGAGTGCAGGGCGGCCATGATCGAGAACGCGGCCGCCAGCGCCGTCACCTCGTCGGTGAGCGCGATCGGCGGCAGCAGCGGTCCCCCGTCGGCCTCGCCGTTGATCGACGCGAAGCCGGACATCGCCTCGGCCAGCGTGGCGAACCCCGGCTTGCCGGCGTAGGGCCCCTCCTGGCCGAAGGCCGTGACCCGGCAGATCACCAGCCGGGGGTTGCGGGCGAGCAGGACGTCGGGGGCGAGTCCGAGCCGTTCCATCACGCCGGGGCGGAAGTTCTCGATGACGACGTGCGCGTCCTCGACGAGGCGCAGGATCGTGTCGCGACCCTCGTCCGACTTGAGGTCGACCGTGGCGCACCGCTTGTTGCGGGCGACGACCTTCCAGTACGCGGAGGTGCCGTCGCGGGGGTCGGGCAGGCCGAGCGTGCGGGTGGCGTCGCCGGTGTCGGGCCGTTCGATCTTGAGCACGTCGGCCCCGAAGTCGGCCAGGTACCGGGCCGCGCCGGGGCCGGCGATCACCGTCGCCAGGTCGAGCACCCGCAGGCCCACGAGGGGCCCGGCCGGCGGGGGCGGCGCAGGGGAGGTGGCGGGGGTCGGCTCGTCGCTCACGGGTGAGGTGGTAGGCGAGTCGACCCGTCGGGCACAAGCCGGCACGAGCTGCCTACCCGATGGACGAACGATCGGGCACAAGCCCCGGCACGAGCCGTCCGCCCTCGGGACACCGAGCTGGACGGCCGCCCGGGGCGAGGCCGACCGGCGCTCAGGCGCTGTCGGTGCGGATGGCGAAGCAGCGCTCGTCGAGGTCGCCGAAGGCGTAGCTCTCGTAGAGCCCGCCGTACATGTCCCGGGTCTTCTCGCTCCAGGCGAGGGCCTCCGGCGCGGAGATGCGCCGGAAGACCTGGAGGATGCCGCCCTCGAACACGCGGT
>CAYUXB010000086.1:11575-13026 GCA_964448525.1 uncultured Acidimicrobiaceae bacterium
GGTACTCGGCCCACGCCCCGGGGAAGTCCTTAACGCACGCCACCTCGACCCACGGCACGTCGCGCGTCGCCGAGAAGCGCCGTACCCGGTTGCGGTGGGTGTGCCCGGCGAAGTACCCGGCGATGCGGGGCCGCCGGGCCACCACCTCGACCAGGCGCTCCGAATCGTCGGGGTTGATGCCGAAGTACGCCTCGGGACGCTCGCTGGAGTCGGGGTCCCAGGCGTGGTGGTGGCCGAACACGAGCACCGGGCGGTCGGCCTCGGCGGCCAGCGTGTCGAGCCACTCGAGCGACTCGGCGGAAACGCCCCCGGACGCGAGGCCGGGGATCGAGGTGTCCAGCACCGCCAGCGTGACCCCCGGCAGCGTGACGGACAGGGGAGCGTGCGAGGCGAAGTCCTCGCCGTGGTAGGCGTCGTGGTTGCCCCGCACGTGCACGAGCCGCTCGCCGAAGGCGGGGCCGTAGGCCTCGAGGAACGCCTGGTACTCCGCCCGCGTGCCCATCGCGGTCAGGTCGCCCTTGACCACCACCACATCGGGGTCGATCGCCTTCATGTCGGCGACGGCCGCCCGGTTCATCACCTCGGGGTACGGGTCGTCACCCGGGGCCGCGGTGTAGATCGGGTGGTCGTCGATGCCGTTGAGGATGCCGCACTCGACCTCCCCGAAGTGCACGTCGTTGACCGTGCACACGGTGGCGAGGCGCTCACCCGGTGGCCGGGCGAGGGTGCGCAGCCGGTGGCCCTCGAACTCGTAGGCGGTGTCGGGGTCGAGCCCGTGGTGCCGGTGCTCGACGGTGCCGTCGTGGAGCACGACCTCGTCGTCGGCGACGGTTGTCAGATCCACGCCGGCGAGGCTACCGGGCAACCATCACGTCACCGTGAGGGGCCCGGGCCGCACACGCTCAGGCCTTGACGACGTGACTGTTGACGATCTTGTCGTGCCAGGTCTGCTTCTCGGGATCCCACAGCATCCACAGGTAGCCGAGGCCGCACAGGAAGTTCGACAAGATGCGGGAGAAGTAGCGGCCGACGCCCCGTCCGACGCCGATCGGCCCGCCGGTGCGGGCGTCGACGACCTTGATGCCGAGGGCCTTCTTGCCGAGGGTCTGGCCGGAGCCGCCCTCGAGCTTGCCGAAGTACACGACCGTCGCGACGATGGCCGCGACGAGCAGCAGCCCGAAGATCGTCCACGTGCCGCTGGTGGGGACCTCGCACAGCCCGTTGTCGACCGTGCCCGAGAAGTCGATGTCGCCCGACTCGTCGAGCGAGCACGTCTCGATCTTCGTGTCGCCCGTCAACAGCGCGACGTAGGCGGGAAGGGCGAACAACCCGACGATGATCCCGTCGATGATGTAGGCGCCGAGGCGCGCGCCGAAGCCGGCCTTGACCGCGCCGCCGTACCCGTATCCGGGCGGTGGCGCGTAGGCGCCGGGAGGCCCGAACGGCCCGCC
>CAYUXB010000087.1:0-12957 GCA_964448525.1 uncultured Acidimicrobiaceae bacterium
CCTCCGACGTGTAGAACTTCATCGAGAATCCGCGGGGGTCGCGCCAGGTGTCGGGGGAGCCGCGCTCGCCGGCGACCGTCGAGAAGCGGATCACCATGTCGGTCTCCGCGCCCGGCTGGAACACGGCGGCCTTCGTGTACCTGCTGACGTCCGAGTGGACGACGAACTTGCCGAATGCGCCGCCGCCCTTGGCGTGGGGCTGGCGCTCGGGGATGCGCTCCCGGTTGAAGTTGGCCATCTGCTCGATGAGGTAGAAGTCCTGCAGGACCACCGGCCCGTCCGGACCGACCGTCAGCGAGTGCTCCTGGCTGGCGACCGGGATGCCGGCATCCGTGGTGGTGGGCGGCCTGCGGTCGCTGTCCTGGTTCGTCATGACCTCTCCTTTCCTCGGAGGCTCCCTCCGAGGGTGGCAGTCGTCGTGGACCGCGCCGCGAAGGCGGCACGCCGTGGTGCGAGCGTCGAAGACGCGGGCGACCCCCTCTGCGGTGAACACGAGGTCACCCAGGGGAGATCCCACCAAGGAAACTGGACCGCGTCAAGGTCTTGTGCAAGCACAGGCACGGCGCTAAGGGGCTGCCCGCAACCAGGGCGTCATCGCCGGGACTCCCGCCCGGCCATAGTGGGGCGCCGCACGACGGCCGGCGACGGGCTGGCCCGGACACGGCGAGGAGGGTCCGATGCCGGACGCACATCACGGGGAACCAGGAGCGGGAGCCGCGACGCCCACCGTCGCGGTGGTGACGGGCGCGGCGAGCGGCATGGGCGCCGCCTGCGCCCGGCTGTTGGCCGAACGGGTCGACCGGCTGGTCCTCGCCGACCTGGCACCCGTGGACCTGGAAGCCGTGGGTGTCGCGGGGCGCGGGGAGGCCGTGCGCTGCGACATCACCGACGACGGTGACGTGGCCGCCCTCGCGGCGACCGCGGGTCGCGCCGGTGCGGTCACCCACCTGGTGCACGCGGCGGGGATCTCCCCGACGATGGGCGACGCGCGCCGGGTGTTCGACGTGAACGTCGCGGGCACCGCCCGCGTGCTCGACGCCTGCGCGCCCGTGCTCGCGGAGGGGGCCGGGGTCGTGCTGTTCGCGTCGATGGCCGCGCATCTCCTGGCCGCGACACCGCCGGGGGACGACCTCGCCGCGATCCTCGACGATCCGTTGGCCGACGGCGCGACCGATCGCTTCGTCGCCACCGCGGACGTGGCCGGCAACCCCGGTCTGGCCTACGGCTGGTCGAAGCGGGGGGTCATCCGCCTGGCCGCCCGGCGGGCCGTGGCGCTCGCGCCGCGGGGCATCCGGGTCAACACGGTGTCGCCCGGCTCGATCGACACGCCGATGGGCCAACGCGAGCTGGAGGCCCAGCCGGGGATGCAGGCCCTGGTCGAGGCCACCCCGATCCGCAGACTGGGCAGGGCCCAGGAGGTGGCCGCCGCGGTCGGCTTCCTTCTCTCCGCGGACGCGTCGTACGTGACCGGCACAGACATCCTGGTCGACGGGGGTGTGGTAGCGACCGTGTGACCCCGGGCGGACCGTCGGCCGACGACGTCCTTGACCCGACGGCCACCTCCGGGCGTATTATCGGAGCACTTTAGAAAAGGCTTTCGGGGGGAATCGTGGACAACTACCTCGTCATCTCGGCAGACGGTCACGCCGGGCCACCCCCCGACGTGTACCGCGACTACCTGGATCCGGAGTTCCGCCAGGCGTTCGACGAGCACCAGGCCGAGCTCGAGGCCGGGCGCATGGTCAACACCGACTTCGTCGCCGAGTGGGACGAGGAGACCGGCGACCACGAGATGCGGGCCGGCTTCGACCCCGCCGTGCGCGACCGCATCCTCGACCAGGAGGGCGTCGCCGCCGAGGTCCTGTTCCCCGACGCCGACGTGCTCGGCACCGGCCGGCTGGCCAGCTCGCCGTTCGGCTCGGGTCTCGGCTCGGGCGCGGGCGTCGACCCGGCGGCCGTGAAGGCGGGCGCCCGGGCCCACAACCGGTGGCTCGCCGACTTCTGCGCCACCAGCCCCGCCCGCCGCCTCGGGGTGGCGGTCGTGCCCGTGACCGCGGGTGTGGACGACGCCGTGGCCGAGGTCCACGCGGCCGCCGAGCGGGGCCTGCACGGCGTCATGATCCCGACCCGGTGGTTCGACGCCACCGCCTACAACGACGCCAGCTACGAGCCCGTGTGGGCCGCCTGCGCCGAGGCGGGCCTCGTGCTGCACACGCACTCCGGCGCCGGTCCGGCCGACTACCCGCTCGGCCCCGGCTTCCTGTCGATCTACGCCGCCGAAGCCTGGTGGTGGGCCGCCCGGCCGTTCTGGGTGC
This sequence comes from uncultured Acidimicrobiaceae bacterium, assembly GCA_964448525.1. Lineage (GTDB taxonomy): Bacteria > Actinomycetota > Acidimicrobiia > Acidimicrobiales > VFJN01 > ZC4RG19. The sequence continues at coordinate 2,316 of CAYUXB010000087.1, forward strand.
TCGTCCTGTCGGGCGTGTTCGCCCGCCACCCGGGCCTGCGCTACTCGATCGCGGAGAACGGGGCGTGGTGGGTGCCCGACATCGTCCAGCGCATGGACGAGAAGTGGGAGGGCGCCCACAACACCCGCAAGTTCGGCGAGGCCTTCAAGCTCGACCTGCCCGAGCGCCCGAGCGCCTACGTCGACGCCAACTGCTCGTTCGCCGCGTCGACCCCGGGGGCCGACGAGATCGCACGCCGTCACGACATCGGCGTCGGCAACCTGTTGTGGGGCAACGACCTGCCCCACCCCGAGGGCACCTACCCCCACACCCGCCGGTGGATCGCCGAGCGGTTCGGGAAGGTGCCCGAGGACGAGACGGCGCAGATCCTCGGTGGCAACGCCGCCGAGCTGTACCGGGTCGACGTCCCGGCCCTGCGGGCGATCGCCGACCGCATCGGCCCGGCGCCGGCCGACGTGCACGCCTGAACGCGGCGCGCCGGGCGCGCCGGGGTCGTTGCGACGACCACCGCGCTGCGCCGCGCCGAAGGTCCGAAGAGTCTGTGAGCGAGGGGGAAGATGGTGCAGGAGCTGCGGGACAAGGTGGCGGTCGTGACGGGGGGCGCCGCCGGCATCGGCCGGGCGCTGGTCGACCGGTTCGTCGCCGAGGCCATGCGCGTCGTGGTCGCCGACGTCGAGGAGGCCGCGCTCGACCGGGCGGTGGGCGAGCTGCGGGACAGGGGTGCCGACGTCATCGGGGTGCGCACCGACGTCACCTCCGCCGAGTCGGTCGAGGAGCTGGCAGCGGCGGCGTACGAGGCGTACGGCGCGGTCCACGTGCTGTGCAACAACGCCGGGGTCGGCCCGCCCGGGGGCAAGGTGTGGGAGACCACCCCCAACGACTGGAAGTGGACCTTCGGCGTCAACGTGTTCGGGGTCGCCCACGGCATCCAGGCCTTCGTGCCGCGGATGCTGGCGGGCGGCGAGGAAGGCGTCGTCGTCAACACGTCGTCACCGGACGGGCCGATCGCCCCGATGCCCCAGGCGTCGGTCTACGCCGCCACCAAGTCCGCGGTCACGTGCCTCACCGAGTGCCTGGCCGCGCAGCTCGAGGCGGAGGGCGGCCTGCTCGGCGCCGCGGTGTTCTACCCGTCGGGCAACGGCCTGCTCGACACCGGGTTGTGGACCTCCGACCGGAACCGGCCGGCCGAGCTCGCCCGCGAGCGGCCGCGTGAGTCGGCCCCGATGACCGTCGCCGACCTGGCGGCCAAGGGCATCCCGGTGCAGCCGCTCGACGTGTTGGCCGACCTGGTCGTCGACGGCATCCGGGACGGGCGGTTCGTGATGGTGCTCGACATCGACCGCCATGCCGCCACCCTGCGCGACCGCGCCGACGCGTTCGCCTCGGCCAGCAACCCGACGAGGGTCCACGAGCTCGGTGGGTGATCACGCGGCCCGCGCCCGAGCGGCGCGGGGTGCGGGTGGGTCAGGCCGACGCTGCGCCGGTCGTCAGCGTGCCGGGGCGGTCCCCGGTGTCGTCGACGGCGGCGGCCTCGATCAGGCGCTCGATCGGCGGCCACTCCTCGCCCTGGCGCCCGGCGACGCCGCACAGCACGGTGGCGATGCGCGAGTGGAAGGCGGTGTCGCGGGGCTGGGTGGCGCAGGCGTCGATGAGCCGGCGCAGGTAGGGGAGGTCGTCGGGCCCGGCCTGGGCCAGCACCTGCCGGTGGCTGGCGAGGATGGTGCGGCCTGCCCGCTCGGCCTCGCGCTCGCGGATCGTCGTCACAGCCGTGCCGAGCGCGCACGAGGTCACGAGCTCGTAGGCGGCGTTGGCATCGAGGATCGAGAACCCCTGGCGCACGAGCAGCCCGAGGATGGTGTCGATGTTGCCGGCGATCGCCTCGGCCGAGATCGCCCCCTCGAGGAACTGGGCGAGCAGCCCGGGTTGGGCGAGGAACGCGTCGCGGTTGTAGGCGGCCCACTCGTAGAGCCACACGGCCCAGTGCTGGCCTCGGTCCTCCGGCAGCGGCACCTTGGTGGCCGAGTACTCCGCTGCCACCCGCATCAGGTCGTCCTTGCTCGACACGTGGTGGTAGAGCGCGGCGATGGAGACGCCGAGATGGTCGGCCACCCTCCGCAGCGTCAGGCCGTCCAGGCCGATCTCGTGCGCGGCCTCGGCGATCATCTGCCGGCTGATGCGCGGGGGGCGACCGACCTTCGGCCGCTGGTCAGACCCTGTGTCGTCGCCTCGCGCCATGGATGAACGGTACCGCGTCGTTGCGCCGTTGTCGGCGCCGGGCCCTTGCGTGACGCCCGACACATGTGGAATTGTCTACAACGAATCGGAAATTAGGAACGGCGAAGGCGCGAGGCCGTGCGACGCAGGGCACGCGGAGGCAACGGGAGGCCAGCAATGACCGAGGGGACCGCTGACCTGGCGCTGGGTGAGGTGACGGCGACGCCCGTCAACGTCGACAACGGCGGCCTGCCCGCCGGGCTGCCGATGCCGCACGACCCCGACCTGCTCGGCGACCCGGATCGCCGCCTTCGCGTCACCACCTTCGAGGGCGACCGCTACCCGTACCCGGTGCCGAACGGCTGGTTCGTCGTCGCCGAGTCCGCCGCCCTCACGCCCGGCGACGTCCGGGCGATCCGCTACTTCGGGCGCGACCTCGTCCTCTACCGCGGCGATGACGGCACCCCGTGCGTCATGGACGCCCACTGCCCTCACCTCGGCGCGCACCTCGCCGTCGGCGGTCGGGTCGCCGACGGGTGCATCCGCTGCCCGTTCCACGGTTGGCGCTTCGACGGCACCTCGGGCGAGTGCGTCGACATCCCCTACGGCGAGATGAAGCACATCCCGCCCCGGGCCCACGCACGCGCCTACCCGACCCTCGAGCGCAACCACATGATCTGGGCCTGGTACCACGCCCGGGGCGACGAGCCGTTCTACGACGTGCCCGAGGTGCCCGAGTTCCACGACGAGGAGTGGTCGCCGATCGTGGTGCGCGACTTCGTGGTGCGCGTCTCGGCCCAGGACATGGCCGAGAACAACGTCGACTTCGCCCACTTCCGCTACGTGCACGGCACCGAGGCCATCCCCGACGACGACTTCGTCACCGACGGCACCTACAAGCGCACCGTCGCCGCCGGCGGCGCGTTCGTCCGCGAGGGCTTCGGTCTCGGGCTCGGCGTGCTGCGCGTCGCCGACACGGTCACGTTCCTGTCCTCGACCACGCCGCTCGACGCCGGCAACGTGCACGTGCGCTGGATCTTCACGGCCCCGAAGGCCAACGGTCCCGACGCGGCCCGTGGCGCCGCCGATTCGTTCTGCGCCGGCGTCTCCCAGGACATCCCGATCTGGGAGAACAAGGTGTACCGCGACCCCCCGGTCGTCACGAAGACCGAGAAGCTCATCCTCGAGCACCGCCGCTGGGCACGGCAGTTCTACTCCGACCCGACCGACTAGCCGCGCTGCGGCACCGGGCCCACCGCGGACGCAGCGACACCTGCGGACCCGGTCGGCCCCACGGGGTCGCACGGATCACACCACGTCATGACAACCAAAGCCACCGGCACGCGGTGGCTCCCGACCTTGGGGGGAAGCTGGATGCACAGGTTCGGACGGATCGGCGCCGCGACGGCCGGCCTCGCTCTGGCGCTCGCCGCCACGGCGTGCACGAGCGACCCCGACGAGGCCGCGGGCGACGAGACCACGGGCGGCGCCTCCGGCGAGGGCGTGACGACGGGACTGACCGACGACACGATCAGGATCGGCTTCATCGGCGCCGACTTCGGGCCGCTCGCCGACGTGGGCCTCGCCCCCGACCTCGGCGACCAGCCGAAGATCGTGCAGGCGGTGGTCGACCAGATCAACGAGGACGGCGGCATCGGCGGCCGCCAGGTCGAGGTGCGCATCAAGCTCATCGACGGCACCGCCGGGGTCGAGGCCGGGCAGGCGGCGTGCCTGGAGATGACCCAGGACTTCGGCGCCTTCGCTGTGGTGGTGGCCCCCGCGGTGACCCGCAACGTCGTGCGCTGCACGTCGGTCACCAACGAGACCCTCACCCTCACCGCCACGGGGCTCGACTCGGGCATGTACGACGAGGCGGAGGGGCGCCTCTTCACGACCGGCTCCGCCACCTCGATGAGCACCGATCGCCAGTACGCCGGCTGGGCGCAGATGATGCACGACGAGGGAGCGCTCGACGGCCGGACGATCGGGATCGTGACCGCCGACGTGTCTCCGGAGTTCGTCGCCGCCGCCACCGACGGGCTGATCCCCGCGCTCGAGGAGCTCGGCTACGACGACCCGATCCACGTCACGCTGCCGTGCCCCGAGCTCGACCAGGACTGCGACCAGCACGAGGCCGGGGTGCAGCAGATGAAGGACGGCGGGGTCGACTTCGTGTTCATGGCCGCCGCCAACCTCACCGGACCGACGTTCGTCCAGGCGGCGCAGAACCTGGACTTCACGCCGCAGTGGGCGGCCAACGGCAACCAGGTGACCGACACGGTCTCCCAGTTCTTCGAGTCGGTGGCCCAGCCCTGGGACGGCACCGTGGGCACGAGCACGGTGTTCGCCCTCGAGGAGGACCTCACCGACGTCGCCCACGACTGCAACGACGCCATCGAGGAGCGCAGCGGCGAGGCCTACGAGCCCGGCTCGGACGCCTTCGGGTTCGCCGCGGTGAACTGCCTGCTGTTCCGCACGCTCGACCAGGCGGGCGACGAGGTCGAACCTGGCGACCTCGACCAGGCGGGGATGATCGGCGCCATCGAGGGTCTCGGCGAGGTCGAGCTCAACGCCGGTCCGCCCGGCAGCCTCTCGGCCGACAAGCACGACGCCGGCGACCACCTGTTCCTCGCCGACTTCAGCGCGGCGACCGGAGAGTTCGTCCAGCGCGACGGCGAGCCGGTCGAGGTCGACTGACCGGTGGACGGCCCCGACGGCCCCGACGGCGACGTGGGTGGCGTCGCCACCCGGGACGCCCGGGCGCTCACCGCAGCGGTGCTCGCCGAGGAGGAGCGCCGGCGCGGCGACGCGGCCGATCGCACCCAGGTCGTGCTGCCCGACGACCTCCTGCCCGGCGTCGGGGACGAACCGCTGCCGCTGCGCGCCGCGGTGCGGGCGGGGGGTGCCGGGACGTTGGTGACGGTCGGCGCCGCCCGGCTCATCGACTGGTTCGACAACACGGCGCTGGCCGTGCTGGCGCCCGACATCCAGGCCAGCCTGGGGGCCAGCGACGCCGTGATGGGCGCGATCGCCGGGGCGTTCGGGGTGCTCTTCCTGTTGGGGTCGATCCCCGTGAGCACGCTGGCCGACCGCTACCCGCGCAAGGTGATCGCCACGGTGTCGATGGCCGCGTGGGCGGCGGTGGTGATGGCCACGGCCGTCGTGCAGAACGCCTTCTGGCTGTTCGTCGCCCGGCTCGGCACCGGCATCAGCCAGTCCTACGCGCTGCCCGTCAACGCGCCGCTGCTGATGGACACCTACCCGATCCCCGCCCGGTCGCGGGTGTTCGCCGCGTACGGCTCGTTCGAGCTGGCGGGCCGGGCGGCCGGGCCGCTGTTCGCCGGGGGCGTGGCCGGGCTCGTGGCCGGGCCGGACAGCTGGCGCTGGGTGTTCGTGGCGATCTCGGTGCTGGCGCTGCCGGTGGTGGTCGCCCTGGCGGCGATGAAGGAGCCCCGGCGAGGCCGCAACGAGATGCGCGCCGTGCTCGGCGAGGAGCTGGGGGAGGACCCCGCCGAGCTGCCCGTCTCGGTGAGCGTGGCGTTCGAGCGGCTGCGCACGATCCGCAGCTTCCACTGGTTCCTGACGGGGATGGCCGCGCTCGGGTTCGCGCTGTTCAGCATCCCGCTGTTCCTCAACCTGTACCTCGAGGACGACCTCGGCTTCACGGCGTGGGAGCGCGGGGTGTTCGGGGCGGCGGTCGCGGTTCCCGGCATCGCGGCGATGGCCCTCGTCGGCCCCCACGCCGACCGGCTGTTCCGCCGCAGCCCCCCGGCCGCTGTCGTGTTCATCGGCGGTCTCATCGCCGCCTTCGGCGTCTTCATCGTCGTCGGTCTGTACATGCCGAACGCCTGGCTGCTCGGCGCGTTCTACGCGGTGGGCGTGGCGCTGTCGCAGGCGGCGTTCGTGACGTCGGTGTCGGTCACCTCCTCCGTCATCCCCTACCGGCTGCGGTCGCGGGGCACGGCGATGGTCGGGGTCTACGTGTTCCTGTTCGGCGGCTTCTTCGGCGCCGTGCTCACCGGCCTGCTCACCGACCCGCTGGGCCGGCGGGGGGCCCTCACCCTGGTGGTGCTGCCCGCCACCCTGATCGGCGGTGCGCTCATCTCGTACGGCGCCCGGCACATCCGCGGGGACATCTCGCGTTGCGTCGAGGAACTGCTGGAGGAGAAGGCCGAGGCCGACCGCGTGGCGGGCGACGGCGCCACCGTGCCCGCCGTCCAGGTGCGCAACCTCGACTTCTCGTACGGCCCGGTGCAGATCCTCTTCGACGTCAGCCTCGACGTGCACCGGGGCGAGACCTTGGCGCTGCTCGGCACCAACGGCGCGGGCAAGTCGACGCTGCTGCGCGTCATCAGCGGGCTCGGCGTGCCGAGCCGTGGGGTCGTGCGCCTCCACGGGCGCACCATCACCTACTGCGACCCCGAGCTGCGGACGAAGATCGGCGTCGTCCAGCTCATGGGCGGCAACGCCACCTTCGGGGCGCTGTCGGTGGAGGAGAACCTGCGCATGGCGGGCTTCCTCCACCACCGCGACCTCGATCGCCGGGTCGGCGCGGCGCTCGGCAGGTTCCCGGCGCTGGCCGACCGGCGGACGGCGGCGGCCCGCGACCTCTCGGGCGGCCAGCAGCAGATGCTGGCGCTGGCGATGGCCCTCGTGCACGAGCCTGACGTGCTGATCATCGACGAGCTGTCGCTCGGGCTCGCCCCGATCATGGTGCAGGAGCTGGTCGGCATCGTCGCCGACCTCAAGGCGCAGGGCATGACGATGGTGATCGTCGAGCAGTCGCTCGACGTCGCCCTGTCGATCGCGGACCGGGCGATCTTCATGGAGAAGGGCCAGGTGCGCTTCGACGGGCCGGCCCGCGAGCTGGCGGAGCGCGACGACCTCGCCCGCGCGGTCTTCCTCGGCGGGGCTCGGGCATGAGCGCGCTGCTGGCCCTCGAGATCCCGGCGCAGGTCGTGCTGAGCGGCGCGATGCGCGGCCTCGCCATCGGCGTGCTCGCCGTCGGCGTCATCCTCGTCTACCGGTCGACCCGGGTCATCAACTTCGCGCTGGGCGAGCTGGGTGCGCTGTGCGCCGCGCTGTTCGTGCGGTTCACGGTCAACTGGCACTGGAACTTCTACGCGGCGCTCGCCCTCATGGTCGTGGTGGGCGCGCTGCTCGGCGCCGTGCTGGAGCTCGGCCTCGTGCGGCGGCTGGCCCGGGCGCCGCGGGTCGTGCTGCTCGTGGCGACCATCGGCGCGGCCCAGCTGCTGCTGTGGGTGCAGTTCATGCTGCCGGGCATCGACGCCTATGCGGCGTTCCCCACCGCGTTCTCCCAGCGGTGGAGCGTGGGCGGCGTCGTCGTCCGGGCGGAGCACGTCGTCGCCCTCGTCGTGTTCCCGCTGCTGGTCGCCGGGCTCGCCTGGTTCCTCACCCGCACGCGCTACGGGGTGGCGGTGCGCGCCTCGGCCGACAACCCCGACGCCGCCCGCCTGGCGGGCATCGGGGTCAAGCGCGTGTCGATGATCGTGTGGGCACTGGCCGGCGCTCTGGCCGCGGTGGCCGCCATCCTCAGCGCGCCGCTGGCCGGGGCCAACGTGGCGAGCACCGGCGACCTCGGCCCGGGGATGCTGCTGCGCACCTTCGCAGCCGCGGTGATCGCGGGGATGGCCTCGCTGCCCGTCGCGCTGGCGGCCGGCGTGGTGCTCGGCACCGCCGAGGCCGTCCTGTTCTTCAACAACTCGGCTGACCCCGGGCTGATCAACGGGGTCCTCCTCGTCGTCGTCCTCGCCGCCGTCCTCGTGGCCTCCATCCGCCAGCGTCGCCTCGGCGGACGGGAACGCTTCTCCTTCGCCCCGCGCGTGCGCCCGATCCCGCCGGCACTGCGCCGTCACTGGTGGGTGCGGCACCACGCTGCTGTCGGCGCCGCGCTGGCGCTGGTGGCCGCCGTGCTTCTGCCCGTGCTCGTCACCTCGCCGTCCCGGCAGTTCCTCTACTCGCGGGTGATCGTGATGGCCCTCGTCGCGCTGTCGCTCACCGTGCTCACGGGCTGGGCGGGGCAGCTCTCGCTCGGCCAGTTCGCGCTCGTCGGGCTGGGTGGCATGACCACCTACACGCTGGTGCAGCACCGCCTGGCGTTCCCGATGGCAATCGTGCTGGCCGCGCTGATCACGACGGCGGTGGCGGTGGTCGTCGGCGCGCCCGCGCTGCGCATGCGCGGCCTGTTCCTCGCCGTGAGCACGCTCGCGTTCGCGGTCGCCGGGCCGTGGATCCTGTCGTGGTCCGTCTTCCAGGACGCCGACCACTTCTCGCCGCTGCTGCGCCGCCCGACGATCGGGGGCGTGTCGCTCGAGTCGCAACGCACCTACTACTACGTCTGCCTCGGGGTGCTGGTGGTGGCGATCGTGGTGGTCGCCCGCCTGCGGGCGAGCGGGCTCGGGCGGGCGCTGCTGGCCGTGCGCGACAACGAGCAGGCGGCCTCCGCCATGGGTCTGTCGCCCGCCCGGGTGAAGCTGTTCGCGTTCGCCGTGTCCGGTGGCCTGGCCGGTCTTGCCGGGGGACTGCTCGTCGGCCTGCTCGTGCAGTTCACACCGGAGCAGTTCACGGCGACGGCATCGCTGCAGGTGGTGGCCGTGGCGGTGGTGGGCGGGCTCGCGTCGATCACGGGCACCGTGCTCGGCAGCCTGTTCATCGTCGGCCTGCCGGCCTTCTTCCCCGACAGCCCGGAGGTCGCGCTGCTGACGAGCGGCATCGGCATGCTCGTGCTGCTGCTGTACTTCCCGGGCGGGCTCGTGCAGATCCTGTTCAATGCCCGCGACGCCGCTCTCGCCGCCCTCGCCCGCCGCGCCGACGACGGTGCCGAGGGGGCCGGCGGCGCTGCGAGCACCGATGGTGGTGCCCCGGCCGAGGGTGCTGCGGTGGTCGTGGGGGACGGCGGCGTCTCGACCGTGGACGGCCCTGTGCCCGCCGACGTGCCTGCCGGCACGCCGCTCGACGGTGCCGTCCGGGCGGAGCCGCGGCCGCGTGCGCGGGTCGTGCTCCGGCCGCGGCCTGCCGCGCCGTCCGACCTCGATGCCGCCCTGCGGACCGAGGGGCTGACGGTCCGCTTCGGGGCGCGCACGGTCGTGAACGACGTGTCGCTGGCGGTCGCCCCAGGCGAGGTCGTGGGCCTGATCGGCACCAACGGCGCCGGCAAGTCCACCGTCATGAACGCGGTCGGCGGCTTCGTGCCGAGCCGCGGGCACGTCGAGGTGCTCGGCCGGCCCGTGGCGGGTCTCGCCGCCCACCGGCGCGCCGCCGCGGGGCTCGGCCGCACCTTCCAGGACGCCGCGCTCTTCGCCGACCTCACCGTGCGCGAGACCGTGCAGATCGCCGTCGAGGCACGCGCCAGGGCGAGGTTCCTGTCGGTGGCGCTGGCCCTGCCCGGCGCCGGTCGCGCCGAGCGGGCCAAACGGGCCCGGGCGGACGAGATCCTCGACCTCCTCGGGCTCGGCGCCTACGGGGAGCGGTTCGTGAGCGAGCTGTCGACCGGGATGCGCCGCATCGTCGAGCTGGCCTGCCTGATCGCCGGCGACGCGTCGGTGCTCTGCCTCGACGAACCCACCGCGGGCGTGGCCCAGCGCGAGGCGGAGGCGTTCGGCCCGCTGCTGCTGCGGGTGCGCGAGGAGCTGGACGCCTCGATGCTCGTCATCGAGCACGACATGCCGCTCGTCATGTCGATCAGCGACCGCATCTACTGCCTCGAAGCCGGGCGGGTCATCAGCTCGGGCTCGCCCGCCGAGGTGCGGGCCGACCCGCTCGTGGTCGCCTCCTACCTCGGCACGGCGGTGGCTGCGGCACCGTCCGGCGGGCGCCGTGGCCCGTCGACCGGGGCAACCGCCCCGGGCTCCGATCCGGCCCCGGAGATGACCGCGCCGTGACGTCCGTGATCCGTCCTCGATCCACCCTTTCCCAGGAGCGCACATGACCAGCTGGCTCGGGCAGTTCTGCCTGAACGTCACCGACCTCGACCGGTCGGTGGACTTCTACACCGCGCTGGGCCTCGAGTGCACCAGCCGCACCGAGATCCCCCAGGCGTTGGAGGCCATCGTCGAGAACCCCGCGGGTGGGGGCAAGCTCCAGCTCGCCCGGCAGAAGGAGGCGGACGCTCCGCTCGACCTCGGCACCGCGTTCTGGAAGCTCTACGTCGACACGCACGACATCGACGCCACCTACGGGCTCGCGCTCGCGGCCGGCGCCACCGTCGAGTCCGCTCCCGAACGGCTCGACCGCTGGCCGGTGACCGTGGGGTTCGTCCGCGATCCAGACGGCTACCTCGTCGAGCTGGTGCAGCGCCACCCGTGGCCCGACGACGCGCCGGCGGGGGCGCCCTGGCTGGGCCAGTTCTGCATCAACGTCACCGACATCGAGGCGAGCATCGGCTTCTACGAGCTGCTCGGCCTCACCT
>CAYUXB010000088.1:0-8622 GCA_964448525.1 uncultured Acidimicrobiaceae bacterium
CGGTCGAGGGTCTGGATGGCGGCGTTGTTGTACGACCACGCCTCGCCCGGCGGGTACTGCTGGCCGAGGTCGATGGCGAACTGCGTGCGGTCGGGCTCCCGGGGCATCTGCACGTAGTCGAGGGCCAGGCTCCACTCCCGCCCCGAGTCGTTGCTGACGAGGTGCTCGACGGTCACCGCATCCGAGGGCGTGCCCACCCACTCGTCGATGTGGTCGGCGGCGGGCTGGTCGAGGGCGAGGTCGTCGTCGCCGACGGCGATGCCGACGAGGGTGCTGGTGATGGACTTGGTCACCGAGAACACCTCCTGGGCGCCGGCGGCATGGCGATGGCCACGGTGATCGAGCGCCTTTCGTGAGCGTGGACCGGTCCGTCGCCAGGGAGGGGGCTGGCGGCCGGGAGCACAACCCTGACCGCGTCGATGCCGCACGCCGCGAGACCGGCGAGCACAGCGACGGCGACATCGACGACCACATCGATGGCGGCAGCGACGGCGACGTCGACGCCATCGACGTCGAGGCGCGGCGCCGCGTCGGCGGCCTGTTCGACCTCGAGCAGGTGGACGAGGCGACGTTCCGCGCCCGCACCGCCAGCCGATCCGGCCCGGCCGCCCGCTTCCCGGGCATGCGCCTGTTCGGCGGCCAGGTCGCGAGCCAGGCGCTGCGGGCCGCAGCCCACACCGTCGTCGCAGACCACGCGGTCAACTCGCTGCACGCGTACTTCTTGCGCGGCGGGAGCTACGGGCCGCCGGTCGACTACGTGGTCGACCGCATCCGTGACGGGTCGTCGTTCACGACCCGCCGCGTCGTGGCGATCCAGGAGGGCAAGGCGATCCTGAACCTCGACGCCTCGTTCCACCGGGACGAGGCGGGCGACGAGCACCAGCCCCCGTCGCCCGTCGAGAGCGTGACCTCGCCCGAGGACGCGAGGCCCCCCGAGGAGCCGCCGTGGATGCGCGGGCGCCCCGTCGAGCTCCGCTGGATCGAGCCGCCGGCACCCGCCGCCCGGGCGGTGTGGGTACGGGTGCCGGGCCGGCTGGCCGACGATCCCGTCACGCACGCCTGCCTGCTGACCTTCGTGTCCGACATGGGGCCGGTGAGCGTGGTCGGCGAGTCGCTCCCGTCGCCGCGGGGCTCGCGGATGATGGCGAGCCTCGACCATTGCATGTGGTTCCACCACCCGGTCCGCACCGACGAGTGGCTGCTCTACACGCTCGAGCCGGTCGCGGCCGCCCGCGCCCGCGGGGTGGCCCGTGGCGCGATCTGGACCCGGGACGGCCGTCTGGCGGTGTCGCTCGCGCAGGAGGTGCTGGCCCGACCGCTCCGGCCCGATCGCGCATCCCAGGCGGGGAGGCCAGTACCGTGACCAAGGTGTCACAGGAGAGCCGCAGCCTGACCCGTCACGGCAAGGACCGGAAGGCCGAGCTGCTCCACCACGCCGAGACGCTCTTCGCCGAGCGCGGCTACGAGGACACCCGCATGATCGACATCGCCGCGGCCGCGGGTGTCGCCAAGGGCCTCGTCTACTGGTACTTCGAGAACAAGGAGACCTTGTTCCAGGAGATCGTCGTGGACATGGGTCGCCGGCTGCGGCGGGCGCAGGGCAAGGCGATCGCCGGCATCGACGACCCGCTGGAGCGCCTGTACGTCGGCACCGCCGAGTCGGTGCGGTTCATCGCGGGGAACCACCGGCTGTACGGCATCATCCTCAGCCAGGTGCGGGGTGACAGCCGGCTGCGGGAGGCCCGGTCGCAGTCCGAGCGGCTCCAGGCCGACGACGCCGCCGCGCTGCTGGCCGAGGGGCAGGAGCGCGGCCAGGTGCGCACCGACGACGACCCGGCCGTGCTGGCGCACGCCAACGCCGGCGTCGTCTACTACTTCGTGCTGCTCTACGCCGAGAGCCGCATGACCGGCGGACAGCGGGGCCTCGACATCGAGCAGGCTGCGCACGGCGCCGCCCGCTACGTGGTGCGGGGTGTCGGAGCGAGCGACGAAGTCGTCGACGCGATCCTCGCCCGCCACACGCCGAGCGACGGTGCGACGAGCCCCGAGATTTCGGCAACGGGTGTTGCCAACTGACGAGCGCGGCGCCGCTGGGTGTGCAACCATCCGGCGAGAGTCGTCCGGCCACGGGGTCGGCGATGCCCGAGAAAGAGGGGGAAACATGTCTCACGTCTTCCTGTCCGACGACTGGTTCGAGGCGGTCGAGGGTCTGCGCGACGAGGCACCGGAGCCGGCGCCCGCGATGAAGGACCTGAAGCTCAACATCGTCGTCGCCGGTGGTCCCGACGGCGACCGTGAGATCCACATGGCCGGTGGCCAGTTCGAACGCGGCCTGGTCGAGGGTGCGCCGACGAAGCTGACCGTGCCCTACGACGTCGCCAAGGCGATGTTCATCGAGGGCAACCAGCAGGCGGCCATGCAGGCCTTCATGTCGGGACAGATCAAGGTCGAGGGCGACATGACCAAGCTGATGGCCATGCAGGCCGGCGGTGCCCCGACCGCCGAGCAGCAGGCGTTCCAGGCCAAGATCACCGAGCTCACGGCCTAGCCCGCCGAGCGGGGCGCCGCGGTCGACCGCGGCGCCCCGGACACCGGTCTCCCTGCACCGGCCTCCCGCACCGGCCTCCCCGCACCGGCGCCCCGGGCGCCGGTGCCCCCGACACCGGGTACCTGGGGCCGAGCGTTGAAACGTGTGTCTCACGATTTGGCACGGTTACGCTCGCCCGGATGGGCGGACTCCGGTGGTTGTCGTCGCGTCGTCACGACGCCTCCGTGGTCGCGCTGGTGATCGTCGCCCTCGCGCCGTTCGTCGTCGCGATCCTCACGCGCACCGGCCGCGACTACCTGCCCGTGGGCGACATCGCGCTCATGGATCTGCGCGTGCGCGACGTCGCGAGCCAGGACGTCCCGCTCGTCGGCGTCTACAGCCGCTTCGGCTGGAACCACCCCGGGCCGGCGCCGTACTACCTGGTCGCGCCGCTGTCCATCATCTCGGGCCAGCCGGCGTGGGCGACCCTCGTCGGTCACGTGATCTTCCAGGCGGCCGTGGTGGCGGCGATCGCCTGGGTGGCGTGGCGCAGCGGCGGGGGGACGCGCCTGGTGGTGGCGCTCGCATTGGTGGGGCTCGCCTACGGCGCCATGGGTCCCTCGATGGTGCTCGACGCGTGGAACCCGAACGTCGCGTACCCCACCTTCATCCTGTTCGTGCTCCTGGCGTGGATCCTCTCCTACGGCACCCCGCGCGTCCTGCCCGCCGTGGCCGTCGTCGGCACGATCCTCGTGCAGTCGCACCTCGGTTACCTCCCGCTCGTGGGGGCGGCGACCGTGCTGGCGGTGGTCCTCTGCATGCGGGCGGGCCACGGGTGGCCTGCGTTGCGGCGGCCCGCCGCGTGGACGACCGGGGCGCTCCTCGTCCTCTGGGCCCCGCCGCTGCTGCACGAGGTCCTGCGTCCGTCGAACGTGCGTGAGCTGGCGCGCGCCCAGACCGACGCCTCGGAGCCGGTGCTCGGTCTCACCACCGCGGCGAGGGTGCTCGCGGAGGAGTTCCGTGTGCCGCCACCCTGGCTCGGCGGTGAGCATCGGTTGGACGAGTTCAGCAGCGTCGTCCTTCCGTCGTCGCCCTGGTGGCTCCTCGTTCCGCTCGTTCTGCTGATCGTCGCCGTACTGGCGACGCGGCGACGGAGCGTCCGGGGCTCGGCCGCGCTCGTGGCGTTGACCGCGACCCTCGCGGTCGTCGGGCTGGTGTCGATCGCGCGGGTCGTCGGGGCCGCCGAGCGCTACGTCTTCTACTGGAGGGTGCCGCTCGCGCTGCTGATCGTCTTCGTGGCCGGCTGGACGCTCTGGCTGGCCGCGCGCCTCGACGAGAGCCCCCGGGCCCGGCGCATCGCCGGTGGGGCGCTGGCGGCGATCGTGGTCGTCGCATCGGTGACGCTGTCCGTGCGCATCGCCGAGGTCGACGCCGTGAGCGCTGCGGAGCCCGTGGCGCACGAGGCCGTGGCCGCGGCCCGTACCGTGTTCCCCGAGGACGGACGGGTGCTCGTGCGGGCAGCCGGCGTCGGTTACCTCGGGATCCAGCGGGCGGTCGTCAACGAGCTGGACCGCGACGGCGCAGCCGTGTTCGCCGACCAGGATCTCGCCTTCATGTTCGGCTTCTCGAGGACCGCGGCCCCACACGAGGTCGACGAGATCTGGTACGTGATGGAGGGGGGCGACTACCTGAGCCTCATCTCGGCCGCCCCCGGGGCGCGGGTGCTCTGGGACAGCTCACCGTTGTCGGTGGACGAGGAGCAGGAGCTCCGTGCCGGCCAGCGGGAGCTGTGGGCCGCCCTCCAGCAGGCCGGCCGGGAGGACCTCCTCAGCGGCGTGCAGTCGCCGCTCGCCGCTTTCGTCCTCGACGGCGTGCCGGGCCTGGATCGCGACCTCGTCGTCCGGGTGACCGAGCTGAACGGCGCGGTCGACGAGGCGGATCGGTGTCGCTGCGCGATCGTCGCCTTCGACGACCCCGCAGCAGCGCAGGCGGCCACCGCCGGGCTCGCCGAGGTCGACGGCTGACCCTGGTCCCCGGGGCGGCCTACAGGAGCAGCGTGCCGGCCGAGTCGACCTTGACCGCGCGGCCGATCTGCTCGGCGCCCGAGACCATCTCGGCGAGCGCGCCGTCGTCCGCGCTGGTGGCCCACGCACGGCGTCCGTCGTCGAGCAGGCACGAGGCGATCACCCGCTCCGGCGCGCCGTCGCGGCCGTGCTGCACCACCCACGACTCGACCGTGCCGACGACCGTGTCGTCGATGGTCTCACACACCCCCCGGCAGGGGAGGGCATCGACCGACTCCTGCACGTCGGCCCACCGGAAGCCGCCGGCCGGCGGTTCCGTCGAGTAGAGCCCGAGCGCGTGCTTGGTCACGTACCCGCCGTTCGCCGTGACGAGGCCGAGCGAACCGGGGTCGCCGCGGAGCACGCCGGCCATGGTGGCGATCGAGTGGGTCACGTAGTTGTTCCACGGCCCGCCGGCGAAGGAGAGGCCACCGGTGACGGTGAGCTGCCTGTCGAGCCCGAGACCGATCTCCGCCGCGGCGATCTCCACCGCCGAGGGGAAGCACGAGTACAGGTCGACGTGAGCGACCTCGTCGAGGCTCCTGCCCGCCAGGGCGAACAGCTCGCGGGACGCGAGGCGGATCGCGCCGGAGGTGGCCAGGTCGGGGCGGTGGGACACCGCATAGGTGTCGTGCGCCTGCGTGCCCGCCTGGGGGAACACCCAGCGGTCGCGGGGGACGCCGAGCGCGGTCGCCCGGCCCGCCGAGCAGACGATCAGCGCGGCCGACTGCTCGACGGCGTTGTTGGCGTTCATCACCTTCGTGTACGGCCAGCACACCCACCGGTTGCGCTCGGAGGGGGTGCGGATCGCCTCGGCGGTCATCCCGTCGCGGATCCAGGCGTGCGGGTTGTCGGCCGCGACGGCGGCGAACCGGGCCCACAGCTCGCTGACGTGGACAAGGTGGTCCTCGACCGACCGGCCGGCGGCGTGGCGCAGCGCCTGCTCGAACAGCGGGTACACCTGCGTCGGCATGTAGATCTGGCGGGCGACCTCGGCCGGGTGGTTGAGCTCGGCCTCGGGCGCGGTGAGGCGGGCGGCCGGCACCGAGTCGTCCTGGGTGGTCCACCCCAGCTCGTCGGGCGGGGTGCTCGACCGGGTGCGCCACGCCTCGCCACCGCAGATCAGGACCGTGTCGGCGTCGCCCGCGGCGATGTCGAGGCACGCCTGGCTCACGAGGGCCTGAGGCTCGTTGCCGCCGATGGGGCTGACGGCCTCGTCGCGAGGGCTGGCCCCGATGCGCTCGGCCACCAGGCGGGCGGCGTTGCGGTAGCGGCGCGAGAGGATGGACACCACGCGGATGGCGTCCGCCCCGGCGAGCACGTCGCCCGTGGCGCCGCTGTCGGCGGCCGCCCGGCGGAGGGCCTCGGCCATCATGTCGGCCGGTTCGGCGGCGGGTTCCCCGCGGTCGACGCGGTTGCTCCACTGGCCGACGCCGACGAGGACGGGGGTGCGCGGATCGAGCGCCATCAGGACTCCAGGGTCGAGAGATCCGGACGAGGGACCGGTCGAGCGACTGTAGGAATCCGGAGGGCGCCTCTACAATCTGGTCATCGACATCTTGTTGGTCTGCACCGCCAACCAGTGCCGGTCCCCCATGGCAGAAGGCCTGCTCCGCAGGTTGTTCGCGCATGCGGGTGTCGGCGCATCGGTCGGAAGCGCCGGGCTGCTGCCCGGCGGTGCTCCGGCGACCCCGGACGCCGTCGCCACGATGGCCGCCCGCAGGGTCGATCTGCGCCACCACGTCAGCCGCACGGTCGACGCCGAGATGGCCCGCACGACGCCGCTGATCATCGGCATGACCCGCTACCACGTGCGCGAGGTGTGCGCGAGCTACGGCGCACCGATGGACCGCACGTTCACGCTCAAGGAGCTCGTGCGCCGCGGCGAGCAGGTGGGCCCCCGCGGGGAGGGCGAGTCGGTGTACGCGTGGCTGGCCCGCATCGCCGAGGGCCGGCGACCGGCCGATCTGATGGGCGACGACCCCGACGACGACATCGCGGACCCCGTCGGCCGTCCCCGGTCGGTCTACGAGGACACGGCCGACGAGCTCGAGGGCCAGCTCCGACAGTTCGTCGACCTGCTGGTCGGCGGTCCACCCCGCAGCGCCGCCTACGCTGACCGGTCCCGCGTGCGTCGGGGTGTCATCCGCCGCAGCGACACGCACGCGACCGACCCCACGACCGGCTACTCACGGAGATGACGTGCGCGTCGCCATCGGTTCTGACCATGCAGGCTTCGGGCTGAAGGCCCACCTCGCCGAAACGCTCCGCTCGCTCGGTCACCAGGTGGTCGACAAGGGCACCGACAGCGACACCTCCGTCGACTACCCGCCGATCTGCGCGGACGTCGGCCGGGCCGTCGCCAAGGGCGACTGCGACCGCGGCATCGTGCTCGGCGGCTCCGGCCAGGGCGAGCAGATCGCGGCGAACAAGGTCCGCGGGGTGCGCGCCGCGCTGTGCAACGATCTCTACACGGCACGCATGTCCCGCGAGCACAACGACGCCAACGTCCTCGCCATCGGCGCCCGCATCGTCGCACCGGCGCTGGCCGACGAGATCCTCACCCTGTGGCTCACCACCACCTTCGAGGGCGGGCGCCACGAGCGCCGCATCGCCCAGATCGCGCAGATCGAGCTCGAGTGACCGGGCGACCCTCGTGATCCCGCCCCGGGGGGTGATGCGGCGGTGATCGCCTACCTCGCCGTCATCGGCTCCGCCTTCATCGTCAGCTTCGTGTCGATGCCCCTGCTGCGGGCGTTGTCGTTCCGCGTCGGCGCGGTCGTCCACCCGGACGCCCGTCGCGTGCACACACGGCCCACCGCGCTCCTCGGCGGCGCCGGCATCGTGGCCGGTGTGCTGGTCGGCTTCGGTGTGGGGTGGTTGACCGGCGACTTCCAGCCGGTGTTCCGCACGATCGCTCCTCCGCTCGGCGTCGTCCTCGCCACGCTGACGATGTTCGCCGTCGGCCAGATCGACGACCTGCGCGAGGTGTCCGCCCCCGCCAAGACCGCCGGCTCGGTGCTGGCGGGCAGCATCCTCGCCATCTCGGGCGTGGCCATCCTGTTCTTCCGGGTGCCGTTCGTCGGGCTCGTCGCCCTGCCGCCCGATCTGGTGCCGCTCATCACGGTGGTCTGGGTCGTGGGCATGGCCCAGGCGGTCAACCTGATCGACGGCCTCGACGGTCTGGCCGCGGGGGTGGTGGCGATTGGCGCAGGGGCGATCCTGCTCTTCGCCGAGCACCTCGACAACGACGACTCGATCATCAGCGACGACAACATCGGCGCCCTCATCGCCGCCTGCGTCGTCGGCGCCTGCCTCGGCTACCTGCCATGGAACTTCCACCCGGCGAAGATCTTCATGGGCGACGCCGGGGCGCTGACGCTCGGCCTGCTGATGGCGGCGTCCACCATCGCCATCGGGGGGAACACCGACGACACGACGGTGGGGGGCCAGACGTTCTTCTTCTTCGCCCCGCTGTTCCTGCCGCTCGTCATCCTCGGCGTGCCGATCCTCGACACGATCTGGGCCCTGTTGCGCCGCGCGAAGGGCAGATCGGGCCTCACCATCGCCGACAAGGGTCACCTGCACCACCGGCTCATGCGCCTGGGCCACGGTCAGCGGCGCGCGGTGCTCATCCTGTGGACGTGGACGGCGCTGCTGTCCGCCGCGGTGCTCGTGCCCGTGTACACCGGCAACGGGGTGGGGTTCATCCCGCTGGCCGTGGCGGCCCTCGGCCTGTTCCTCTACACCCTGTTCGCCCCGGGCTGGCAGGCCCGACGCCACGGCAACGGCCCCGAGCAGGGCGGGCTGACGCCGGACGACACCCGGTCCTCACCCGCCGGGCGGCCGCCCCCGCCCCCGGTGGCGACGCACCGCCACTGATGCGGCGGACTCCGGCACGTCGGTCAACGCCGTCGCCACCGACATCCTCGACACCCACGTCGACGACGCGGCCGCCGCGGGCCGGGACAGTTGCGCGCCCGAGCTCGTCAACTCGGGCTCCTCGCCGTCGCCCAGGTGGTCCTGCCGCTG
>CAYUXB010000088.1:8722-12661 GCA_964448525.1 uncultured Acidimicrobiaceae bacterium
GTCTGAGGGGGTGCGCCGGTTTCCCGGTTGGGAACTCCGACTCGCGGTCTTGCTAACCTGCCGCGCCGTCGATCCGGACCGTGGATTTGCCCTCGTGCAGATGCGGTCAAGTAGATTGCGAAACAGTTCACAAGCACAGCGGTCCGGGTGGTTCGACCGCATCCAGACGGGGTACACCGGTGTTCGATCTCGCAACGAAGCGAAAGATCAACAAGGGCTACAACGACGGCTTCACGCGAGCCGTCGAGATCGTCGTCACACCCGTCCTCCTGGGCTTCCTCGGCGCCGGCGTCGACGGCTGGCTGGGCACCCGCCCGGGCTTCACCATCGGGTTCGCCGTCTTCGGCGTCTGCGGCATCTTCGCCAAGCTCTGGCTCGGCTACGACCGCGACATGAAGATCGAGGAGGCCGACGTGATGGCCCGTCGCAGCGGCGCCGCCCCGGCCAACGTCGCGCCGCCGGCGATCGACATGCGTCTCGAGCCCGGCATCGGCGCCAGCGGTGATCGCGACCTCCGAGGTGCCGGGACGTGAGCGAGCGCCGCGAGCGAACCATGGGCTCGGTGACCTCCTCGGTCCGCACGGCCGATCGGCCATCCGGTGCATCCCGAAGGGTGCATCGATGACCGACACGTTCACCGGCCGTGATCTCGGGCCTGCGCCCGAGCGCGAGATCGCCACCGACATGGTGCGGCGGGCCCTGCCGGCGGCTCCGGTCATCCTGCTGCTCGCCCTCGCGCCGTGGGGCGTCGACGGTGCGCTGTCGGCGGCCTTCGCCATGGCGGTGGTCGTCGTCAACTTCCTGCTCGCCGCCTGGGTGTTGGCGGCGGCATCCCGCATCAGCTACGGCCTGCTCATGGGCGCCGCCCTGTTCGGCTACCTGGTGCGCATCGCCCTGATCGGCCTGGCTGTCTGGGCCGTCAAGGACCTGTCATGGGTCGAGCCCCTGCCGCTCGGCCTCACCCTCATCGTGACCCATCTCGGACTCCTGCTCTGGGAGCTCCGGTACGTGTCCGCGTCCCTCGCCTTCCCCGGCCTCAAGCCGGATGCCACCAAGGAGTCAGCGTCCCGGTGATCATCGGCGCAGAGTTCCCGCCCCTCAGCCACATCGTCAACTGGCCCGAGTTCATCGGTGACAACACGTGGGGCATCAACAAGGTCGTCCTGGTCTACTTCTTCGCCGTCATCATCACGATGGCGATCTTCATCCTCGGCAACAAGAAGCAGCTGGTGCCCACGGGCACGCAGAACTTCGCCGAGATGTCGGTGGAGTTCATCGACGAGCAGATCTCGCTGCCCACCATGGGCACCGACGGCCTGAAGTGGACGCCGTACTTCCTGTCGCTGTTCTTCTTCATCTTCTTCTGCAACATCTTCGAGGTCGTGCCCGTCATCCAGATGCCGGCCACGGCGCGCATCGCGCTGCCGATGTTCCTCGCGCTGCTGACCTACGTGCTGTACCACGGCTCGGGCTTCAAGGAGCACGGCCCCATCGGCTACCTCAAGCACGCGCTGGTGCCGCCGGGCGTCCCGCTCGGGATCCTGCCGCTCGTGGTGGTGATCGAGTTCATCTCGAAGTTCATCGTCCAGCCCTTCAGCCACACGGTTCGTCTCTTCGCCAACCTGCTGGCCGGGCACATCCTGCTGGTCACGTTCGCGGTGCTGTCCTCCGCACTGTGGATCGCCCAGTGGAACGTCATCTTCCTGCCGTTGCCGGTCATCGCGGTCGTCTTCTTCACCGCCTTCGAGGTGCTGGTCTCGTTCCTGCAGGCCTACGTCTTCACCCTGCTCGCCGGGGTCTACATCGGCGCCGCGGTGTCGCATGAGCACTGAGTACCGATCGCGGGAGCCATCGTCTCCCTCGCAGCGATCCTCGATCGGTACTCACTGATCGCCACCCGGCGATCGCCACCAGCTAGCCATCGTTCTCACCAGTTCCCGACACAAGTCACTTCAGGAGAAGGAAAGCGACAATGCTTGCCAACCTGTCCATCCTGGCCCAGGAGGCCTCCGGCGGTATCGACAACACCGGTCTCGCCGCCCTGACCTACGGCCTCGGCGCCATCGGTCCCGGCATCGGCATCGGTTACCTCGTCGGCCAGTCGGTCCAGGCGATGGCCCGCCAGCCCGAGGCGGCCGGCATGGTCCGCACCACGATGTTCCTCGGCATCGCCTTCGTCGAGGCACTCGCCCTCATCGGCTTCGTCGTCTTCTTCCTCGCCCAGGGCTGACCGGAAGGTCGGAAGGAACGATCCCCATGCGACCCAAGAGACTGCTGCTGCTCGCAGCGCTGGCGCTCGGCCTCGTGCTCGCGTTCGCCAGCCCGGCGAGCGCGGAAGGTGATATCGGCCACGCCGAGGAGCTCTGCATCGAGACCCTCGAAGGCGGCGGCACGATCGACGATTGCCAGGAAGCGCCCAACCCGCTCCTTCCCGAGACGAACGAGATCATCTGGGGCGCGGTCGGCTTCCTCGTGGTCTTCTTCTTCATCGCCAAGTTCGGCCTGCCGGCCATGCGCCAGGCGATGAACAACCGCACCGAGAAGATCCGGAGCGACATCCAGGCGGCGGAGGACCAGCGGTCCGAGGCCGACTCGGTGCTCGCCGAGTACCGGGCTCAGCTCAACGACGCCAAGTCCGAGGCCGGGCGCATCATCGAAGAGGCACGCCAGGCTGCCGACCAGATCAAGCGCGACCAGGAGGCCCGCCTCCAGTCCGAGCTGGCCGAGCTGCGCACGCGGGCGATCACCGACATCGACGGCGCCAAGGCGCAGGCGATGAACGACCTGCGTGGCGAGGTCGCCCAGCTGGCGATCGGTGCCGCCGAGACGGTCGTGCAGCGCAACCTCGACACGGCGACGCAGACCCAGCTCGTCGAGGACTACATCAACCAGGTGGCGGCGCAGCGCTCGTGAGGGCGCCGCACCACCCCGCTCATCAGGAGCTCCGCGCTCACTAGGACGATGTGATGGCAGACGATCGCACACTTGCATACGCCGAAGCGCTCTTCGGTGTCGCCCGCGCCGAGGGCACCCTCGGCGAGGTCGAGGACGAGCTGTTCCGCTTCAGCCAGACCCTGCAGGGGTCTGACGAGCTGCGCGACGCGCTCACCGATCCCGGCATCCCGGCGAGCCGCCGCCAGCAGATCATCGAGGACCTGCTCGGCGGCAGGGCCAGCTCGACCACGGTCGCGCTGGTGTCACTGGTCGTCGGCACGGGTCGGGCCCGCGAGCTGCCGACCATCATCCGGCAGCTGGTCGAGATGAGCGCGGCCGAAGCCAACAAGGAGGTCGCCGAGGTGCGCTCGGCGATCAACCTGAACGACGACCAGCGCAAGCGCCTGGCCCAGGCCCTGGGTCAGGCCACCGGCAAGCAGGTCGAGGTCAAGGTCGTGGTCGACCCGTCGGTCCTGGGTGGCATCGTCGCCCAGGTCGGCGACACCGTCATCGACGGGTCGGTGCGCGGCCGTCTCGACCAGCTGAAGAACGCATTCTGAGACACGAGACGACGAGGACTCCACGATGGCAGAGCTGACCATCAATACCGCCGACATCGCCTCGGCGCTCCGCAAGAACCTCGATGACTGGAAGCCCGGCGTCGAGACCGCTCAGGTCGGTCGGGTGGTCGAGGTCGGCGACGGCATCGCCACCGTGAACGGCCTGC
This sequence comes from uncultured Acidimicrobiaceae bacterium, assembly GCA_964448525.1. Taxonomy (GTDB): domain Bacteria; phylum Actinomycetota; class Acidimicrobiia; order Acidimicrobiales; family VFJN01; genus ZC4RG19. The sequence continues at coordinate 12,384 of CAYUXB010000088.1, forward strand.
CCGAAGCCTCCGTCAACGAGCTGCTCGAGTTCGAGAGCGGCGACCTCGGCCTGGCGCTGAACCTCGACGAGGACTCGATCGGCGCCGTGGTGCTGGGCGAGGCCGCCGCGGTGAAGGAGGGTGAGTCGGTCAAGGCGACCGGACGCATCCTCTCCGTGCCCGTCGGCGACGGCCTTCTCGGTCGCGTGGTCGACGCCCTCGGCCAGCCGGTCGACGGCAAGGGCCCGCTGACCGGCGTGCAGGACCGCCGCATGGAGATCCAGGCCCCCGGCATCATG
>CAYUXB010000089.1:0-12642 GCA_964448525.1 uncultured Acidimicrobiaceae bacterium
GACGGTCGCGGCTATCTGAATGGGCTGGAACGTGCCGTAGTCGAGGTACGACTTCAGCTTGGCCAGCGCCTGCACCACCTCCGCGTTGCCGGCGAGGAACGCCACCCGCCAGCCGGCCATCGAGAACGACTTGGTGAGCGAGTACAGCTCGACCGCGCACTCCTTCGCCCCCTCTGCCTGCAGGATCGACGGCGGATCGAACCCGTCGAAGCCCAGCTCCGCGTAGGCGTTGTCGTGCACCACGACGACCTCGCGCTCGCGCGCGAAGTCGACCACCTCCTGGAAGAAGTCGAGCTCCACGGTGGCGGTGGTGGGATTGTGCGGGAAGCTCAGCACGATCACCCGCGGCTTCGGCCAGGAGTACTCGTACGCCTCGCGCACCCGCTCCATGAAGTTGCCGTCGGCCGACATGGGGATCTCGCGGGCCGACGCCCCGGCGAACAGCGGGGCGAACAGGTGGATCGGGTACGACGGCGACGGCACCAGCGCGGCGTCGCCCGGCCCGAGCAGCACCCACATCAGGTGCGAGAAGCCCTCCTTGGCGCCGATGGTCGTGATCACCTCGCGCTCGGGGTCGAGCGCGACGCCGAAGCGGCGCATGTACAGATCGGCCAGCGCCTGGCGCAGCTTGGGGATGCCGCGGCTGGCCGAGTAGCGGTGGTTCCGGGTGTTGTGCGCCGCCTCGCTGAGCTTGTCGACCGCGAGATGGGGCGAGGGGATGTCGGGGTTGCCGAAGTTGAGGTCGATGACGTCGAGTCCGGCGCGCCGGGCCTCGCGCTTCAGACCGTCGATGATCGTGAAGACGTACGGCGGCAGGCCCGTGATGCGGCGGAACTCCATGGGAGAACGGTACTCCCGAGGGTTCACGCCTCTCTCGCCCCTCACCCCGGCACCGCTGCGGAGCGTGGCATCTGCCACACGACGTGACCCATCTGACATCCCCGAGATTGGCCCCGACCTGGCATTTCCGAAATCATCGCGGGGTGACCACAGAGATCGACGTCCTGATCGAGATCCCCCGCGGCAGCCGCAACAAGTACGAGTACGACCACGTCACCGGGGTGATGCGGCTGGACCGGCGCCTCTTCACGGCGACGACCTATCCCGCGGACTACGGCTTCATCCCCGAGACGCTCTCCGAGGACGGCGACCCGCTCGACGCCCTCGTCGTGCTGGAGGAGCCCACCTTCCCCGGCTGCTGGATCACCGCCCGCCCGGTCGGCGTGTTCTGGATGGAGGACGACGCGGGGCCCGACGCCAAGATCCTGTGCGTGCCCTCCGTGGACCCGCGCTGGGGGCACGTCAACGACATGGCCGACCTCCCCAACCACCTGGTCGACGAGATCGAGCACTTCTTCGAGGTCTACAAGGTGCTCGAGCCCGAGAAGCACTCCAACGTCCGCGGCTGGGAGGGCGTCAAGGCCGCCATCCGCGAGATCGAGCAGTGCCGCCAGCGGCACAACGACCACCAGGGGCACTGACCGGCGGCGGGCGCAGCCGATCGGCTACCGCCGGCCGGGCAGCTCGGCGGCTTCCCGGCCACCGAGGAGCGCGGCGCCGATCGCGCCGGCGTGCTCCCCCAACTCCGCGCCGACGATGCGCAGATCGCGTTCGGGGTAGCCCATGACGTGCGGCGGGACCGCCGCACGCACCGGATCGAGCAGCAGGTCGCCGGCCTCGACCAGTCCCCCGGCGATCACCACCAGCGAGCAGTCGAGCACCGCCACCAGGTTGCCGATACCGAGCGCCACCCACCCCGCGAACGTCGACACGATCGCCAAGGCCTCGTCGTCGCCGTCTGCCGCTGCGGCCGTGACGTGCTCCCCGCGCAGATCGGCCACCGACCCGGCGATCTCGACACCCCGGGCGAACCGCCCGGCCGCGGCCGCCTCGCGGGCCAACCAACCAAGGCCGTTGCCGGACGCGAACCGCTCCCAGCACCCCCTCCGACCGCACGGGCACTCCGGCCCACGGGGATCGACGACCATGTGACCGACCTCCGCGGCGTACCCCCGTGCGCCGCGCACCAGCTCGCCCCCGGCGATGAGGCCCCCGCCGATACCCGTGCCCAAGGCGACGCAGGCGACATCGCTCTCGCCCCGGGCGGACCCGGCGAGGTGCTCGCCCCAGGTGGCGCAGGTGACGTCGTTGTCGACCCGGACCGGCAACGACAGTCGGTCGTCGAGCTCGGCGCCGACGCGCACCCCGTGCAGGCCGGGGAGGTTCGGTCCGACCCGCAGGATGCCGAGCCGGTCGACCAGCCCGGCGATGCCCACCCCCACCGCGCCGATGCCGGCCGCGGCGCCCGCGGTCCCCGCCGCGAGCCGGCGGACGGTCTCGGCCATGGCGTCGAGCACCGCCTGCTCGCCGTCCGGCGTCGGCACCCGCGCCTCGTCGACCACCACGCCCGGCTCGTCCGGGTCGACCAGCACGCCGAGGATCTTGGTTCCACCGACGTCGATGCCCGCCAGCAGGCGGCCTGCGGGCGCGCTCAATAGCGGAGCCGGGCGCCGACGCGGCCCATGACGTCGAGATCGGCATTGCCCACGCAGATCTCCACGTGGCAGGACTGCGAGAGCGCCTCCTCGATCGCCTCCTCGACGACGTCGGCCACCTCGGACATCTCGCCGCCGCAGTGCTTGCACGTCCGGCCCATGGTCGCCAACCGGTCGCACCCGCCGCAGCGCCACCCAGGGACGCTGAACCCCTCGGACACGAGGAGCGTGTCGACCCGATGGTCACCGAGGGCCTCGACCGTGTCGGCCAGACCGGCCACGCCTCGGCGCCCGGCGGCGACCGCCTCCCGCAACCGATCGACCTGCTCCGCCTCGTGTCGGCGCTCGAGCTGCGACTCGATCTGCTGGGCCGCCGCGAGCACCTGGGCGTCATCGGCGGTGACCGGCACCGCGAGGCGCCCGGCGAGCCGTTCGGCCAGGTAAGGATGCAGATCGGACTCGAGCTGACCGGCGAGATCGTCCGGCGCGGCGATGGCCAGGTGCGAGAAGGGGTGCTGGCTCCACACCGCGAAGGCGACCTGGGCGGCGTTGCGGAGGTGCTGGCGGGTGTGCGCCGTCAACGCCTCGGGATGGTCGCCGCCGCGGTCGCGCAGGCCGCGGACGTCGGTCTCCCGGGGCAGCTGCTCGAACAGCTCCGAGCGCTCGACGAGCTCGCCCAGCTCGAAGACGAACATGCGGGCTCGCTGGCGGTCGGCCATCAGCACGCCGATCGACTCGTGCTCCTGCAGCAGCGACTCGAGCTGGCCGACGACGGGCGCGTGGTTGACGACCACCCTGGTGCGCACCGGCACCGGCAGCTCGACGACCCGCCACAGGTCATCGGCGGAGCAGGCGAAGATCGCCACGCCACGCACGCGCGACCGGTCGAGCTCGTCACGGACGTAGCGCTCGATGCGGTGCAGGTCGCGTTCGACCGACGGCTGCCCGTCCGCCTGCGACTTCACCCCCTTGAGGGTGACCTCCACCTCGTGCTCGAGATCCTTGTGACGGGCCAACCTGCGGCCGTCGACGTCGAGGTAGCACGAGGTGACGGGCGCCTTCTTCCCCCTGATCGATGCCAGCTCCCGGATCGTGGCCTCGGTCACTGCCGCCACGGCGCCTCCTGTGCGATGGGGTCGATCGTGCATCGGCCGACGGGGAGGACCCCCGTGGGCCAGGTGAAGACGTGGCGATCGTAGGCCACGACGAGCGCTCGTGTGCGGCCGCGTTCCGCGGTCGTCGCCCAGGATGGTGCGCCGAGCCGTCAGCTGACCTCGATGTGCTGGACCCGAGGTTCGTCCGCCACGTCGGGGCCGGGAGCGCCGGACGCAGCCGGGCGTGAGGTCGCCCAGCCGGCCCCGCTCGCCACCCGCTGGGCCACGTCGCCGACCGTCGCCAGCGTGCCGGCGAGCGACGCGACGGACTCGGGGTCGCTCACCCACTCCTCTGCCACGTCGAGCGCCGCCCGGGCCGCCTCGATCAGCTCGCGGGCCGCGGCTTGCAGGTGCTCGACGCCCTCGCGAGCTCGCGCCTGCGCGGCCGGGGGCAGGTCGCCGTCGGTCGTGGTCGTGGTCATCGGTCGCTCCTTGTGCCGTGTGGCGCCGAGGGCTCAGCCCACGGCGCGGCCCGCCGGTACCCCGCCGACCACCGCCGCATCGACGAACGACACCGCCAGGCGACCGTCCGCCAGGGCTGCACCGCCGACCGTGCGCCGTCGGAGGGCGTCGGGAAGCACGACCGCCCGGCGGTAGGGGCCGACGCGCACCAGCAGCTCGTCGCCCGTGCGCCCGAGGTCGAGGTCGTCGCGGTCGGTGAAGGGCAGGTCGATCTCGAGGACCATCGCCTCGCCGTCGCGCCGGACCCGCATGGGCTCGCGGACCCCGTAGCGGGCCGTCGGGTCCTCATCGCCGTAGAGGGTGTCGGCGAAGGACCGCAGCGCCGCAGGCCCCACCTGCTCGGTGGGCTGCAACGGCACGCGCAGCACCGGCAGGGGGGCGAACCCCGCGTCGATCGCCGCGAGGTGCTCGGCGTGGGCCGCCTTCCACCGGGCGAACCACGGGTCGGTCACATCGTCGGGGAGCAAGCGGTTCGCGATCACCGCGTCGACGTGATAGCCGAAGAGGGACAGGTAGGTGTGCGTGCGGCGGGCCTCGGCGATGACCATGCGCTCCGGGTTGACCACCAGGCGCACGCTGGTGCGCTTGCCGTCGGTGAGCAGCTCCCGCACGCCGGCGAGGCGGTCGTAGAACCGCTCGGTGGCGGCGAACACGTCGTCGCCCGCGACGGGCAGGTTGGTGACCCGGGAGAGGAGGGGCGAGACGACCTTGTTGACGGTGCGCCCCATGGGGAGCACGCGCTCCATGTAGCGGCCGAGCACATCGGGGAGCGACAGGAGGCGGATCGTCTCGGCGGTCGGCGCGCAGTCGACGACGACGACGTCCCAGTCGCCCGTGGTGGCGTGCTGCTTGATGTCGCTGAGGGCGAAGATCTCGTCGAGACCGGGAACGACCGAGAGCTCCTCGGCCTCGAGCCCCTCGACGCCCGCCCACCGGAAGACCTCGAGCAGGTAGCGCTGGATCTCGGCCCAGGCGTCCTCCATGCGATCCTGCGCGTCGAGCTGCTGGGCCCACAAGCCGTCGGCCACGGGCGCGACCAGCGGGCCGAGCGGCACGTCGAACGCGTCACCCAGCGAGTGGGCGGGGTCGGTGGACAGGGCCAGCGTGCGGAGCCCGGCATCCGCGCAGCGCAGAGCCGTGGCGGCCGAGGCGGTCGTCTTGCCGACGCCGCCCTTGCCGGTGAACAGCAGGATGCGGGTGGGCGACCCGCCCGTGCCCGGTGCCCCAGCCGGCGACATCAGCTCTCGAGGTGGGCGCGCAGCGAACGCAGGGCGGTCGACACGATGCGGCTCTCGGCCCGCCGCTTCACGAAGCCGGGCAACGGCACCATGAGATCGACCTCGAGGTGGTAGGTGACCGCCGTGCGGTCCGCGTCGCCGTCCACCGGGGCGAGCTCGTAGCTGCCGTCGAGCTTGCGGGTGATGTCGCCCTCGACCAGCCGCCAGGCCAGCACGTCGGGCGCGGCGCTGTAGTCGTAGCGGAGCGTGTAGTTCGTGCTGCGGCCCATCGCCGCGGCCCGGAACGCCACCTCGAGCGGTCGGCCCTCGTCGTCGCGGGAGACCACCTCGGCCGACTTCAGGTCGGTGGCCCAGGTCGGGTAGTCGTCGAAGTCGGTCAGCACGTCCCACGTGCGCTGCGGCGACGCGCCGACGACCATCTGCTGGGTCGCCTGGTCAGCCATCGTGTGCAGCCCCCTGCCGGTCGCGGATCCTGTCCGGCTCACGTTACAGCCCGCGCACAGGTGGCCCGGACGGGGATCCGGCCGTGCCTCGACCTGCCCGTTCACCCCGGTTTGCCAGGGAACCGACCGTGGCGCGCCCCCCAGAGCGCCATCAGCCCGAGACCGAGCACCGGCACGAGGACCCCGAAGGCGAGGGCGGTGAACGGGCGGACCGCGGCGACCCCCACGGCCACCACCACCTGCACCGCGAGCGCGACGCGCAGGGTGCGAGCGACACGGGGCGGCGCGACCTGCTCACCGAGGAAGAACACACCGCCCATCGTCAGCACCTCGTAGCGGCTCCGCCCGATCGCCACGGCGTAGGCCCAGAGGAAGGCGACGCAGCCGACCACGAACAGCACGAGGTCGAGCGGCACCGCGACGTACTGGAGGGGGTCGGGCACGACCGCCGCGGCCACCGACACCACGGTGAAGACTGCCGTCAGCCACACGTCGAGCCTGACGATGCCGCCACCGGCGGCGATGTCGTCGCCGTCGAGGTCGCGCTCGGCCGGGGTCACCATCGATCGAGCACCCCCGCCAGCCGACCGGCCAGCACGTCGTAGGCGAATTCCGTCTCGGCCCGATGCCGGGCGGCGGCACCCATCGCCGCCCGAAGATCGGGGCTGTCGAGCAGCGGCGCAAGCGCGGCGGCCACGGCCCGGGGATCGTCGGGCCGCGGCACGACCACGCCGGTCTCGCCGTCGGCGACCGCCTCGGCGGCGCCGCCGCTGTCGCCCGCGACCTGGGGCACGCCGCACGCCGCGGCCTCGAGGAACACGATGCCGAACCCCTCCTGCTCCAGCCCCGCCCAGCGGTTGCGGCACAGCATGGCGTACACGTCAGCGCTGCCGTAGAGGGCGGGAAGGTCGGGCTCGGGCACCCGACCGAGGAGTCGTACCGGCGCCCCCGCCCGCTCGACCAGCCGCTCGAGCCGGCGTCGATCACGCCCCGAGCCGCCGATGGCCACCACCAGGTCGGGCCGGGCGGGCGCGAGCTGCGCCGCCGCCTCGATGAGCACGTCCATGCCCTTGCGCGGCACCAGCCGGCTCAGGCTCACCACCACCCGGCCGTGCTCGGGCAGGTCGAACAGCGCCCGCGCCTTCGCCCGCCGCTCGGCGTCGAGCGGCACGAAGCGCGCCGGGTCGACCCCCGGGGGCACGATCGTCACCGGCAGGGCACGTCCCGCCGCCCGCTCCCCCTCCGCCGCCGGGTAGCCGCCGGCCGCGATCACCTCGGCCGCACCGCGGAGCACGCCCCCGAGCAGGTCACGGGCGCCCGGGAGCCTGCCCGGCACCGTGACCTCGGCGCCGTGCAGCACCAGGCCGTAGGGGCGGGACAGCCGGCGTCCCAGCAGCCCGAGGGGCAGCGCCGGATCGAGCACGATCAAGCTGGCTCCCGTCTCGGCGGCCAGATCGTCGATGCGCCGCGCCAGAGAGGGGGTGGGCAACAGGACCTTGTCGGGCGTGCGCACGACCCGAAAGGCCTGGGCTGCGTCCCATTCCCCCGCGCCCTCGTACGGCGTCGTGAGCACCGTGAACGTGGCCGGATCGAGGCGGCGCCACAGCTCCCAGAGGTAGGACTGGATGCCGCCCATCTTCGGCGGGAAGTCGTTCGTGACCAGCAGGTGCGACACGCGGTGGCAGGGCTCCTCGGGCGCGCTCAGCGCCGGTCGACGGGCGCGGCCAGCTCGGCGCGCACCAAGGGGTCGGGGTCGTCGTCGAGGGCGGGATGCACATCGACCAGAAGATCGTCGAGGCCCAGTCGCCGAGCCGCCCACACCGCATGGGCGCGCACGAGGCCGTCGTCGTGGGCCAGGGCTCGGCGCAGTCCCGCGACGACGCGTCCGTCGGACGGCTCGCCGACGTTGCCCAGCACGATCAACGCGTTGCGGCGCAGGTATCGAGCCTGCCGGCGGGGCACGTACCAGCGGCCGTGCCGCTCGAGCAGCTCCTCGTCGGTGGCGGCGAGCATCTCGACGACGTCGACGGTGGCCCGGGAGCCGGGATCGGCCGCCGGGGCCTCGGTGGTGCGGCCGACGCGACGGTTCGGCGGGCACACCTCCTGGCAGTCGTCGCACCCGTAGAGCCGGTCGCCGAGCGCCACCCGGTGCTCGCGGGGGAACGCGCCCTCGACCTGGAGCAGCCAGGCCAGGCAGCGGCGGGCGTCCACCACGCCCGGCGCCACGATCGCACCCGTCGGGCACCCGTCGAGACACCGGGTGCAGGCGCCGCAGCCGTCCGGCACGCGTTCGGTCGTCGCCGCCAGCGGCGCGTCGGTGACGACCGAGCCGAGGACGAACCAGCTGCCCTCGCCGGGCAGCAGCAGGTTGGCGTTCTTGCCGTACCAGCCGAGGCCCGCTCGGTAGGCGGCCTCGCGGTCGACGAGAGCGTTGTCGTCGGCGAGCACCCGGGCGCGCCACCCCTCGGCCTTGAGGGACCGGGCGATCACCATCAGGGAGCGCTTCAACGGCTGGTAGTGATCGTCCCACGCATAACGGGCGACGCGCCCTCGAGGACGCGCGCCGGGCGACGCGGCCTCGTCAGCGCCGTCCACGCTGTCTGCGCCGTCCGCGCCGTTCACCGCCCGGCGGTAGCTGCGGGCGGCCACGACCAGAGCCCTCGCGTCGGGCAGCGCCGTCGCCGGGTCGGACGAGCGCTCGGGATGCAAGTAGGTGAAGCGCATCTCCGCCGCCAGGCCCGCGGCACGGCGGTCGTCGAGGTGACGGCGCGTGGTGGCGAACGCCGTCGCCGGCGCGATGCCGACCGCATCCAGGCCCTCGGCCCGCCCGAGGGCGACCACCTCGTCGGACGTGGGGACACGTCGGGTGGGACGGACGGTCGTGCTCACCGCGCCATCGTGCCGACCAGGCCCGACCGCGGCAACTCGACAGGTGGATGTGACCGCCCGAGCGGCGGCCGGCAGGTCAGCCGGTGCGGCGGACGTGGCGCAGCGCGGGCAGGAGCCCCGCGCCGGACAGCAGACGGATGGCCCGCTCCTCCACCACGTCGACCACCACCGCCTCGCCCGGCTCGCGCGAGCAGATGAAGGTGACCACGCAGTCGGCGCATGCGTCGGTGTGCTGCATGGCGCACTCGTCGCAGTCGATGACGAGGCCCTGGGCCTCGCCCTGGTCGCCACCCGCCGGGCTCCATCGGGAACTGTCGGATCCGTGCATGCACGCCTCCTCGCGGTTCGCCCGCGACGCAGCGTCACAGGCCGTACCCCGGGCACCCTACGGAGGGGGTACGACGTTTTGCCGACCTCAGCGACGGAGGACGTCGACCAGCTGGCGGGCGTGCAGGAGGTTGGCGCCCCACCGTCGGCTCCCTGCCCGCACCCGGTTGTCGCTGGACGCCACGATCACCGGGGTGGCCGCGGGAATGCGACCGACCAGGTCGATCACCACGTCGTCGGCCTCGACGCCCGGGTCGGAGAACCGCACGCGCACGAGCTGGCGCACGCGCACGGGCACCGTCAGAGGCTCGACCTCCGCCCCGTCGAACACCACCTCGACCTGCGTGGACGTACGAGCGGCGAGATCGGACAGCGCGGTGACCAGGCGCCGACGCTGCTCGGCGGCCCCCAGATCGGGCCAGCCGGTCATCGTGATGTTGTAGCCGTCGACCACCAGCACCGCGCCGGGAGTCCGCAACAGGTGCTCGGCCGCCTCGACCGTGTCGTCGAACATGCCACCCGGCAGCGGTACCGGGTCCCGCCGGGCCCGGGGCACCGCCGTGGCGGGGGGCGAGGTGCCGCCCGTCCCCACGATGGTCGCGGGTGGACCGGCGACCGTGCGGTCGCGACCCTCGCCCCCGGGGCCGGGCGCGTCGCCAGCGACCGACCCGGACCCCGGGACCGCGCCGGCCAGGAGCCGTGCCAGGTCCCCGAGGGCCGCGGCCAGCCCGGCGGCCCCCTGGGCGGCACGCGCGACCTGATCGCCGACGGCCCCCTGGTCGACACCCGGCCCGGCGGCGCCGTGTCCCACGGGCCGAGCGGCGCACGTCGCCTCGCCGCACCCGGCCGCGGGCTCAGGGTGCGGTCCCGGTGGGGGCGGCGGCTCGGTTCCGGCGTCGTCGGGCGCGGGCACATCGCCGGCGGCCCGCTCCCGGCGTGACGGGTCCTCGCGCCAGGCTCGCGCCTCGGCCTCGAGCTCGCGGATCCGGGCCTTGGCCGCGTTCACCTCGGTGGCCCGGTCGACCAGGCGCACCTCGGTCTCCTTGAGGTTGCGGACGACCTCGCCCCGGGCGGAGGTGAGGCTGTCGACCCGCTCGGCCAGCTCCTCCGCGCGGGATTCCGCAGCCGCCCGGGCGTCACGTTCGTGGGCCAGCTGCGCCCGCAGCTCCTCGAGCTCCACCAGATGCGCGGTGACCTGTGCCTCCGCCCGTCGAACTGCCTCCTGCGCGGCGGCGAGCTGCTTGGTCGCCGCCCGCTCGGCCCTCTGCTCCTCGACCTCGGCCGCCTCGGCCGCGGCGGCAGCCTCGAGCCCCTCGAGCTCCCCGCTCCAGCCCGCGGGACGGGCCAGCCACAGCCACCCGGCCCTGCCCACCTGGTCCTCGTCCACCGCGTCGGCGACCCGCTCGCGGAACGCCTCGTCGCGCTCGACGACGCGGGCGACCGCCTCCAGCGACCGCGGAGACAACCGGGAGAAGCCGAGGTAGCGCTTGAGCGCCGGAGGTGGCGGCACGACCGGGTCGGCCGTGAGGCCGGCGCGGGCGACCGCGAGCGCGGATTCGACCGCCGGGCGGATGACGCCGGCCGGGTCGCTCAGGTCGCCTCCGAACCCTCGGATGCCCCGTCGCCGACGGAATCGAGCACCGCGTCGACGCTCTCGACGGCGGCGCCGTTGCCGCACCAGCGGCAGGCGACCTCGTCGATGCTCTCGTCGAGGACCGTCTCGTCCTCGATCTCGAGCTCACCGCCGACCGTGTAGTGGTGGAAGGCGCGGGTGCGCCGCGTCGTGACCACGTCGAAGCGGGTCAGGTTTCCACACGCGGTACAGCGGAATCGGTCGGCCACGTCGCCAGCCTACCGAGCAGGCGCGGGCGAACTCCTGTACGCCGGGCGGGCCCGGACATCAGGGGGAACGCTTGTTCCGCCAACGCCTGTTCGCTAGCTTCGCGGCGTGCTGCGCAGCCATGACGACCTCGGCACCCCGCTGCACGAGGTGACCTTCTGCGTGGTCGACCTCGAGACCACCGGCGCGTCGGCCCGCACCTGCGAGATCACCGAGGTCGGCGCCGCCCGCTTCCGGGGAGGCGAGCGCCTGGGGACGTTCCAGACGCTGGTCGAGCCGGGCGCGCCCATCGACCCGGCGGTGAGCGCCCTCACGGGCATCACCGATGCCATGGTGCACGATGCGCCGACGCCATCCCAGGTGCTCCCCACCCTCCTGGAGTTCGTGGGCGGGGCGGTTCTCGTCGGCCACAACCTCCGCTTCGACGTGGGCTTCCTCGACGCGGCCCTCCTGGCGGACGAACGGGCGCCGGTCGGCTTGTGGGCCGTCGACACGCTCGCGCTGGCGCGGCGGCTGCTGGGCGACGAGGTGCCGGACCACCGGCTCGGCACGCTGGCCGACCACCTCGGCCTCGACCACCGGCCCACCCACCGGGCGCTCGACGACGTGCTCGCGACCGCCGACCTGTTGCACGCCCTCCTCGAGCGGGCCACCGCCTTCGGTGTCACCGTGCTCGACGACTTGCTCGCGCTGCCTCGCCTCGCGGCGCACGCCCAGGCGGCCAAGCTCCGGCTGACCAACCGCCTGCCGCGGGCGCCCGGCGTCGCCGTGCTGCGCGACGGCCAGGGGGCGCCGCTGCACGTGGCGGCCGCCGACGACGACCTGCGACGGTCCGTGCGGTCGTGGTTCTCGGGCGAGGGCGGGCGCGCCGCCGGGCCGGTGCTGCGCGAGGTCCAGGCGATCGACCACCTGGTCTGCCCCTCCCCGCTGGCGGCCGAGGTCGCCGAGGTGCGGCTCACCGACGCGCTCGCGCCTCGCCGATCGCCCCTCGCGGCGGCGTGGAAGGGCTACCGGTACGTCCGGCTCGGCGCCGGGCGAGCAGCGCGAGGTCGTGGACATGGCGGCGCGGCGGTCCTCACGGTCGGCCGCACGCCCGGCCGCGGTCGCGCCCTCGGCCCGCTGCCGTCGGCGGACCAGGCCCGGGCGGTGATCGACGCGGTCGAGCTCGCGCTCGGCGACCCTCCGGCGGAGGCCGCGTCGATCGGCGGCTTGTTCGACGACCCCGGCCCCGCCTCCGGGGAACCGACGGCCGACGACCTGTTCGACGATCCCGCTCGGCTGCTCGCCGCCCTCCGCGAGCAGGCCTCGGCCGCCCGCGACCGGGGCGGCCTCGCCCAGGCCAGGACGATCGAGGGGCTGGCCGAGGCCCTCGACGACGCCCTGGCGCGGCACCGGTGGTCCCACGCACTGCGCGGCGCCGGCCGGGTCGTCCTGGCCACGGCGGGTGGCGAGGGCGTCGAGCTGGCGCGAGGTCGACCGGTCCGCTCGTGGACCGCCCGCGGCGACGCCACGCCTGTCGCTCGCGCTCCCGCCGGCGAGCTCGCCCCCATCGCGTTCGATCCCCCGGCGACGACCGGCGAGCAGGCTCCGCTCACACCGGCGGTCGCCGACGAGCTCGCGTGCGTCGCCGCCTGGATCGAACGCCACGCCACCGACCTGCAGCTCCTCCACGTCGACGGCGAGCTGTCGAGCCCGCTCCCCCGTCGCCCGACGGGCCTGGCGCGCCGCCCCTCCCCGGGGGGTCTACGCTGCGCGGCGTGCTGACCGCCTTCGTGCTCATCCATGCCGAGCCCG
>CAYUXB010000090.1:0-9594 GCA_964448525.1 uncultured Acidimicrobiaceae bacterium
AGCAGTTGAGGCTCTCGGCGGCCAGCGGGCTCTTGCCCAGCTCGGCGGCGATGTACGCGTAGTCGAGGTTGCTCAGGCCCTGGCCGGTCTCGGCGTCGGGCAGGAAGAAGTTCCACAGGCCGTTCGCCTTGGCCTTGGCCTTGACCCCGTCGAGCAGGTCGAGCTGGCCCGGGGCGTAGCTCCACCGGTCGGCGCGGTCCGCGCCGAGCGCGAAGAACTCCGCCGTCATGGGCTCGACCTCCTCCGCGACGAAGGCCTTCACCTTGTCGAGCAGCGGCCGCGCCTCGGGCGACATGCCCAGGTTGAACAGCTCGCCGCCGAAGTCGTCGACGTTGAGGGGGTTGGCAGGCATGGGTCGACGTTAACCCTCGCCGTCCGGCCGGTCGGTATCCGTGGTGAGCGGGCGTTGCACCGCCGACCTGGCGGACGTGTCGTCCGGACGAACGCCCGCTCACCACCCTCGGACGGTCGTTCAGCTCCCGGTCAGGCGGGACTTGACGAGGTTGGCGACCGCCTTGCCGTCGGCACGCCCGGCGACGCGGGCATTGATCGCCTTCATCGCCTGGCCCATCTGCCTGGGGGAGTCGAACCCGCCCGCCGCCAGTTCCTCGTCGACGAGCGCGGCGAGCTCGTCGTCGGTCAGCGGGGCGGGCAGGTACCGGGCGAGCACGTCGCGCTCGGCCAGCTCGGCCGCCGCCCGGTCGTCGCGGCCGCCGTCGGTGAACGCGGCGGCCGCCTCCTCGCGGCGCTTGGCCTCGCGCGTGATGACCGCGAGCACCTCGTCGTCGGAGAGCTGCCGGGCGCTGTCACCGGCGACCGCCGCCTCTTTGACCGCGGCGATGGTCATGCGCAGAACGGACGTGACGAGGGTGTCGCGGGCCTTCATCGCGGTCGTCAGGTCGGTCTGGAGGCGTTCGGTGAGCATGTCCGACAGACTGGCCGATCTGCTGGGCCCCGCACACGCCGGTAACGGGCCGAGCGGATGGAGCGCTCGTTTCCACCCCACCCGCGGGCACCCGGGCACCCGGTTCCCGGCCGGCACGAGCGCACGGCCGCGACCGCAGCGGGCTGTCACCGCCAGAGGGCGGCGTCCTTGGTCCCGATGGTGACGCCCGCGAGCAGCACCCGGGTCAGCAGCGCGCCGGCCACGGCCAGTCCGGTGGCGATCAGCAGGCCCACACCGACGGAGGGGGTGCCGACGTCGAGCCACTCGCGCACCAGCACCCCGATGCCCCCGGCGCCGAGGGCCAGCTCCGCGCCGACCGCCACGCCGGCGCCCGTCAGCACGAACACGGCCCCGAACACCCAGCCGAGGCGGTACAGGGCGGCCACGATGAGCGTCCCCGCGATGGCGTGGGTGACGTAGAGCCCGAACAGCTCGACGAAGATCAGCCCGTACTGGTCCGGTCGGTCGTAGATGTGCATGTCGTGCTCGGTGACGAGTACGTGTGGCCAGTCGGCCAGGTCGAACACGACCCTCTCGACGAGGTAGCCGGCGGTCGTCGCCAGGGCCCCAACCGCCGCCAGCCCGACGAGGGCGATCATCGCGGCGATCGTGACGTCGCGGCGGGTGATGCCGAGCGTGAGGTACACCGGCAGGTACCCGGCGACGACCATGATCCCGCCGGCGAGCATGGCGTACTGGAAGATCGAGGCGGTGCCGTCCCAGACGCTGCCGTCGACCTCGCCCCACACGCCGTTGGCCACGAGGTTGACCGTCAGGAGCACGACGCCGACCCCGGCCCAGATCAGGCCGTAGAAGGCGAGGTCGGCAACGAGCGCGCCGGCGGCGCGGAGCCACGGGGGGCGGGTGGTCGGGGTCGATGTGGCGGTCGGGGTCACAGGGATGCCTCCTCGGTCTGCGTCGAGCTCAGGTGGACGAACAGGTCCTGCAGGGGGATCGGTCCCACCTCGAGGCCCGCGTCCGCGGCCCGCCGGCGCGTCGGTTCGGTCCACTCGCCGTAGGTCACGGCTGCCTTGGTGCCGCCGAGCTGGCGGGTGGACAGCACCCGGAGCCCGGCCGCACCGGTGAGCTCGTCGACGGCGGCCGCGGGCCCCGTCACCTCGGAGCCCCGTGCCCGCAGGGTGTCCGTGTCGTCGTGGGCGATCAGACGCCCCTGGTCGATGATGGCCACACGGCCGAACAGCGAGGCGACCTCGTCGATGTGGTGCGTCGAGATGATCACCGTGCGCGGGTGGACCATGTAGTCGCTGAGCACCTCGTCGTAGAAGGCGTAGCGGGTCGGCGCGTCCATGCCGAGATAGGGCTCGTCGTACATCGTGATCGGCGCCCGACCGGCCAGCCCGAAGACGCAGGCCAGCGCGGCGCGCTTGCCCCGCGACAGGTTGGCGATCTTGACGTTCGGGATCTCGAACAGCTCGACCAGCCGGTCGGCCTGGGCGGCGTCCCACGTGGGGCGCAGGTAGCCGGCGGAGATGAGGGCGTCGCTCACCTTCCAGGCGCCGCCCTCGGCGGCCTCGCCGATGAGGGCGACCTGGGATGTCAGCTCGGCGTCCTCCCACGGGGGCCGTCCGTCGATCAGCACCTCGCCGTCGGTGGGCCGGTGCAGTGCGGCCACGAGCGACATGAGGCTGGACTTGCCGGCACCGTTGCGGCCGAGGAGACCGAGGATGGTTCCCGCGGGCACCGCGAGGTCGATGTCGCGGAGCGCCTGGGTGCCGTCGTCATACCGCAGGCCGGTTCCGCGCAGCTCGAGGTCCAGGGTCATCGGTGGCCGTCCTTGCGTCGTCGGTCGATGCGGGCGACGACCTCGTCGAGGTCGACGCCGATGAGGTGGGCCTCGGCGATCATCGGATCGACGACCTCGGCCATGAACCGCTCGCGGTGGCGGGCCCGCAGGCGTTCGGGGGCGTCCGGGCTGACGAACATGCCTATGCCTCGCTTCTTGTAGAGCAGGCCGTCGTCGACGAGCTGCTGGAAACCCTTTGCCACGGTGGCCGGGTTGATGCGGAAGTGGGCCGCGAACTGGTTGGTCGACATGACCTGGGCGTCGGGAGCGAGCCCGCCGCTGAGGATGTCGGCCGAGATCTGTTCGGCGATCTGCCGGTAGATCGGGCTACGGCCGTCGAACGCGACCATCGAGGCTCCCTGGTTCATTAGTGATGTAATGAACCATAGAACCTGAGCGCGCAAAGGGAAACCCCCTCGCGCACGTCGTCGATCTCTCAGTCGCCGGCAGGCGGCGGGGCGTTCCTCCGCCGGTGGGCGACGACCGGCACCGCGACGGCACCGACCACCCCCGCGACCCCGGCCACCGCCAGCGGGGCCGCGAGACCCGAGCCGCCCTCGCCACCGGCCGGCGCGACCGACCCGCCTCCGCCGGAGGGCACGGTCGACGGCGGGGGCGCGGTCGGCACTGCGGTCCCCGCGGTCGGCGCGGACGGGTCCGCCGCCGGACCCGTCGTGGCCCCCGAGACCACGGCGAGCTGCTGCGCGACGAGCGCCGGGAGGTCGCCCCGCACGCGGTCGTACACCCTCCCGCCGGGGCAGGCGGTCTCGGACATGTCCCGGTGCCCGGCGATCGTGGCGGTGTCGACCGTGGCGCCCTCGGGCCACCGGTTCGACCCACGGGAGGTGAACGTCGTCGTCGCGCCCGGTGCCACGTCGACGCCGTCGCGCCGCGCGATCCACGCCAGGATGCGGGTCAGCGAATCGATCGCCTCGGGGGACGGGTCCGTCACCTCGAAGTCGCCGATCAGGCACACGAGCTGGGAGAAGCCCTGGTTGCCGCCGGTGGCATCGCCGATGACGGGGCCGTCAAGGCTGCCCGACCGCCCCTCCCAAACCCGCCCGAACCGGTCGACGAAGAAGTTGTACGCCACATCGACCCAGCCCTTCTCCGGCCCCGTGTGCAGAGCGTGGAACTGGCGGATCTGGCCGACGACCTCGTCCTCGCCGTAGTCGTTGGCCGAGGCACTGTGGTGCACGAGCAGCACCCGCACGTCGCCCGGCGCCTCGGTCGGCAGGCCCGCGGGAGCCGCGAGATCGCCGGCCCACGAGATCCGGCGCAACACCGTGAGCCCGGAACCGAGGTCAACGGGGTCAGGCGCGGGGTCCTGAGTGGGAGCACCGGTCGGGACGAGGCTTGTGTCGGGGCCGGCGGGGAGCTGGCCGCGGGCGCTCGCCGGTCGCAGCCCGCCCGTCGTCGACCACGCCAGCGCGGCTGCACCACCGACGAGGAAGGCCCGACGGTCGACCCGCCTCCTGGCCTCCCGGTCGAGGCACGTCTCCCGGTCGAGGCACATCGCGCCACGGTAACGACATCGCCCCCGGTCAGGTGTGCGGGGTGCCTCTACCTTTGGGTGGGGGTGCGACCAGCCCGGAGAGGGGTCGACCTCCAGGCGTCAGACGAGCCCGGTCACGTCGGTGATCCACGACATGTCGCCGCCTGTGAGCTGCGCCATCCAGTCGGGCGGGGCGCCGCCCATGAGCGTGCCGAGGTCCCAGTAGTCCTTCCAGAGCACGATGACGCCGTCGCGCACGTGCTGCACCGACACGAAGGGCAGCGTCACGGTCTCGCCGGTCGGCCACTCCCACGATTCCGTGTGCTCGGTCACGACGATGCCGCCCTCGGCGACGACGGTGGCGGGGCCGTGATCGTAGCCGGCCAAGCCCTCGAGCCCGAGGCGCAGGCGCTTCTCGATGTCGACGGGCCCCCGGGCGGCGGCGGCCGGGCCGGTCGGCACGTCGAGGTAGATCGACTCCGGACCGAAGAACGACCGCACCCGCGCCCAGTCGCGGGCGTAGAGCGCGTCCCAGAGCGCGGCGGTGACCGCCGTGGGATCGGTGCTCGGGCCGGCGTCGACGGCCTCGACCGCATCGGCTGCCGCCGCCACCAGCGGTTCGGCGTCGGCTCGCTCGGCGCTCACCGGTACACCCTTCGGGATGCGTGCGGTGAGCGATCGGCACGACGTGCCGAGCAGGGCGCTGTGCGCTCGCTTCGCTCGCTCATCGCGCGCCTCTCAGCAGCGTGCCCGGCGTGGCGCCGGTGTGTTCGCCGTTCTCGAAGGTCACGGCTCCTCCCTTGATCGTGCGCAGGTAGCCATCGGCCCGCTGGATCAGCCGGGATGCGCCGCCCGGCAGGTCGGCCACCTTGGTCGGGCGGTGCAGCGCGAGCCGGTCGAAGTCGATGATGTTGACGTCGCCCACGAACCCGGGTGCGAGCACGCCTCGGTCGCCGAGTCCGTAGAGCGTGGCGGTCGCCTGGGTCGTCTTGTGCACGGCGAGCTCGACCGGCAGCCGCCCCTCGGCCCGGTCCCGGGCCCAGTGGGTGAGCAGGAACGTGGTCGTGGACGCGTCACAGGTCTGTCCGGCGTGGGCGCCGCCGTCGCCGAGCCCGAAGGCGGCGGTGGGGTGCAGCAGCATCTCGCGCACGGCGTCGAGGTTGCCGTCGCTGTAGTTGGCGACCGGGCTGTTGAGCAGCTCCCGTCCGCCGTCGGCCAGCATCTGGTCGAGCAGGGTCGCCCACGGGTCGGCCCCGGAGGCCCGGGCGATGCCGGCGATCGAGTCGGCCGGCCCCGGTTCGTAGTTGGGCGGATCGCCCAGCAGGTAGATCCGGTCCGGGTGCATGAAGCCCTGGATGACCGGGTCATCGGCCAGCCCTGCGATCTCGGCGATCAGCCGCGCCCGGAGCTCGGGCTCGGTCTGGATGCGGCGCACCTGGTCCTCCCAGGGCAGCAGACCCACCCCCGTCTCGCCCCAGGCGGCGGTGAAGTTGAACGGGTGGAACGTCTGGAACCCCAGCAGGATCGACACGGTGCGCCCGTGGACCTGGGGCCGCACGGCCACGCCCTCGGCCGCGGCCGCTGCTGTCAGGTCGAGCTGGCGGCGCCACAGCGCCGGGTCGGTGTTGTTCTGCAGCAGGGCGAAGGTGATCGGCCGGCCGACGGCCGCGGACAGGCGCCGCATCCAGTCGACCTCGCGCTCGGGGGCGGCCAGGTCCTCTCCGAGCGCGCCGGCCGGGGCGAGCTCGAACACGCCGGTGCCCAGCTCGCCGAGCACGGCACCGATGCCGAACAGCTCGTCCTCCGCTGCGAACGTGCCTGGCACGGGCTCGCCGTCGATCGCCCGGTGGGCGAGGGTGCGCGAGGTCGAGAAACCGAGCGCCCCGGCCCGCAGCCCGTCGCGGACGATGGCGGCCATCGCCGCGATGTCTTCGGGGCTCGCCGGCTGGTTGGTGGCCCCGCGGTCGCCCATCACGTAGGCGCGCACCGCGCCGTGCGGCACCTGGGCGCCGATGTCGACGACGTGGGGGTGAGCGTCGATGGCGTCGAGGTACTCGGGGAAGGTCTCCCACCCCCAGCGGATGCCCTCGGACAGAGCGGCGCCCGGGATGTCCTCCACCCCTTCCATCAGGCCGATCAGCCAGTCGTGACGGTCAGGGGCGACCGGGGCGAAGCCGACGCCGCAGTTCCCCATCACCACGGTGGTGACCCCGTGCCAGCACGACGGCGACAGCAGCGCGTCCCACGTGGCCTGGCCGTCGTAGTGGGTGTGGACGTCGACGAAGCCCGGCGTGACCAACGCCCCGTCGGCGTCGATCTCGCGCCGCGCCGGGCCGTCGATCCTTCCTGAGCCACCCTCACCGACGTGCGTGATGCGGCCCTCGGTGATGGCCACGTCGGCCGTGCGAGCGGGGGCACCCGTGCCGTCGGCGACGGTGCCTCCCCTGATGACGAGATCGTGCATCCAGCCCCTCCCCGGTCTGCCGGGGATGACACTACTGTCAGCCGGGGCGGCCGGGGCGGCCGGGGCGGCCGGGGCGGCCGGGTCAGCCGGGGCGGCCCGAGGTCGCCCGCGTCAGCAGGGCGGGAACGACCGGTCGACGATCAGCTGGTACCACCGCGCGAGCACCATGTCCGCCGGTCGGGCCGTCGCCACGACGACCGTGCCCTCGGCCTCGACGGCCTCGACGGTCAGCAGGTCGCTCCACGGCCGCTGCCGCGCCATCTGGTCGCCCTCGGTGAGCGCGGTGGTGACGGCCTCGACGTTGCTCTCCGCCGCGTCCTCGTTCCTGTGGGCGATCGCCAGCACGAGCAGCGGCTCGCCGTCGTCCGCGATCGCCGTGGCCGCCGCCGTCATGCCGCTGCACTGGGGGAGGCCCTCCATGGCCTCGATCAGCTCGGGTGTGGCGCCCACACCGAGCACGCGCTCGGCGAACGGCACCGAGAGCGCGTCCTCGCTCGACGTGAGCACAGCCGAGTAGACGTCGCGATCGTCGAGAGCGGTCGCCAGCGCTGCCAGGCCCGCGTCCTCGGCCAGCAGGTTGACGCCGTCCTCGGCCTCGGCCACCCGGCCGATGTCGCCGTCCGCCCAGGCCACCGCGAGGCGGTCGCCGTCGAGATCCATCCACAGCGTCTCGCCGATGGGCCGTGCGACCGACGTCTGCTGGACGTCCACCCCACCGTCCGGGTCGCCGATCAACCACCCCTCGTCGCCGTTGTCGTCGAGCGCGGCGTCGAGCTCGTCACGGTCGAAGTCGCCGGTGAGCAGGCTGAGGCGCCGGGGCGGGGTGTCGCGCTCGATGAAGGAATCGACGTCGAGGAACGACCAGCCCACCTCGTCGGCAAAGGCTTCCTGATCGGTCGCGCTGCGCTGGAGCTGCGCCGCCGTCGGCAGGTACGCCGCGACGCGGGGGGACTCGCCTTCCTCGCGCTGCTGGCCGCTGATGTCCATCACGTAGTCGACGATCGCATCGCTGTCGCCGAGGTCGTCCGGGCGCTCGATGTCACCGATCTCGGCGGCGCGGGCGAGGTCGGCGTAGGTCACGACGAGGAAGTCGTCGCCATCGGACACCGGCAGGGCGGCGAGGTGGCTGCTGAGCGAGCGATCACCGGCGCCGCCGCTCACGCTGCCACCGTTTCCGTCGGATTCGGAGGCGCAGGCCGTCACGACGACGGCCGCGAGGCACGCGGCGACGAGGGAGCGGGACGGCGACATGGCGGGCGACCCTAGCGGGGCAGTCACCCCTTGTGATGTCGGGCGTCACGGCGCGGGGCGTTCCGGTCCGCGATCCTGGCAGCGGCGATTCGACGAGCCACGAGCGCGAGGAGGTCCCATGAGCCTGGTCGTGGGAGTGCCCACCGAGACCAAGGTCGACGAGTTCCGGGTGGCCGTCACCCCCGAGGGCGTGCGCGAGCTCGAGATGCACGGCATCGAGGTGCTGGTCGAGGCCGGGGCCGGCGCCGGCTCGGGCCTGCCCGACGACGCCTACCGTGCGGCCGGTGCGGAGATCGTGACCACCGCGTCGGAGGTGTGGGCCCGATCCCAGCTCGTGTGCAAGGTGAAGGAACCACTGCCGGAGGAGTTCGGCTGGTTCCGTGACGACCTGACGATCGTCACCTTCCTGCACCTGGCCGCGTACCCGCAGGTCGCCGACGCGCTGGTCGAGCACGGCACGACCGCCATCGGCTACGAGACGGTCCAGCTCGCCGACGGCTCGCTGCCGCTGCTCGCGCCGATGAGCGAGGTGGCAGGCCGCATGTCCGTGCAGATCGGTGCCCACTTCCTCGAACGCCACAACGGTGGACGGGGCGTGCTCCTCGGCGGCACCCCCGGGGTGCAACCAGGCCGGGTCGTCGTGCTCGGTGCCGGCAACGTCGGATGGAACGCGGCGTGGATGGCCGCGGGCCTCCAAGCCGAGGTCAACGTGCTCGACAAGAACATCGAGCGGCTGCGCTTCGTCGACCAGATCCAGATGGGGCGGGTCACGACCCTGGCGTCGAACCGAGGCAACGTCGAGCGGGTCGTCGCCGAGGCCGACCTCGTCATCGGGGCGGTGCTCGTGCCGGGCGGCCGGGCGCCCGTGGTGGTGACCGAGGCGATGGTGCAGTCGATGCAGCCGGGGGCGGTCATCGTCGACATCGCCGTCGACCAGGGCGGGTGCGTCGAGACCACGCGCGAGACCACGCACGAGGACCCCGTGTACGTGCTCCACGACGTCGTGCACTACGCGGTCGGCAACATGCCGGGCGCCGTGCCCAACACCTCGACCTACGCGCTCACCAACGTGACCCTGCCCTACCTGTCCGAGCTCTCGAGCCGAGGTGTCGCCGCAGCGGTGCGCGAGGATCCGGCGCTCGCCCTCGGCGTCAACACGATGGGCGGGCACGTGGTGAACCCCGCTGTGGCCGAGGCGCTCGACCGGCCGGTGCGAGGACTCGACGACGTCCTCCCCGGCGGCTGAACGTATCGCTCCTCCCGTGCCACGGGTACCTCTGGGTGCGTGGGCACGGATGGGGAGATGACTTGATGATGTGGTTCCTGCTGGTGATCCTCGTCGCGGCTGTGGCCGTGGTCGGAGTCATCGTGATCGAGAAGCGCCGGACCGCGCAGCTGCGTCAGCGGTTCGGGCCGGAGTACGAGCTCGCGCTCGAGAAGCACGGTGCACGGCGGGCCGCGGAGACCGACCTGCGCCACCGCCTCGAGCGCCGACGGAACGCAGAGGTGCGCGAGCTGTCGCCGAAGGAGCGCGACCGCCTCTGCGCCCGATGGCGTGAGGTGCAGGTGTCGTTCGTCGACGATCCGCAGGCCAGCGTGGCCGCCGCGGCCGGTCTGGTCGAGCGGGTCATGGT
>CAYUXB010000090.1:9694-12634 GCA_964448525.1 uncultured Acidimicrobiaceae bacterium
TCCTGGTCGGGCGCTTCCGCTCGGCTCCACGGGTGGGCACCGGGAGCGACGGGCTCGGAGACGCTCCGGCGATGTCGGCCGACGAGCTGCGCGGGCTCTTCCTCCAGCACAACGAGCTGTTCGAAGCTCTGGTCGGCGGCTCGCCGACATCACGCTCGCACGAGGTCGAGGAGGTGCGGTCATGAGCACCGGGGACATGACCACCTACACCGACCCCGACCTGCCGGGGATGGAGTTCGGTCGTCCACCGACACGGCCGGGACGCCCCGGCAGTGCCGATCGAGCGGTCGACGCCGCGGCCGATCCGCCCGCACACGATCGCGACGCGGTCGAGGCGGCCGATCCGCCCGACGACGGTACGTCCGCGGGTGTCGGTGGCGGTACGCCCGCATCCACCGACGACGTGATCCCCGACGTCACTGCTGACGAGGTCGGTGATCACGGCCGTCCCGACCCGGGCGAGCGCGTCGACGAAGACGAGGGCACCGAGGCCATCCCGGGGTCGGGGCAGCCCCCGAGCGAGCCGGTGCTCGGCTCGGCCCAGATCGACGACCTCCGTCGCCGGTGGGACACGGCCCAGGCGGGTTTCGTCGACGACCCCCGCCGGGCGGTCGAGGTCGCCGACGACATGCTCGCCGAGGCGGTCGCCGCGCTGCAGGCGGCGCTCGACGGTCGTCGCCGCGACGTGGCCGAGCCCTGGCGTGACGACGAGGGTGCGTCGACCGACGCGCTGCTCGCCGCCTTCCAGCAGTACCGGGCGACGTTCGACCGAGTGCTGTCGATCTGATCCGCAGGGGCGTGGGGCTGCAGGCCCCCGC
The DNA here is from genome assembly GCA_964448525.1 of uncultured Acidimicrobiaceae bacterium. Classification (GTDB taxonomy): domain Bacteria; phylum Actinomycetota; class Acidimicrobiia; order Acidimicrobiales; family VFJN01; genus ZC4RG19. The sequence continues at coordinate 10,513 of CAYUXB010000090.1, forward strand.
CCCAGCGGCCTCAGATCCGCTACGTGGGCTCCTCGACGGGGCCCGAGCGGTGGGCGCGCGGCGTGTGCGCATCCTCCTGATCGGCGTCGGCCGATTGCGGGCCGAGCAGCCGCTCCATCACCACGACGTCGAGCCAGCGCCCGAACTTGCGGCCGACCTCCCGCTCGGTGCCGACGACCTCGAACCCGAGCGCCTCGTGCAGCCGGATCGACGCCGCGTGCCCGCCGACGATGCGGGCGAACACGGCGTGGAACCCATGGGCCGTGGCCACCCGGGTGAGCTCGTCGAGCAGGAGACGCCCGATGCCCCGGCCCTGGTGGTCGCGGTGGACGTAGATCGAGTCCTCGACGCTGGTGGCGTAGGCGGGCTTCGACCGCCACGGCGAGAGCGCTGCGTAGCCGAGGATCGTGCCGTCGTCCGCGCTAGCGGCGACGATGACCGCATGGGCGCCGCTGCGGTCGCTCAGGTAGGCGATCTGGTCGGCCAGCGAGCGCGGCAGGATGTCGAAGGTGATCGTGGTCGTCGTGACCTCGGCGTTGTAGATCTGCCGGATCGCTTCGGCATCTTCCAGCCGCGCGGGGCGCAGCACCACGGGGGAACCCACCGGGCCAACGTTACGGGCGCGCGCCGGACCCGAGGCGACGCGTTCAGGCCGGGGATGTGACGTCACGGCGCACCGCGAAGAACGATCGGCCGCCGGGCAACCCCAGCAGATGCCCGGCGGCCGACCGCGAACGCGTCAGTCCGCGGCGAGGGCGGGCTCGACGAGCGCGAGCTCGCCGGCCAGTGCCTCGAGGCGGGCCCAGCTGGCGATGGCCTCGTCCTCGGTGAGCAGGATGACCTGCAGCTCGCCGACCAGACCGGGGAGCAGCTCGAGCAGGAGCGGCACGACGGCGGGCTCGAGCTGGTCGAACGTCTCGTCCAGCAGCACCGGCGGACGGCTGCCCGCGCTGTTGGTGGCGGCGGTGAGCTGCGTCACGATGCCCTGGGCGAGGGCCACGGCGTCGTCGTCGGAGAGGGTGGGGGCGCTCGAGGACAGCGAGCGCAGCGCGGCGATGTGCTGGCGCAGCCGGGCGGCGGCCTGGATCTCGGTGCGGTGGTCGATCGCCCAGTGGACGTCGGTGTCACCGGCGAGGGACTGCCAGGTGGCGGCGGCGTCGCCGCGGCCGGAGCCCCGGCCCAGCAGCTCGTCGGCCGCGCCCCACAGGGCGACCTGGTCGAGAGCTGACAGCGCCCGCACGGCGTCGTTGCGCGGGGTGCGGTTGCGCAGATCGGCAGCGGTGATGCGGGTGATGGTCGAGCGGCCGTACTGGCTGGTCAACAGGTCGACCCGCCCGTCGAAGCCTCGGTGCTGCGCCGTCACGTCCGCAGACGTGGCGACGTCGATCACGCGATGGGGACCCGAGGCAGGCCGCAGGACCACGAGGCGTCGCCCCGAATCGTCGACCACCTCGAGGTGAACCCCGCGCACGGTGCCGTGGAGTGCGCCGGAGAGCAGGGAGCCCAGGGCCCCACGCGCATCTCCCGGCATGCCACCCAGCACGGTCAGCCGCGGATGAAAATCTACGGACGCGGCTTCGCCGTCGCCCTCGACTATCAAGCGTTCCACCAGCACGTGAGGTCTATCGGCGCTTCGGAGCGGGCACTTGAGCATTTTCTTTACGAATGTGTCGCGAACAGGCAACACCGCCACTCTGCGTGCTACGGAGCCGCCGGTCGGGGGTGCCGTCGAAATTTCGCGGCGCGGAGCGGCTTCGGGTTGGCTGGCGGGTGCCGGACGGCGGTACCCTGTGCGGCCCTGGGTCACCAGGCCCGCCCCCTTAGCTCAGTCGGCAGAGCACAGCCATGGTAAGGCTGGTGTCGTCGGTTCGATTCCGACAGGGGGCTCGCACGAGAGTCGCGGCACCAGCCGCGCTTCTTGCGCGTCGGACACCGCCTGGTGCCCGAACGTACAGCCAGGGCGGCGTAGCTCAGTTGGTTAGAGCACTCGGCTCATAATCGAGTTGTCGCCGGTTCGAGTCCGGCCGCCGCTACTCCATCACTTCGCGAGACCAGGAGATCCGCACGATGGCCAAGGAAAAGTTCGAGCGGAACAAGCCGCATCTGAACATCGGCACCATGG
>CAYUXB010000091.1:0-12561 GCA_964448525.1 uncultured Acidimicrobiaceae bacterium
TCGAGGGCGTGATGATGCCCGAGCTGTACCTGGCCGACGCGCTGGGGGCGGTGGGCAAGCCGATGCTGCGCGTGCACACGGCCGGCTCTGTCGGGGGGTCGACCGCGCTGGTCGCGGCGAGCCTGGTGCAAGCCGGCATCCACCGCCGGGTCCTGACCGTGGCGTTCGAGAAGCAGTCGGAGAGCGAGGCCATGTGGGCGCTCACCCTGCCGATCCCGTTCTCGCCGCCGCTGGTCGCCGGGGCCGGCGGCTACTTCGCCCCCCACATCCGGGCCTACATGCGTCGGTCGGGTGCGCCCGACCACATCGGCGTGCTGACCGCGCTGAAGGACCGGCAGAACGCCTGGAAGAACCCGAAGGCGCACCTCCACGAGGAGAACCTCAGCTTCGAGTCGGTGAAGGACTCGATCATGCTGTGGGACCCGATCCGCTACTCGGAGACCTGCCCCAGCTCCGACGGGGCGTGCGCCATGGTGCTCACCGACGAGGCCGGCGGCGACGCGGCCACGAACCCGGCGTGGATGCTCGGCGGGGCCATGCGCTCCGAGCCGACGCTGGCGCCGGGCCGCGACCAGGTGAACCCGCAGGCCGGGCGCGACTGCGCGGCCGACCTGTACGCCCAGGCCGGCATCAGCGACCCGCGCCGCCAGATCGACGTCGCCGAGGTGTACGTGCCGTTCTCGTGGTACGAGCCGATGTGGCTCGAGAACCTCGGCTTCGCCGAGGAGGGCACGGGCTGGCAGCTCGTCGAGAAGGGCGCCACGCAGATGGACGGCGACATCCCCTGGAACCCGTCGGGCGGTGTGCTGTCGTCCAACCCGATCGGCGCCTCGGGCATGATCCGCTTCGCCGAGGCCGCCATGCAGGTGCGGGGCCAGGCGGGCGAGCACCAGATCGACGGCGCCCGCGTCGCGCTCGGTCACGCCTACGGGGGCGGGGCGCAGTTCTTCGCCATGTGGCTCGTCGGCGCCGACAAGCCGGCATCGTGAGGCGCTCGAGGATGATGGTGACCGCACGACGAGAGAGGACGCTCTGATGGGACGGCTCGACGGCAAGGTCGCCATCATCACGGGCGCCGCCCGCGGCCAGGGGGCGGCGGAGGCTCGCCTGTTCGTGGCCGAGGGCGCCAGGGTGGTGCTGGCGGATGTGCTCGACGACGAGGGATCGGCGGTGGCCGACGAGCTCGGCGACGCCGCCACCTACGCGCACCTCGACGTCACCGACGAGGACCAGTGGACGGCCACGGTCGCGCTGGCCGAGGAGCGCTACGGCCCGGTGACGGTGCTCGTGAACAACGCGGGCGTGCTGCACTTCCAGGCGCTGCACAAGACCGAGCTCACCGACTTCGACCGCATCCTGCGGGTCAACGTCCACGGGGTGTTCCTCGGCATGAAGTCGGTGACCGACTCGATGGCGGGTGCCGGCGGCGGCTCGATCGTCAACATCTCCTCGACAGCCGGGCTCCAGGGCCTGCCGTACCTGGGTGCGTACGTGGCCAGCAAGTGGGCGGTGCGCGGCCTGTCCAAGACGGCGGCGATCGACCTGGGGCACAAGAACATCCGGGTGAACTCGGTGCACCCCGGCGGCATCGACACGCCGATGGTGGCCGGCACGTCCAGCGACGCCCCGTTCTACAAGCGGCTTCCCGTGTCGCGCATGGGCACGGCCGACGAGGCCGCGCTCGCCGTACTTTTCCTCGCCTCCGACGAATCGAGCTACATCGCGGGCGCCGAGCTGGCGGTCGACGGGGGCGCCACCTGCGGCGACCTCGCGCTCATGAGCTGAGCGCGTGGGCACCATCTGCATCACCGGCTCGGCGAGCGGCATCGGCGCCGCCACGCGCCGCCAGGTCGAGGCCGCGGGCCACGCCGTGGTGGGGGTCGACCTGCGCGAGGCCGAGGTCGTCGCCGACCTGTCGACGGCGGAGGGCCGGGCCGCCATGGTCGAGGGCGTCGGCGAGGCGAGCGGCGGGTCGCTCGACGGGCTGGTGGCTGCGGCCGGCGTCAACGCCGGCGGCCCGTCGCTCGTGGTGTCGGTGAACTACTTCGGCGCCATCGCCGCCCTCGACGGGTTGCGGCCTCTGCTGGCCAAGGGCGACCGCGCGGCGGCCGTCGCGGTGAGCTCGAACTCGTCGACCACGATGCAGGGCGTCGACACCGCCGTCGTCGACGCCTGCCTGCGGGGCGACGAAGCGGCGGCGCGCGCGGCCGCCGCCGAGATCGTGGACTACCCGTCGTCGAAGCTGGCGCTGGCCCGCTGGGTGCGGCGCCAGGCGCCGACCGCCGCGTGGATCGGTGCCGGGATCCGGCTCAACGCCGTCGCCCCCGGCCCGACGGCCACGGCGATGACCGAGGACCTGGCCTTTCCGGTGCTCGACCTCGGCGATGCGTACCCCGTGCCGATCCAGCGGGTGGCCACCGCGGATGAGCAGGCCGCCGTGATCGCCTTCCTGCTGTCGCCGGCTGCGTCGTACGTGGTCGGTGCCCTGCTCCCGGTCGACGGGGGCGGCGACGCCGCAGCCCGCGCCGACGACTGGCCGACCGCCCGCACCTGACCCGACCCTGCGCCGTCACGGGAGGATCAGGTGGCTGTCGCCGAACTCGTGCCAGCGGTACCCGTCGGCGATCGCCGTCGCGTAGGACGTCTCGAGCAGGTCTCGGCCCGCGATCGCCTCGAGCATGGCGAGGTGCGAGGACTCGGGCTCGTGCCATCCGGTGACCAGCCCGTCGACCACCCGGACGCCGCGCTCGGGGGTGACCACCAGCTCGGTCCAGCCGCTGCCCGGGTGGGCGCGGCCGCCCTCGTCGGCCGTCGTCTCCAGCGCCCGGACGACGGTCGTGCCGACGGCGATGACCCGCCGCCCGTCGCGTCGGGCGCCGTTGACCAGCGCGGCGGTGGCCGGGGGCACGCTGTACCGCTCGGCGTAGGGCGGTTCACCCGCCTCCTGGGAGGAGACGCCGGTGTGCAGCGTGACCGGGGCGATCGTCACGCCCCGGGTCACCAGGTCGGTCACCAGGCGGTCGGTGAAGGGCCGGGCCGCGCTCGGCATCTCGGCCGAGCCGGGTTCCCGGGAGAACACCGATTGGTACGCCTCGATCGGCCAGGCGCGGTCGACGTGTGCGTACCGCACCGGCTGACCGTGGGTGGCGAGGTAGGCGAGCGTGTCGGTCGGCAGGTCGAGCCGGGCCAACCACAGTCGGCGCACCGCGGTGCCGGACGGATAGGGAGCGAGCAGCTCGGCCCGACCGCCGCCGGGCAGCACGAGGTGGGTGGGGGGCGTGACCGTCAGGCGGTCGGTGCCGGCCCCGGCGGGCCGCCGCGGCTCGACGACCCAGAAGCCGCCCGGCTGCTCGGTCGACAGGTGCAGGCGCACGTTCGGCCCCGGCGCCGCGGGCCGGGCGTCGAGTGCGGCCGGCACGACCGCGGACGTGTTGACGACGAGGAGGTCGCCCGGGGCGAGCACGTCGGCCAGCCGGCCGAACACGAGGTGGTCGACCGTCGTGCGGGCCCGGCGGGCGACCATCAGCCGCACGGCGGCCCGACCCTCCGCGCCGATGTCGTCGACTGCACCCCGCATCTCCGCCGGTGTCCCGGCCTCCGCGCCCTCGGGGATCCGGAAGGGCTTCATCGACGTGACGGCGGTCGGCCACGAGGTGCGCGCCGCGGTCGAGCCGGCCGCGACGTCCGTGGCCGCCCTCGAGGCGGGAGCCCTGGTCGCCGTCGATGCCGGGGCACCGGTGTCCGTCGAGGTCGGGGCGGGACCGGTCGCGAGGGCGACGGCCGCCGTGGCGACCGCCGCCGGGTGGCCGTGGGAACCGCCGGCGGTGAGGTCGAGCACCCTCATCGTCCGGCCTCCGCTGCTTCCCGGGTGCGCAGCAGGTCCGAGACCTGGTAGCGGCCGCTCGCCGGGTGCTCCTCGACGAGGCGCACCAACCCTGGCACCCGGCTCTCGGGGAGCGGGCGGTCGGAGATGTCCTCGCCGGGGAAGGCGTCCTGCTGCATCTGCGTCCACATGTCGCCGGGGTCGACCCAATACACACGGATGTCCGGCTCCTCGGCTGCGAGCACCCGGCTGAGCTGCTCGAGAGCCGCCTTCGACGCCCCGTAGGCGCCCCAGCCGGCATAGCCCTCGACCGCCGCGTCGGAGGTGACGTTCAGCACGGTTCCGCGCGCCGACCGCAGGTGGGGGAGAGCGGCCTGGATCAACCTCAGGGGCGCGACCGCGTTCGTGCGGAACGTTCGTTCGAGATCGGTCGCCCGCAGCCCGGCGACCGGGGGCAGGGGGGTCGGGCCGAGGGTCCCGGCGTTGTTGACCAGGAGCTCGAAGCCGCCCTGGGCGGCGGCGGCGCCCACCAGTGCGGTGACGTGGACCGGGTCGTCGATGTCGCCGGGCAGGGCGACCACGGCGCCGCCGCCGGCCGCGTCGAGGGTGACCTGTGCCTCGGCCAGCGCGTCGGCGTCCCGGGCGTCGACGACGAGCGACCATCCGTCTGCCGCCAGGCGCTCCGCGAGCGCTCGCCCCAGGCCCTTGCTGGCGCCGGTGATCAGTGCTGTCCTGCGCATCTCGCGCTCCCTTCGTCGGTGCACGGTCACGGTAGGAACACCCCACATCGACGCCATCGGTCCCGAGACGGGTCTGCCTCGGTCGGAGGTCCTACGTCGTCGCCGATGCAGCCGGTGTGCGGATCTCCGAGCCAGGCGCGTCGCTGGCGAGGGACCAGCCGGAGGCGGCGGTGACGACACGAGGACGGCGAGCTCGTTCTGTCTCTGACGACGGTTTCAGTCGGCCTGCAACCGAACCGGTCACGTGGCAGTATGACCATCGCATGCTGCTGGCTGGGGATGGCCCGAGTGGTGCCGTCGACGCACCGGCGCCCGTCCGGACGACGCCGTCCGGGGAGCCGCCGCGCTTGCGGCACGAGCCGGCGCTCGACGGGCTGCGAGGCCTCGCCGTCGTCGCCGTGGTCGCGTTCCACCTCGGCCACCTCCGGGGCGGGTTCCTGGGCGTCGACCTGTTCTTCGTGCTCTCCGGGTACCTGATCACGTCCCTGGTCCTGGTCGAGCAGGCAGGGACCGGGGGCATCGGGCTGCGCCGGTTCTGGGTCCGCCGGGCGCGGCGCCTGTTGCCCGCGCTCCTCCTGGTCGTCGCCGGGACCGCCTTGCTGATCGCCACGCTCACCCCGGCGGGGGAGCGGCCGGCCTTCCGGGGCGATGCCCTCGCCACCCTCGGCTACGTCGCCAACTGGCACGCCCTCGCCGACGAGGCGGACTACTGGGACATGTTCGTCCAGCCCTCCCCGTTCGATCACATGTGGAGCCTGGCGATCGAGGAGCAGTTCTACGTGTTGTGGCCGCTCCTCGTGGTCGGACTCGTGGCGCTGGCCCGTCGCCGGTCGTGGACCCCCGCCTGGCCGGTGGCCGCCGTGGCGACCGCGGGCGCCGCGGCCTCGTTCGTGGTGCTCGCCGTCACCTACGACCCGTTCGACACCAGTCGCGCCTACTACGGCACCGATGCCCGGGTGGGGCCGACGCTGCTGGGTGCGGCGCTGGCCGCGGCGTCGATCTCCCGAGGGCGGGCGCCGCTCGCCGCCGGGGCGACGGCAGCCTCGGCGCCGCCGGCCCGAGCGGGCGAACCGACGGCGGACGTGTCGCAGCCGGTGCGCCGGAGGTTCCCCGGCTCGGGGTGGTGGGCCGGGACTGGTCGACTGGGGTGGTCGGCGTCCGGGCGGACGGCGGTGGGCGTGGGGGCGGTCGCCGCGATCGGATGGGCGTGCGCGGCGCTCGACGGCATCGGGCCGGCCTACTACCGGGGCGGTCTGGTCGTGTTCTCCGCCGCCGCGGTGGCCCTGGTCCACGTGGCGTCGACGGGGGGCGGCGGACCGATCGTGCGGGTGCTCCGGCTCCGCCCGCTCGCTGCGCTGGGGACGATCAGCTACGGGGTCTACCTGTGGCACTGGCCCGTGATCGTGTACCTGACACCTGAGCGGGTCCGCGTCGACGGCTGGGCTCGCGACGTGGTGTGCGTGGGCGTCACGCTCGCCGTGTCGATCGCCTCGTTCGTCCTCGTCGAGCAGCCGATCCGTCGCGGGGCGCTGCGGGGCCGGATGGCCTGGGCGGGCCCCGTCGGGGCGGTCGCCGCCGCGGTCCTGGTGGTGGTCGTGGCCACGGTGGGGGTGGCCCGCGTGCCGGGCACCGATCTGGCGATGGGCGCGACGCCTCCCGGGGGCGCCGAGGTCTACCCGGAGGACGTGCCCGCCGGGGCGACACGCCTCCTGCTCGTCGGCGACAGCGGGCCGACCTATCTGGGGACCGAGCTCGCGACCGTGGCCCGGGAGGCGGGCGCGGTGGCGGCCAGCAGTTCCCAGCCGTTCTGCAACCCTCTCGAGCCCGAAGGCACGACGCGATGGAGCGACGGATCGATCGAGGGCGACGGCGAACCGTGTCACGACGTCCGGCAGCGCGCCTGGCGCCGTCTGGTCGAGGAGTACCGGCCCGACGTGGTCGTCTACTACATCGCGGCCGGGGGCGGTGACGCCGAGGTCCTGATGGACGGTCGGTGGGTGCGGGAGTGCGAGGCCGACTACGACCGCTATCTCGCCGGTGCGCTGCGGGAGGACGCCGACCTGCTCGGCGCCGGTGGGGCCACGGTGGTGTTCGCCACCACGCCGGCCGGTCCGTTGACGGGCTCCCACGTCGCGGGTGGTCTGGGGTGCCGCCGGGCGACGCTCGGGGCGGTCGCGGCGGCCCGTCCGGGGACGGCCGTGGTCGACATGGCCGCGGTCGTGGCGGCGGGCGAGGAGCGTGACGCCGGCAGCATGTTCCGTGATCCGGTCCACCTGTCGGAGCACGGGGCGCAGGTCGTGGCCGCCTGGCTGGTGCCGGAGGCGCTCGCCCTGGTGAGATGACCGGAGCCGCCGCGAGCCGCGTTGCATGACTATGCACTCGTGCGTATGCTCCTGCGGGTGACAGCGGTCGGAATCATCGGTGCATCCGGGTTCACCGGGGCGGAGCTCCTGCGCCTGTGCGCACACCACCCCGCGTTCGAGGTGCGTGTCGCCACCGGCGACAGCCAGGCCGGCACCCGCGTGGCGGACCTCTACCCGAGCCTCGCCGCCGGCTACCCCGACCTGACCTTCGAGAAGTTCGACCCCGACCGGTGCGACGGCCTCGACGTGGTGTTCCTCGGCCTCCCGCACGGGGCATCGCAGGACGTCGTGCCACAGCTCGCCGGCCGCGTCGGGGCGATCGTCGACCTGGCAGCAGACTTCCGGCTGCGCGACGCCTCGCTCTACCCGCAGTGGTACGGCGACGAGCACAGCCATCCCGAGCTGCTCGACACCTTCGTGTACGGGCTGCCCGAGCTGTTCCGGGACCAGATCGTCGGGGCCGAGAGGGTGGCGGCACCCGGCTGCTACGTCACCACCGCGGTCCTGGCCCTCGCGCCACTGCTGCGGGCGGGGCTCGTCGAGTCCACGGGCATCGTCGTCGATGCCGCCAGCGGCGCCTCGGGCGCCGGCCGTCCCCCCAAGCCCACCACCACGTTCTGCGCGGTCGACGAGGACTTCACGGCCTACGGGTTGCTCGACCACCGGCACACCCCCGAGATCGAGCAGGGTCTCACCTCGGTCGCCGGGGCCGACGCGCAGGTGATCTTCACCCCCCACCTGGCGCCCATGAGCCGGGGCATCCTCGCCACCTGCTACGCCCGGCCGTCCCGACCCGGCCTGTCGACCGACGACGTGCTGGCCGTCGCCCGCGAGGCCTGGGCGGACGAGCCGTTCGTGGTCGTCACCGACGGGTCGCCGTCGACCAAGGCGACGGTCGGGTCCAACACGGTGCACGTCACCGCCCGCGCCGACGACCGCACGGGCTGGGTGGTGGCGATCGCAGCGCTGGACAACCTGGTCAAGGGTGCGTCGGGCCAGGCGGTGCAGTGCGCCAACCTGATGCTCGACCTGCCCGAGGGTGCCGGCCTGCCGACGGTCGGGATGTACCCGTGAGCCGGTCGAACGACGGTGTGGTGGCCCCGGCGGTCCGCGGTGCGGGGCGGGCGTCGAGCGCCTCCCCGATGGTGCTCCGGTGAGCGTCGTCGCCCCCGCAGGCTTCGTCGCCTCCGGCGTTGCCTGCGGCATCAAGGAATCCGGAGACGCCGACCTGGCCCTCGTGGCCACCGACGACGGCGCGCCGGTCACCGCCGCGGGTGTGTTCACCCAGAACCTGGTCGTGGCCGCCCCGGTCACGACGAGCCGCCGCCATCTCGCCGCCACCGGCGGGCAGGCCGCGGCCGTGGTGCTCAGCAGCGGCAACGCCAACGCCGGCACCGGCGCCCGTGGGGAGGCAGACGCCGAGCACATGTGCACGCTGGTCGCCGCGGAGATCGGCGCTGCTCCGGAGGCGGTGCTGGTGTGCTCGACCGGTCTGATCGGCTACGAGCTGCCCATGGAACGCCTCGCTACCGGCATCCCGGCCCTGGCCACCGCCCGGGGGGCCGACGCCACCCACGGGTTGGCCGCGGCCGAGGCGATCATGACCACCGACACCCGCGCCAAGCAGACGGTGGTGCGCGGCGAGGGGTTCGTCGTCGGGGGCATGGCCAAGGGGGCGGCGATGCTCGCCCCGAACATGGCCACCATGCTGGCCGTGCTGACCACCGACGCCGACGTCGCCCCCGATGCGCTGCGCACCGTGCTGCAGGCGGGGGTGGCCGACAGCTTCAACGCGATGACCATCGACGGCTGCACCTCGACGAACGACACGGTCCTCCTGCTGGCCAACGGTCGGGCCGGCGAGGTCGACCCGGACGCGTTCGCCACGGCCGTGGCCGAGGCGTGCTTCGATCTCGCCTCGCAGATGGTGGGCGACGCCGAGGGCCACACCAAGGTCGTCACGGTGCGGGTCAACGGCGCCGCCTCCGACGACGACGCCCGCCAGGCGGCCCGCAAGGTGGCCGAGAGCCAGCTCGTCAAGTGCTCGTGGTTCGGCGGCGACCCCTACTGGGGCCGGGTCGCGAGCGACCTCGGCACCGCGGGCGTGGCGCTCGACCCCGCGGCGCTCGCCATCGCGTACGGCGGCACCGTGGTCAGCCGGGGATGCGTCGGTGTGGACCACGACGCGGCCGCGGTCGCCGAGCACATGGCGGGCGAACATCTCGACCTGCACTGCGACCTCGGCGTGGGTGGGGGAGAGGCCCGGGTGCTCACCAACGACCTCACGTACGGCTACATCGACGAGAACAAGGGCACGTCGTGACCGGCGATCTCCTCGGCGACGGCACGGCGCCGGCTGCGCCGACGGCGGGCGGCGCGCCGGAGCCCACCACCTCGCGGGCGGATGCCGCGCACCGTGCGGACGTCCTGCTCGAGGCCCTGCCCTACATCCAGCGGTTCCGCGGCGCCGTCGTCGTGGTGAAGTACGGCGGCAACGCCATGGTCGATCCGCGGCTCGGGCGGGCGGTGGCGGACGATGTCGTGCTCCTGCGGGCGGTCGGCCTGAAGCCAGTCGTCGTCCACGGCGGCGGCCCGCAGATCAGCGAGCTGATGGCCAGGCTGGGCAAGCAGGCCGAGTTCCGCGACGGCCTGCGCGTCACCGACGCCGAGACGGTCGACATCGCCCGGATGGTGCTCGTGGGCAAGGTCAACCGCGACATCGTCTCGGCCATCAACGTGCACGGTCCGCTGGCCGTCGGCCTGTCGGGCGAGGACGCCGGCCTCATCGCCGCCGGGGCCCGCAACCCGGAGCTGGGCTTCGTCGGCGACGTCCGCGCCGTGAACCCCACGATCCTCGAGCGGCTGCTGGCCGAGGACCTCATCCCGGTGGTGTCGACCATCGGCTCGGATCCCAGTGGGCAGGCCTACAACATCAACGCCGACACCGTCGCCGGCGCCCTCGCCGAGGCGCTCGACGCCGAGAAGGCCCTGTTCCTCACCGATGTCGGCGGCCTGCTGGCCGACATCGACGACCCCGGCTCGCTCATCAGCCGCACCACCGCCGACGAACTGCAGACCCTGATCGACGAGGGTCGCCTGACCGGGGGGATGATCCCCAAGGTCGCCGCGGCGTTGCACGCCGTGCGCCACGGGGTCGGCTCCGCCCACCTGCTCGACGGCCGGATCGCCCACGTGCTGCTGCTGGAGCTGTTCAGCGACGCGGGAATCGGCACGATGATCACCGACGGCCCCATCGCCGAGGAGGACGCGTGACCCCCGCCGGCATCCCCAGCCCGCTGATGCCGACCTACCCGCCGCCACCGGTCACGTTCGTGCGCGGCGAGGGCTCCTACCTGTGGGACGACACCGGCCGCCGCTACCTCGACCTGCTGTCCGGCCTGGCCGTGACGTCGCTCGGGCACGCCCATCCCGCCGTGGCGGAGGCGCTCGCCACCCAGGCGTCCACCCTCCTCCACGTGTCCAACCTGTACGGCACCGAGGTCGGCCCGGCGGTGGCCCGTACGCTCGACCGCCTCGTCGGCGACGGCGAGGCCCTCGGTGGCCAGGTGTTCTTCTGCAACTCCGGGGCCGAGGCCAACGAGTGCGCCATCAAGCTCGCCCGGCGGTTCGGCGGTCGGGGCCGCCACGTGGTGGTGTCCGCCTACGGCAGCTTCCACGGACGCACGCTCGCCACCCTGCACGCGACCGGCCAGCCGGCCAAGCACGAGGCCTTCCAGCCTCTGCCGGAGGGCTTTCGCCATGTCGCCTGGGACGACCTCGACGCGCTGGCCGCGGCCATCGATCCCCAGGTCGCGGCCGTGCTCCTCGAGCCGGTGCAGGGCGAGGGCGGCGTCAACCCGGCGAGCGCGGCGTACTTCCAGGGCGTGCGGCGCCTGTGCGACGAGCGCGGCCTGCTGATGATGGTCGACGAGGTGCAGACCGGCCTCGCCCGCACGGGGCGCTGGTTCGGGTTCCAGCACCTCGGCGTGGTGCCCGACGTGGTGACCATGGCCAAGGCGCTCGGCAACGGCGTCCCGATCGGCGCCTGCGCCGCCCGCCGCGACGTCGCCGAGGCGTTCGAGCCGGGCGACCACGCCACCACGTTCGGCGGCCAACCGCTGGCTGCGTCGGCCGCCCGGGCGGTGCTCACCGAGATGCGGCGGCTCGACGCGCCGGGCCTCGCCACCCGCGCCGGCGACCGGCTGCGGACCGCGCTGGAAGCGCACCCGGCCGTCGCCTTCGTCCGGGGGCTCGGGCTGCTCCTCGGCGTGGAGCTCGTCGAACGCGACGCCAAGGTGGTGGCCGCCCGGCTGCTCGACGACGGGCTGGTCGTCAACGCGGTGACCCCCACCGCCCTGCGGCTCGCCCCACCGCTGACCGTGACCGACGACGAGATCGACGAGGCCGTCACGATGATCGCTGCCGTGCTCGACGAGGGGGTGGGCGAGTAGATGCTGCGCCACTTCCTGGAGATCGACGACCTGTCGCCGGGCGAGCTCGGCCGGGTGCTCGAGCTGGCCGCCGACCGCGGGCCGGAGATCCTCGCCCGCCAGACGGTCGGGCTCTACTTCGAGAAGCCCAGCCTGCGGACCCGGCACTCGGCCGAGGCTGCGGTGGTGCGCCTCGGCGGCCACCCGATCACGTTCAGTGAGCACGAGGTGAGCATCGGCGCCCGCGAACCGGCGCCCGACGTCGCGCGGGTGCTGTCCGGCTACCACGCCCTCCTCGGCGCCCGGGTCCACGACCACGCCCTGCTCGACGAGCTGGCCGCGGTGGCCGAGGTCCCGGTGGTCAACCTGCTCTCCGACCGCGGCCACCCGTGCCAGGCGGTGGCCGACCTGCTCACGATGCAGCAGGAGTGGGGGTCGCTGCCCGGCCGCACCGTCGCCTGGGTCGGCGACTTCAACAACGTGGCCCGCAGCCTGTCGCTCGGTGCCGCCATGTCGGGGATGGACGTGCGCCTCGCCTGCCCCGCCGGCTACGGACCGACCGACGCCGACCTCGACCGCCTCCGCCTCGCCGGCGCCGACGACGTCTTCGTCACCGACCGGCCCGCCGACGCGGCCAAGGGCGCCGACGCCGTCCACACCGACGTGTGGGCGTCGATGGGGCAGGAGGCCGAGGCCACCGAGCGCTTCCGGGCCTTCGAGGGCTTCCAGGTCGACGACGACGTCATGGGCGCCGCCCCGGAGACCGCCATCTTCATGCACTGCCTCCCCGCCCACCGCGGCGAGGAGGTGGCGGCGTCGGTGGCCGACGGGCCGCAGTCGCGGATGATCCGCCAGGCCCACAACCGGATGCACGCCAAGATCGGGCTGTTCCGCTGGATGCACGAGGTCGGGTCGCTGCGATGAGCACCAACAGCGCCCGCACCGGCTCCCGGCTCACCAAGCCCCAGCGCCAGCACCGCATCCAGCGGATCCTGGAGACGAACTCGGTGTCCACCCAGGAGCAGCTCGTCGAGCTGCTGTCGGCCGACGGCGTGGTCGCCACCCAGGCCACCGTGTCGCGCGACCTCGAGGACCTCGGCGCGATGAAGGTCCGGCTGCCCGGCGGCGACACCGTCTACGCCGTGCCCGCACTGCCGAGGGAGGCGGTCGCCCCCGAGGACCACCTCCGCCGGGTCTGCTCGGAG
>CAYUXB010000092.1:0-5942 GCA_964448525.1 uncultured Acidimicrobiaceae bacterium
GAGGAGCAGATCGGCGTCGCCCTCGACGTCCGCCAGTCGGTCGAGGAGCTGCGCGCCGTCGCCGTCGAGCACGGGGTGGAGGTCCCCGACGACGCCGGCCCCGGGAAGATCATCCTGGAGATCTACGAGAAGACCACCGAGGCCGAGCTGTGGGGGCCGGTGTTCGTCACCGACTACCCGAAGGAGGTCTCGCCGCTGGCCCGTGACCACCGCGAGCTGCCCGAGACCGTCGAGCGGTTCGAGGCGATCGTCGCCGGGCGCGAGCTGGCCAACGCCTTCAGCGAGCTGGTCGACCCCGACGAGCAGCGGCGACGCTTCGAGGACCAGGCCCGCGCCAGGGCGGCCGGCGACGACGAGGCGATGGTCGTCGACGAGGACTACCTGCGCGCCCTCGAGTACGGCCTACCGCCCACCGGCGGCCTCGGCATCGGGATGGACCGCCTGGTGATGCTGATCACCGGCACCCCGACGATCCGCGACGTCGTGCTGTTCCCCACCCTCCGCCCCGAGAGCGACTGACCGGGTCCCGTCGCGCGGCACCGGCCGAACGGCGCATCAGGTCGTGGGGAGGTCGGAGCCGAGGCTGCGGTAGTCGAAGCCGATGCGCTCGAGCTCCTCCTGGTGCTGCGCCGTCAGCGCGGCCAGCACCGCGGCCCCCCGCTCGGTCAGCTCGACGCGCACGAGGCGGAGGTCGTCCGGATCGCTGCACCGCTCCAGCAGCCCCGCGGCCACCGCCCGGTCGACGAGCCCCACCGCGCTGTGGTGCCGGAGCAGGAGGTGGGCGGCGATGTCGGTGACGGTGGGCGTTCCGCCCGGGTGGCCGCGCACGGCGAGGAGCAGCTGGTGCTGCGCGGGGGTGATGCCCGCGTTCCTGGCCTGCTGCTCGCTCCAGTGGACGAAGCGGCGCAGCCCGTTGCGCAGCTCCAGCAGGCGCCGGTAGTCGTCATCGGTGAGCTCGCGCTCGGACGTGCTCATGGCCCGACGGGGGAGCCGGGACCCGGCTCGGGGCCGAGCGTTGCGGGCTCGACGAGGGTGATGGTCGGCGCGGCGGGGTTCGTGGGCAGGTGATCCTCCTGGCGATCGCCGCAATGGGGACAGGTGTCGTCGCGGCCGGCCGTGGTGCGCTCGTCGAGCATGCCGCAGGCAGGGCAGACCCGGTCGGCCCAGCAGGCGGGGTCACCTCCGGCGTCGGTCACCGGTCGTCCGCCTCGGTCGGGTCGGGAGCGTCCTGCGGTGCCGCGGACCCGTTCGGTCTGGCCGCGACCCGGGCCCGGGGGCGCAGGCGGGTGGCTCCGGCGAGCCAGCCGGGCTCGGGACGCTCGTGGTCGAGGAGGGCCAACCGAGCGGTCAGCAGGTCGTGCCGTGTGCACACTCCCACAAGCCTGCCCCCCTCGTCGACCACCGACACGTCGTTCAGCTCGTCGTCGGCGAGATGGGCGAGGACGTCGACGAGCGGGTCGCTCGTCGACACGGTCGCGCCGCTCGGCGCACCTTCCCCGGAGGTCGGTCGCATGACCGCGCCGACGGTAGTGGTGTGGAACACGTCGGGCTCGTAGTGGCTGCGCACCCGCACGCCCCGCCGGGTCAGCTTCTCGGTCATGAGCGTCTCGTCGAGCATCGCCCTCGCCACCAGGTCAGCCGTCACCGTCGCGAGCATCAGCGGCAAGATCACCTCGTAGTCGCCGGTGAGCTCGAAGACGAACACGATGGCGGCGAAGGTGGCTCCCGTCGCCGAGCCGAACGTGGCCGCCATCGCCACCAGAGCGAACGCACCCGGAGCGATGTCGAGCCCGGGGAACAGGTTGTCGACCCCCGCGCCCACGAGGTGCCCGAAGCAGCCGGAGATCAGCAGGATGGGCGCGAGCGTGCCGCCCGAGGTGCCGGACCCGAGGGCGAACCACCAGGCCACCAGCTTGGCGAGCAGCAGCGTGGCCACCGCCCCCACGGCGATGCGCCCGTCGATCACGTCCTGGATGGCGTCGTAGCCGACACCGAGCGCCCGCGGGACCATCAGGCCGACGAGGGCGAAGGCCAGGCTGCCGATCACCGGGTGCCAGAAGTCGGACACCGGCAGCCGGCGGAAGCCGTGCTCGACGGCGAACAGGCCCTTGGCGATCACCACAGCGAGCAGGCCGCACCCGACGCCGAGCAGGGCGAACAGGGGGAGCTGGCCGAGTCCCGCCACGTCGTGGGCGGGCACCGTGAACAGGGGGCCGTCGCCGATGATGGCGTGGTGCGTCCCGGCGGCGACGCTCGCCGCCACGACGAGCGGCAGGAACGCCCGGGCGGAGAACTCGAACAGCAGCAGCTCGATGGCGAGGACCACCGCGGCGAGCGGTGCACCGAAGGTGGCGGCCATGCCGGCGGCGGCGCCCGAGGCGAGGAGGATCTTGCGCTCGGAGGCCGACACGTGCAGCGCCTGGCCGAGCAGCGACCCGACCGCCCCGCCGGTGACGATGATCGGGCCTTCGGCACCGAACGGCCCGCCGGTACCGATGGCCACGGCGGCTGAGACCGGCTTGGCCACCGCGGTGCGGGGTTGGATGCGGCTCTGCCTGACCAGCACGGCCTCCATCGCCTCGGGCAGGCCGTGGCCCCGGATGACCGGTGCCCACTTCGCCAGCAGGGCGATGGCGAGACCGCCGCCGACCGCGGCGACGACGATCCACGGGCTGGGGTCGAGCTCGGTGAACGACGGCGGGTGCCATCCCCACTGGTGAAACAGGGCGAGGTTCGTGATCAGCCCGATCAGGTGCAGCAGCACCCATGCGGCGCCGCCGCCGGCCAGGCCGAGGATCGCGGCGCAGGCCGTGAGGAGGGGAAGACGGTTGGAGTATCGCATGACGACACAAACCTATCGTGATGCGATGTACGCCCCCACCCGGGATGGCCGTGGCCCTTCGGTCCGTGTGGGAACCTGCGGGGCGTGCGACGACGTCCAACCTTCGTGCCCTCCCGACCCGCCTCCGTGACACGCCGCCGCCGGGCGGCCCTTCCCCTCGCTCTGGTGCTCGCCACCGGCGCCGCAGCCTGTGGCAGCGACGACCCCGACGACGACGTGGGCGCCGACGGCGAGGCCGGCGAGGTCGTCGTGGTCGAGGCCGACCTCGCCCGGGCGACCCCGGCGGCGTCCGCCCCGGTCGACGAGGTCGTCGCGGGCCTCGACGCCTTCACCGTCGAGGCCGAGCAGATCATGGCGGCCGACACCGGCGGCAACACCGTCCTGTCCCCGGTCAGCATCGGCCTCGCGTTCGCCATGGTGTCCGCCGGCGCCGACGATGCCACCACCACCCGGATCGCCGACGTCTTCGGCTTCCCCGACCAGGCCGCGCTCCACGAGTCGATGAACAGCCTCACCGCCGCGCTCGACGAGGCCAACCAGACCGGCGACGAGCGCGGCGACGTCGTGGTCGAGACGGTGAACGACCTGTGGGTGCAGAGCGGCTTCGACATCGAGCCCGACTTCCTCGACACGCTCGCCGCCCAGTACGGGGCCGGAGTGCCCACCACCGACTTCGAGTCGGACCCGGAGGCCGGCCGAGCCGCCGTCAACGAATCGGTCGCCGAGGCGACCCGCGACCGCATCTCCGACCTGATGCCCGAGGGGTCGATCACCGAGGACACCCGGGCCGTCGTCGTCAACTCCGTCTACTTCACGGCGCCGTGGGCCAGCGAGTTCTCCGAGGACGCCACCACCCCCGCCCCGTTCCGCCTCGGCGACGGCACGACCGCCGAGGTGCCGATGATGCGCGACAGCTCCCTGCAGGCGCGGGCCCTGGTCGGTGACGGCTACACGGCCGTGGAGCTGCCCTACGTCGGCGACCGGGTCGCGATGCTGCTGGTGGTTCCCGACGAGTCGACCTCGGTCGACGACGTGCTCGCCGGGCTCGGTGAAGGCGGTCTGGGCACCGTCGCGGACGGGCTGAGCAGCGCCACCGTCGACCTGACCCTGCCCCGCTGGGACACGGGCGAGGCCACCGACCTGGCCCCGCTGCTCACCGCGCTCGGCCTGCCCGTCCCCGGTGGATCGCTCCCCGGCGTCGCCCCCGACCTCGAGATCGGCGCCGCCGTCCACGCGGCCGACATCACGGTCGACGAGGCCGGCACCGAGGCCGCGGCGGCCACAGCGGTCGGCATGGAGGTGACGTCGGCCCCGGTGGAGGAGGAGATCGTCACGGTCGTGGCCGACCGGCCGTTCCTCTTCGCCGTCCGCCACGTCGAGACCGGCGCCCCGCTGTTCGCCGGCCGTGTCGCCGACCCCCGCGGCTGACGCCCTGTCCATGAACGTTCGCCCTGCCAGCCCGGCCAGCTTCGCCGCGGGCTGCGTCCTTGTCGTCGCCGCACGACCGCCCCGCGGGCCGGGGGGCACGGCATGGACCCCGTGCTTCGGTGTGGTTGCTCAGCAACCGATCTCGAGCACAGAGTGCCGGGTCGGGCCGGTCAACCCGTGGGCTTGACCGTGACCTCGCCTTGGATGCGGATGCCGAACCAGCCGAGGCCCGGCTGGCGCAGCGCGACCCGCACCTCGTAGCGCCCGGGCTCCTCCGGCACCTCGACCGGGACCTCGATCTCCGTGCGCATGTGGGGCGGCAGCACGTAGGTGACCGGGCCGAGCGGGTTGGCGACGGGTTCGTCCTCGGGAGCGGGGTCGTCCCGCCCGTCCGCCAGGCGGAACCAGCGGACACCCACCTTCACCGGGCGCGGCGGCACGGTGCCGAGCGGACCGCTCGACCGGTTCAGCACCTCCACCGACCACGTGGTGACCTCGCCCGCGGTGGCCACCGCCGGCAAGGTGCCCCGCACGCCGCAGCGGCTGGCCTCCTCGGGGTCGAGCGGCTCGCCCATGGCGGCCAGGCGCGCGGCGGTGCGCGGGGTGACGAGCTGCACCGCGACGTCCGCGGGCGTCGACTGGCGCACGTCGGTGCGATCGCTGGAACGGTGCTGTTCGACGGCCCGGGCCGCGTTGGTGCCGAACCCGGTCGTGACGCCCCGCACCACCCCTGCTCCCACGAGGACGATGTCGTACACCTCGAGGCACGGCATGGGGATGCGTTCGAGCACGGCGAAGCTGCGCATGTCCACGACCGCGATCTCGGCCCGGTCGTCGTCCTGCCCCCGGCGGGCGTTGCCGCCCACCAGAGCGAACGAGCCCACGAAGGCCACCCCGCGGGTGAAGCGGTTGACCCGGGCGCGGCGACGCACGGTGCCGTCGGCCGCCAACTCGGTGAGGGAGCCCCTGGTGGACTCGCACACGTACCAGCGCGCGCCGCGCTTGCGCGGGGTGTGCGGGTGGGACAGGTGGGTGAGCACGTCGCGGCCCGTGCGCAGGTCGTGGACGAAGCCGGCACCGTCGCGACCGTCCTGCTTCCACCCCTTGTGCCGGTCGAAGCGGCCGAACGCGCACACGTGGAGGGCCTCGTCGACCTCGAGCAACGAGTTGACGTGCCATCCGTCGGGGACGGTCGAGCCCTGCCACACCATGGTCGGCTCGTCGCTGCCGGGGTCGACGCGCCAGACGGCGTCGTCCCAGCTGGAGCTGATGTGGGGCGCCCCGTCGAACCAGAGCACGTCGTGCGGGTCGCGGATGGCGTCGAGGCGCTGGTAGCTCCGCACGCCTCGGGCGTCGTACGACATCAGCTCGCACACGGAGGACTGCTCGCCCGGCGCACGGAGCACCCGCCAGAGCCGCTCACCGCCGAGCGACAACCCGGAGGTGGGCAGATCGTCCAGCGCTTTGGGCGAGCCGGTGGTCAGGTCGTATATCCCGCCACCCCATTTACCGAACCCACTGACCAGGACCTGGGCATCACCCAGCTGATCGCGCCAATGCGTCGTCGCCACCTGTTCCGCCACGGCAGGCGACGCTAGCGGCGCATCCCCCGGACCTGGCGTCACCTGGTTCTCTGGTCGTGCCGCCGCGGGCGGCGTCACCTGGTTCTCTG
>CAYUXB010000092.1:6042-9034 GCA_964448525.1 uncultured Acidimicrobiaceae bacterium
GGCGTCACCTGGTTCTCTGGTCGTGCCGCCGCGGGCGGCGTCACCTGGTTCTCTGGTCGTGCCGCCGCGGGCGGCGTCACTCGATGCCGTGTTCGAGTGCGTAGCGGACGAGCTCCTGGCGGCGGTTGAGGTGGAGCTTGCCCAGGATGTTGCGGACGTGGTTCTCGACCGTCTTCTCGGCGATGAAGAGCTGTTCGCCGATCTCACGGTACGTGTGACCCCGAGCCACGTACTGGAGCACCTCGCGTTCGCGCTCGGACAGCGGTTGGGTCGGCCCGGCCGCCTTGGCCATGCGACGGAACTCGCCCAGCACCAGGGAGGCGAGGGCGGGGGAGAACACCGGCTCGCCCCGGGCGGCGCGCCACAGCTCGCGGCGCAGCTCCTCGGGCGGTGTGCTCTTGACCAGGTAGCCATTGGCGCCCGCGGCGATCGCGTCGAGCAGGTCGCGCTCCTGCTCGCTGACGGTCAACATGACGATGTGGGTGTCGTCGCCGCACGCCCGGGCCACCTTGAGGCCACCGCCGTTCGGCATGTGCAGGTCGCAGACCACGAGGTCGGGGCGCAGCGAGCGCACGAGTTCGATGGCCTCGTCCGCGTCGCCGGCCTCGCCCACCACGTGGAAGTTGGCGCCGAGGTCGGCCCGCAACCCCGATCGCCAGATGGGATGGTCGTCGGCGACCACGACGCGGACCGCCGAGAGGTCACCCGTGCGGCTGTCGACATCACTCACGGAGCAGCAGCGTACGCGCGACGCGACGGCCGGAGTCGACGAACGGCCGCCCCCCTCACCGGATTTTCTACGCGGTTCTGGTCGCTGGGGCGACCAGAACCGCGTACGAAATGCCGGGAGGGTGCGGGTCGCACGCAGTCGGCGGAGGTCACGGGGCGATCGGCACCCAGCACCGCACCTCGGTGCCCCGGCCCGGCCGGCCGTCGATCTCGACCCGGCCGCCCACGTCGGCGATGCGCCCGCGCACCGACCGGCGTAGGCCGGCACCTTCGCTCACGGCATCCGGGTCGAAGCCGACCCCGTCGTCCTTGACCGAGCAGAACAGCTCGCCGTCGACCGGCTCGGCGAACACGGTGACCGTCCCCGCCCCGCCGTGCTTGCCGGCGTTGGCGAGCGCCTCGCCCGTCGCGCCCACCAGGGCGTCCACGACATCGGGATCGAGGGTCGGGGTGTCCGGCGCGAGCACGACCCGGGCGGTGCCGCCGTAGCGGTCCTCGAAGCGGGCGGCCGCGGCCCGGAGCTGCGTGCCGAGGTCGCCACCTCCGCCGACCGCGCCGGGGGTGCCGAACAGGAACTCTCGCAGCTCCCGCTCCTGGTCGTGCGCCAGGCGCACGATGTCGGGATCCTCGGTGCGGCGCTGCACCACGGCCAGGGTCTGGAGCACCCCGTCGTGCAGCGTGCGGGCCACCTCCTCGCGGGCCTGGGCGAGGGAGATGCGCCGCTCCGCCTCGCGCAGGCGAGCGGTGACGAACCCGGCCACCAGGCCGGCGAGGGCGTAGAGCACGACGCCGGAGATGACGCCGATCGTCACCCGGTCGGTCCAGTCCCGCGGCCCGAGAACCTGGCCGATCGCTCGCCCCACGCCGATGGCGACGCCCGCCAGCACACCGCCGCGCGCCCGGAACGCGATGCCGGCGGTCATCACCCCGGCGAGCGGCCACGCGGACGACAGGCTCTGGGAGTGCGGCACCCCGTTGTAGGCGAGCTGGTCGCCGACCTCGAGAGCGATCGCGACCGCCACCTCCGCCGCGATCACGGGCAGGGTGCGCAGCCGGGCCGGTGCCGCGCTGAGCAGGACCGTCGTACCCACGGTGATCGCGAACGCCGCGCCCACCAGGGCGAGCGCCAGCCAGGGACGGGCGTCCGGGTCGCGCAGCTCCGACCGGTTGACGACCAGCAGGACGGCCATCCACGCCCAGGCCAGCCACCGGAACACGGTGATGCTGGTGAGCAGGCTGCGGACGAGCGCGTCCTCGCGGTCGTGCCGGGCGGCGGTTCCGGCGATGCGAGCGGCGACGTTCACGATCGCCAGTCTCCCCGACGCGCCGTCCGCCGTCCGTGCGCCGACCCTCGTCCAGGGCGGGACCGAGCCCGACCAGGGGAATCGTCTGGGAAGGCGCGGCGTTGGACGGCCAGCATGGCTCACGTGACCGCCGACGACCCGACCCCCGCACCGAGCGGGGACCACCTCCACGGAGCTGTCACGACTCCGGTCGCGGAGGCTGTCGGGGGGCCGGCAGGGAACGGGCCCGAGGCAGAGGGCGGCAGCGGGGGCAGTCGCGACGCGGTTCTCCGGCCGGCCGACGGTCTGTGGGCGCCCGGTCGTCGCCGGCTGACCGCGGCGCTGGTGCTCACCATCACGCTGGTCGCGTTCGAGTCCCTCGCCATCGCCACGGTCATGCCCGTCGTCGCCGACGACCTCGGCGGGCTCGGCCTCTACGGGTGGGTGTTCAGCGGCTTCTTCCTCGGATCGCTCCTCGGCATCGTGCTCGCGGGCCGGGCCGCGGATCGGCGGGGCACCCGCGTGCCGTTCGCCGCCGGGCTCGTCCTGTTCACGGTCGGGCTCATCGCCGGGGGTGCCGCCCAGTCGATGGGCATGCTCGTCGCCGGCCGCGTGGCGCAGGGCATCGGCGCCGGGGTCATCCCCGCGGTGGCCTACGCCACGGTGGCCCGGTCGTACCCGCCGGCCCTGCGTCCCCGGGTGTTCGCCGTGTTCTCGTCGGCCTGGGTCGTCCCCGGGCTGATCGGGCCGGCGGCGGCGAGCGCCATCGAACACGCCTCGACGTGGCGCGTCGTGTTCCTCGCCCTGCTGCCGTTCGTGGCGATCGCCGCGGCGCTGGCGCTGCCGGTCCTGTCCGACCGGGTGCCCGCCTCCGGCGGCTCCGCCACCCGGGACTCCCCCGACTCCCCGGGCACCTCCGACGCCCCCGGTCCCGACGACCGGCGCCGCGACGCCCTCGTCCTCGTGGCCGGCGTGGCCCT
>CAYUXB010000092.1:9134-12509 GCA_964448525.1 uncultured Acidimicrobiaceae bacterium
GGCGCCACGCTGGCGTGGACCACCGGAGCCTGGGTGCAGCAGCGCCTCGTCGTGGAACACGGCCCCCGCTGGCTCGTCAGGCGGGGCCTCACGGTCGTCGCCGTCGGGATCGTGGGCATGATCGTGGCGCTCGGCTCGGTGCCGGTGGGTGTCACGGTGCTGGCCTGGACGATCGGCGGGCTCGGGATGGGTCTGTCGTACGCGCCGATCTCGGTCACCGTCCTCGGCACCGCCGCCCCCGGGGAGGAGGGACGGGCCAGCGCGTCGCTGCAGCTCACCGACGTGCTCGGCGTCGCGCTCGGCACCGGCCTCGCCGGCGTGTTCGTCGCTGTGGGGGACGGGCGCGACTGGGCCACGGGCTCGTCGCTCACGATCGCCTTCTTCATCACCCTGGCGGCGGCCGTCGGCGGGGTGATGGCGGCGGGTCGCCTGCCCCGGCGCCTGCCCGGCGTCGAGGACTGACGTCGTCCACCTGCCGGCTGCCTGCCCGGCCGTCGCCGACGGGCCCGGAACCTGGCGGCCGGCGACCTGGCGGGCCAGCGACCCGGCGGCCGGCGATCAGGACTCCGGCGTGTCGCCCAGACCTTCGTTGGTGGCCCGGTACAGGTCGTAGATCTCCTTGCAGACCTGGCACATGGGCAGCTTCTTGGGGTCGCGCTGCGGCACGAAGCGCTCGCCGCACAGGGCTTCGACCGGGTAGCCGAAGATGCGGGCTTCGGTCACCTTGGCGACCGCGGACTCGCCGGGCTCCGTCCTCACGATGTGCGCGGCCTTGGGTTCGCCGGTCTGGAGATCCTCGTCGGTGCGCTGGTCGAGCTTCTCGTCGAGGTCCGGCTGGATGGTCGTCAGCGGTGCGGGCACCGGGGTCAGGTTAGGACTCGACGCCGCTCCTCGTCACCCGCGCTCGGCGAGCACGGCGAACCCGTTGTCCACGTCGACCAGGTGGTGCACCGGGTCGTGGATGAAGTAGCGGGCGAGGCTCGCGACCGTGAACGTGGCGCCGTCGCTGCGGTTGCCGGTGCGCTGCCACTGGTCGCCGGCGACGCCGTCGAACCGGTCGGCCAGCGGTTTCGCCGCCTGGTCGATGGCGGCGGCCACCGCCGCCGGGTCCTGCTCGTTGTAGCGGTCGGCGACGGCGGTGTCGTCCTGGTCCCAGTTGGCGAAGTCGGGGTCGTCCTCGGTCAGCATGAGCGCCAGCCGCTGGTCGAAGATGCGCAGCACGTCGCGGACATGGCAGGCGTACTCGAGCGCCGACCAGCGGTCCTCGCTCGGTCGGGTCGTCAGCTCGTCGCGAGGCCGGGCGAGGAGGCGCTGCCACGCCGCGGCGGTGTCCCGCGTCATGGCGCCCACCTGGTCGGGCGCGACCGCCGCGGCGTCGAACCCGCACTCGGGGCACGCCCGGTCGAGCACCCACGTCCAGTCCTTCGTCTCCGGTTCGATCGCCATCGCCGCGCACGCTACCGACCGCGGCGGGTACCGGGCGACAGGTTTGGTCGCCCCACGGACGGCGAGCAGGTCACCGCCATCGGGCGGGCTCAGCGGCGGTGCCAGGCGTCCGACTGCTCGGTGAGCGCGCCGAGCCGCGCGGGCAGCTCACCTTCGGCCAGGTCGGCCAGGGTGACGTGTTCGAGCACCGAGCGCAGGCTGGCCCGCGTGGCGATCCACAGCGTGCGCAGCACCTCGCCGTCGCCCGGGTAGTCGAGCTCCTCGGGCGGCTCGCCCCGCACGTCGGCCAGCGGGCCCTCGACGGCCCGTACGATGTCGGCCACCGACACGTCGTCGGGGGGCACAGCCAGGCGGTAGCCGCCGTCGCCGCCGCGCTGGGCCTGCACGATGCCGGCGCGGCGCATGCGGGCGAGGATCTGCTTGGTGAACGCGAGGGGCAGCTCCTGCCGGGAGGCGATGGTGTCGGCGGTGAGCGTGGCGGGGTGCGCCGCAGCCAGCTCCCTGGCCGCGCGCACGGCGTAGTCGACCCGGGCCGTCACTCGCATCGCGCCAGTCTGGCCCACCGGCGCCCCGACACCGGAGACGCCGGCTCGGCGGGGCGCTCGGGACCGTCACGACGCGGCGCTAACCGGCTCCTGGACGAACGCCGACCACAGCTCGGCGTACCGCCCGCCCGCCGCCACGAGCTCGTCGTGGGGCCCGTCCTCGACGAGGCGGCCGTCCTCGACGACCACGACCCGGTCCGCGGTGCGGGCGGTCTGCAGCCGGTGGGCGATGAGCAGGGTGGTGCGGCCCCGGGCGACCACGCGCACGCCCGAGGGTGACGTCCGCCGTGGCGCGGGTCATCACGTCGCCGGTCGACAGCTCGTCGTGGCGGGCCGCGTCGAGCCGGTGGAGGTGGCGATGGACGGCGATGCGCAGGTCGTTCTGCACGTCGAGGCCGACGCTGCCGCCGAGCGCACGCCGGCCGTAGTTGAACACGTAGCTGACCAGGCCCAGGCCGACGAGCAGGGCCAGCCAGGGGCCCAGACGACGGCGGTCGTCGATGACGGCGTCGTCGACGACGATCTGCTGCACGAGCGGCAGGAGGCCCAGAAGGCCCTGGCCGATGACGGCCAGCACGATCGAGGACGCGAACGCGCCGCGGTGGCGGCGCAGGTACGGGTGGAGTCGACGGAACCACCCGCCCCCGGCAGCGTTGCCGGGGGCGGGCTCGGTGGTTCCCGTCACCTGTTGGCGGTGGCGGGCAGCGGGGCCTCGCGCCCCACCGCCTCGGGGTTGATGGCCCGGTTTCCGATCACCTGGGACGCCAGGCCGTCGAGGCGGGCCAGCTCCTCGGCGTCGAGCTCGATTCTGAGGGCGCCGACGTTCTCGTCGAGGTAGCGACGCTGCTTGGTGCCCGGGATGGGCACCACGTCGTCGCCCTGGGCGTGCACCCACGCCAGCGCCACCTGGCCGGGGGTGACGCCCCGGGCGGCGGCGACCTCGGTGACCTCGGCGACCAGCACCAGGTTGCGCTCGAACGCCTCCGGTTGGAACCGCGGGTGCCGGAGGCGCTGGGCCGGGACGTCGGCCAGCGTGCGGTAGGCGCCGGTCAGGGTGCCCCGCCCGAGTGGCGAGTAGGGGACGAGCCCGATGCCCAGCTCGCGGGCGACGGGCACGACCTCGTCCTCGATGTCGCGCGACCACAGCGACCACTCGGTCTGGATCGCCGAGATGGGGTGCACGGCGTGCGCCCGGCGGATCGTGCCCGGACCGGCTTCCGACAGGCCGAGGTAGCGCACCTTGCCGGCGTCCACCAGCTCGGACAGCGCCCCGACCGTGTCCTCGATCGGCACGTCCGGGTCGACGCGGTGCTGGTAGTAGAGGTCGATGTGGTCGACGCCGAGGCGCCGCAGCGACCCGTCGACCGCCTCCCGCACGTAGTCC
>CAYUXB010000093.1:0-12485 GCA_964448525.1 uncultured Acidimicrobiaceae bacterium
GACCTCGGCGACGCCGGTGTCCTCGTTGATGCGGACCTCTTTGACCTTCGCCGGCGACAGCGCCTTCGCCACGAACTCGTAGGAGTCGTCGCTGAAGGGGACGATGTCGATCTTCTCGCCGCGCAGCTCGTTGACGACCTGGCGCACGCGGGCGCCCCGGGCGCCGACGCAGGCGCCGACCGGGTCGACGTTGTTGTCGTTCGACCAGACGGCGATCTTGGTGCGGTGGCCGGGCTCGCGGGCGCACGCCTTGATCTCGACGACGCCGTCGGCGATCTCGGGCACCTCGAGCTTGAAGAGCTCGAGAACCAGGCCCGGGTGCGTGCGGGAGACGACGATCTGGGGACCCTTCGACGTGCGGCGCACCTCGACGATGTAGGCCTTCAGCCGGGTGTTGGCCTCCGGGCGCTCGTGGGGCACCTGCTCGGCCTGCGGCAGCAGCGCCTCGACGGGGCCGAGGCTGAGCAGCGTGTAGCGGCTGTCGCCCTGCTGCACCGTGCCGGTGACGATGTCACCCTCGCGGCCCGCGTACTCCTCGTAGCGCAGCTCGCGCTCGGCCTCACGGATGCGCTGGGTCATGACCTGGCGCGCTGTCTGGGCGGCGATGCGGCCGAAGTCCTTCGGCGTCACGTCGAGCTCGGGGCCGTAGGGCTCGCCGTCCTCGTCGATCTCCTGCGCGTAAACGCGGATGTCGAAGTTGGTCGGGTCGATCGTGACCCAGGCGTACTCGTGCGCGCCGGGCATCCGCTTGTAGGCGGACTCGAGGGCATCGGCGAGCGCCGCCATGAGGGTGTCGACCGAGATGCCCTTCTCGGCCGCGAGCGCCTGGAGCGCCTCCATCATCTCGCTCATGAGCGGACCTCCGGTCCGATCACGATCGATCGCCGCCGCGCGGCGGGAAACGCACTGTGCTCATGATTCGCTCGCACTTCGTGCTCGCTCATGACGTGGGATCCCTCTTCTCGTTGCTCGTGCCCTGGGTGCGCGCCGACGCCGGCTTCTGCTTCTTCTTGCCGCCCGGCTGGCGCGACGTGCCCGGCTTGTCGCCCGGTCCCCACTCGAAGACCGTGCGCGCCCGCTCGATGTCGGCGTGTGCGACCCGCCGCTCGGCCGGGGGCTCGTCGCCGCCCGGGGCGTCGGTGCGCACCGTGATGCCGTCGTCGTCGGCGGCGACCAGCACCCCGGAGAGGCGGCGGTCGGCGCCGGCGCCCTCGGCCGCGTCGGCGGTGAGCTTGATCTTCACGGTCTCCCCCACCGCCCGGACGAAGTGCTGGGGCGTGCGGAGGGTGCGTTCGAGACCGGGGCTGGTGACCTCGAGCGTGTACGCGCCGGCGATGGGGTCGGCCTCGTCGAGAGCGTGCGACACGGCACGCGTGGCCTTGGCGAGGACGTCGAGGTCGAGGCCGCCCGGGCGGTCGACCACGACCTTGAGCACGGGCCCGGCCACCTCGAGGTCGTACAGCTCGATGTCGCGCTCGGCGAGGAGGGGCAGCACCACGTCACGGACGCGATCGGCGACTGTCATTGGGGCTGTTCCTCCTTCCTTCATACGAAAGGCGTGGGCCGGGGCCCACGCCTTCGCTCGAAAACTCTCGAACGGTGACGACATCCAATCCGAACGAAACGGACGCTGGAGTATAGCGGGGCCGGCCTCTCTCACGATCCGTGGAGATACCGCACTCAGTAGGCGCGCGCCACCACCGCCACCAGATCGTCGTCGTCGTCGGAGGTGGGCAGCCCCCCGTCCGAGCTCAGGAGGCACCGCACGGTGATGCCCTTGCCGGCCAGCGCGGCCTCGCCGTCGCCCTGCACGAGGCCCCACGGCAGGCGGGCGAACCCGCTCTGGGCGGCCTCGGCGGCCTCGTCGAGGGTGGCGACGTCCGCGGTGGCGGCCTCGCGGCGCGCCCTCGCACCGGCCAGCAGGTCGTGCTGGATCGCCTCGACGAGGGCACCGACCCGTGCCGCCGCCTGCGCCACGGGCACCTGTTCCTTGTCGCCGGTGTCGCGCCGCACGACCGTCACGTTGCCCTCGGCCAGGTCGCGGGGGCCGACCTCGACCCGCACCGGCACGCCCTTCAGCTCCCAGTCGGTGGCCCGGCGCCCGAAGCTGGTGGCCACCCGATCGTCGAGGCGCGTCCGCACCCCGGCGCCGGTCAGCTCGGCGGCCAGGGCGGACGCCTGCTCGCCCGCGCCGTCACCGTCCTTGACCAGCAGCACCACCGCCTGGATGGGCGCGAGACGGGGCGGCACCACGATGCCCCGGTCGTCGCCGTGGGTCATGATCAGGCCGCCGATCATGCGCGTCGTCGAGCCCCACGACGTGGTCCAGCAGTGCTGGGTTGCGCCGTCGGCGTCGAGGTAGTCGATGTCGAAGACCTTGGCGAAGTTCTGGCCCAGCTCGTGGCTGGTGCCCATCTGGAGCGCCTTGCCGTCGCGCATCATGGCTTCGCACGTCATCGTGTTGATGGCACCGGCGAACCGCTCGGCGGGCGTCTTGTGCCCGACCAGCACGGGCATGGCGAGGACGTTGACCATGAAGTCCTCGTAGACCTCGTGCAGGATGCGCGTCGCGTACGCGGCGGCGTCCTCGCGGGTCGCGTGCGCCGTGTGACCCTCCTGCCAGAGGAACTCGGTCGTGCGCAGGAACAGGCGGGGGCGCAGCTCCCACCGCACCACGTTGTTCCAGCTGTTCAGCAACAGGGGCAGGTCGCGGTAGCTCTGCACCCACTTGCCCATGTACTCGCCGATCACCGTCTCGCTCGTGGGCCGCACGACGATCGGCTCGTCGAGCGCCTTGCCGCCTGCGTGGGTGACGACCGCGAGCTCGGGGCTGAAGCCCTCGACATGATCGGCCTCGCGCTGCAGGTAGCTCTCGGGGATGAACAGCGGGAAGTAGGCGTTCTCGGCGCCGGCCGCCTTGATGCGCCCGTCGACCTCCGCCTGGATGCGCTCCCAGATCGAGTACCCGTAGGGCCGGATGACCATCGTGCCGCGCACCGGGCCGTTCTCGGCCAGCTGCGCCTTGGCCAGGACGTCCTGGTACCAGCGGGGGAAGTCGTCGGCCTGCGCCGTGAGCACCTTCGCCATAGGGGTCGGATCGTACCGGTCGGCGGAGATGCACCCCGCAGCCGTAACGGATCTGGTCGTTCACCCCCGCCCGGGAGGTCGCGCCGCCGCGCTACGCGCGTGGGATGGAGCTCGTCGACGGATCGCCGACGGGCTCGAGACCGTTGTCGAGCTCGTAGGTCACCACCGTCTGCTGCGACGGGCAGCAGTTGGGGTCGTCGTCGCCGTAGTGCGTGAACGTGACCAGCAGCTCGTCGCCGTCGACCGCCACGTCGCGCACCCTGGGCGGCAGCGAGCTGTCGTCCGCCACCTCGGCGGGGGGACCGGTGATCGTGTCGATGAGCATCGGCAGGCGCCCGTTCAGCGCCCACACCTGGACGGTGTCCTGCACGCCGTTCGCCCCGTACGAGCACTGGGCGTGGACGACCGCCTCGTCGTCGCCGTCGTCGTCGAGGTCGGCGTACAGCACCTCGCCGTCGATCTCGAGCCGGGCGAACGACTGCTCGTCGACGAGGTCGCTGGCTCCGCCCGTTACACCGATGAGGGGAGGTGGCGTGCCGGTGACGGCGTCGGCGCAGGCGCTCCCCGGCTGGGCGAGCGCGGTGAAGTCGATGCCGCGGACGTCGGTCGGGCCGGCGGGCGCGCCGTCGCCGACAGCGGCGTCGGCGGGAGGGGCGGGCTCCGGGTTGCCGGCGAGCGCGACGAGGGCGGCCATCACGCCGAGCGCGGCCAGCGCGCGGCGTGAGTTGTGGGAGCGGGAGCGGGTGCGCACGACTGGCGGACGGTACCCAACGTCGTGTGACGATCCCGTTGCGTCGCGGTTCCGATCACGAGGCACTGTCGCCGCCCTTCACGAACTTGTGGTGACCGCCAATGTAGTGCGGCCGCCACGAGTGCGGGCGAGGTCGGCGCGAGTGCCCTGTCCATGAACGTTCGCCCTGACCGCGTCGAGTCAGATTCGTCGCTCGCACGGACGCAGGAGGAAGGCGCATCCGTAGATGCGGCGACGACGAGGACGCCGCGAGCGGCGGATCTGGCCGGCGTGGCAGGGCGCAAACGTTTGTGGACGGGGCACTAGTCCCGCCGTCCCGGCGGACCGACCAGGACGATCCAGGCCACCACCAGGAAGAGACCGACGAACAGGGCTGCCCGGATGATCGAATAGACCATGCCCAGCAGCGCGCGGATCACGATCCAGGCGACGACGAGGAGCACGAGGCCCACCACGAGGCGGGTGGTGAAGCTCTGCCGTGCAGGTGCCGGAGGCGGGGGCATGGCGACCAGCGTAGGACGGGGACCGGGCGCCGCCGTGTCGCCGCGCGCGGATCGTCACGTCGCAGCGCAGTCCCGTCACTCGGCGCGGGCAGCGCGCCGCTGACCGGTCAGAGCTTGCGGATGACCTCGACCCGCTGCTCGCTGCGGTTGGCGTCCGCGCCCTTCTCGTCGAGCAGCTCGGCCCGGTCGCGCTCGGCGGCCCGGCGGGCGGCGTCGCTCGTCGACCGGGCCCGCTCCAGTGCGGCGTCGACCCCGTTCTCGCCGATGAAGGTGGCCCAGTCGACCAGCGCCTCGACCATCTCGTCCTCGGGGACGACCGCCACGTTCTGGCCGCGCACGAACAGGTGGCCCTTGTTCTTGCCGGCGGCGATGCCGATGTCGGCGTCGCGGGCCTCCCCCGGCCCGTTGACGACGCAGCCCATGACGGCCACCTGCAGCGGGATCTCCTTGTCGCCGAAGGCCTCCTGCGCCTGGCGGGCGACCTCGATGACGTCGATCTCCGCTCGGCCACACGACGGGCACGCGATCAGGTCGACGTTGCGGCGCTCGCGCAGTCCCATCGCCTCGAGCAGCGCCCGTCCCGCCTTCGCCTCCTCGACCGGATCCGCGGTGAGGCTGTAGCGGATCGTGTCGCCGATGCCCTCGGCCAGCAGCGTGGCGATGCCCGCGGTGGCCTTCAGGGTGCCACCGGGCAACGGCCCTGCCTCCGTCACGCCGAGGTGGAGCGGGTGGTCGGTGGCATCCGCCAGCTGACGGTAGGCCTCGATCATCAGCGGGACCGACGACGCCTTGACCGAGATCTTCACGTCGGTGAAGCCCACCTCGTCGAAGTAGGCGAGCTCCATCTGGGCCGACTCGACCATCGCCTCGGGCGTCACCTTGCCGCCGTACTTCTTGTACAGATCGGGGTGGAGCGAGCCACCGTTGACCCCGATGCGGATGGGCACGCCTCGCGCCTTGGCCTCCTGCGCCACGAGCTTGATGTGCTCCGGCCGCCGGATGTTGCCCGGGTTCAGCCGCAGGCACTGCACGCCGGCCTCGAGGGCGGCGAGCGCCATGCGGTACTGGTGGTGGATGTCGGCCACGATCGGCACGGGTGACCGGGGCACGATGCGCGCGAGGCCCTCGGCGGCTTCCACCTCGTTGCACGTGCAGCGCACGATGTCGCACCCGGCCATCGCGAGGTCGTAGATCTGCTGCAGCGTGCCGTCGACGTCGGCCGTCTTGGTGGTCGTCATCGACTGCACCGACACCGGTGCGTCGCCGCCGACCGCCACGTCGCCGACCATGATCTGGCGGGTCTTGCGACGCGGGTAGGAGGACTCTCCGAGCTCCATGGGCTAGCGCACCCCCGGCACTAGAGGTCGATCGGGTTGACGATGTCGAGGTACAGGCTCGTGACGCCGAGCACCACCAGCCCCATCACCGCCACATAGGCGACCGGGAGCAGCTTGGTCATGTCCGCGTGGTAGCGCTTGCCCTTGCGCGAGCGCACCCGCTCGTAGATGGCGAAGGCGGCATGCCCGCCGTCGAGCGGCGGCACCGGCAGCATGTTGAAGATGCCGATGAACACGTTGATCTGGAAGAAGAAGAACAGCAGGAACGCCAGGCCGCCGATCTCGGCACCCTGGCCTGCCAGGCGCACCGCGCCGAAGATCGACAGCAGGCGGTTCTCGCTGCCGTCGTCCGCGCTCGCCGACGACCCGCCGGCGGTCGTGGCGGGACCGTCGTTGGCGCGGGTCACGTTGTCGGCGTAGTCGCCCAGACCGTCCGGGCTGAAGAACCCGGCGAGCGCGCTCACGCTCATCCCCATGAACTCCACCATCTCGCCCGGTGCTCGGGTGACGGCGGTGCCGATGCCGATGGGATCGTCGGGCAGGGCGGCCGACGTGCCGACCCCCAGGAACGCGGCGCCCGGCTCGCCACCGGGGATGCCGTCGGGGCGCTCACCCAACTCGACCGGAACCGTGGTGACCTCGCCGTCGCGCTCGATCTCGAACGTGACGGTCTCGCCGACGTCGTAGCCGCCGATCGCGTCGGAGAACGAGTCGAACTCGTCGGCGCTCCGGCCGTCGACCGTCAGGATCGCGTCGTCGGCCGTCAGCCCGGCCGCCTCGGCGGCGCTGTCGGCCGTGACGTTGGTGATGCCCCACTCGGTGGGATCGCCCTTCGGGTCGGTGATGCTGCCGCCCGGTATGCCCACCACCCCGAGCGCGAGCACCAGCAGCACGAACGCCTGGACGAAGTGCATGATCGAGCCGGCGGACACCACGAGCAGGCGCTTCGGGAACGACTGCTGCCGGTAGGTGCGAGCTTCGTCGGCGGGATCAGCCTCGTCGAGGTTGTTCATGCCGATGATCCGCACGTAGGCGCCGGCCGGCAGCACCTTGAGGCCGTACTCGGTCTCACCCCGGCGGAACGACCAGATGCGCGGGCCGAAGCCGATGAAGAACTCGGTGACCTTCATGCCCGACCACTTGGCCGTCGCGAAGTGGCCCAGCTCGTGGAGGAAGATCATCACCACGACACCGAAGACGATGCCGGCGTAGATCCAGCCGGCCCACACACCGAGGGCCACGAACGCGCCGACGAGCAGTGCCAGCCGCAGGCCGCCGGTCTCGTACACCGGCGTCTCGGAGGAACGGGATCCGGGCGGCGGGGGTGTCGGCGGCAACTGCACAGATGGCGTGGCCGAGGACACGGATCGTGCGGTCGCCGGGGCGTTCTCGTCACGCGGTGCCGCGGGAGCCGTGGACGCGCCGGAACCAGCGGATGTGCCGGCGTCGTCGTGTCGGTCGGTGTCGGTCACTCGGCGATCCTCTCGATCTCCAGCCGGGCGAGCTCACGCCCGCGGCGGTCCGCCTCGATCACGGCGTCGACCCCGTCGGCTCGCCCTCCATCATGCCCGGAGAGGACCGCTTTGAGGACGTCGGGGATCGTCATCCAGGCGATGCGCCCGTCGAGGAACGCGGCGACGGCCTCCTCGTTGGCGGCGTTGAGCACCGCCGGGGCCAGCCCCCCGGCCCGGCCCGCCTCGTACGCCAGGCCGAGGCACGGGAACGCGTCGTGGTCCGGCGCCTCGAACTCGAGCGGTCCGCACGTGGCCCAGTCGATGGCGCCGAACGGCGTGGCGATGCGGTCCGGCCAGGCGAGGGCGTACCCGATCGGCAGGCGCATGTCCGGCCGGGACAACTGGGCGATCGTCGACCCGTCGCTCATCTCGACCATCGAGTGCACGATCGACTGGGGGTGCACGACGACCTCGATCTGGTCGTAGCCCACCCCGTAGCGGTCGCCGAACAGCTCGTGGGCCTCGATGACCTCGAGGCCCTTGTTCATCAGCGTCGACGAGTCGACCGTGATCTTCGGCCCCATCGACCAGGTGGGATGGGCCAGGGCGTCGTCGACGGTGACCCGGGCGAGATCGTCGCGGGAACGTCCCCGGAACGGCCCGCCGCTGGCGGTGAGCACGATGCGGGCCACCTGATCGGCCACGCCGCTGACGTTGGCGGCCAGGCACTGGTGGACGGCCCCGTGCTCGGAGTCGACGGGCACGATGTGCCCGGCCCCCGGTGCCGCCAGAGCCGCCCGCACGACGGGGCCGCCGGCGATGAGCGACTCCTTGTTGGCGAGGGCGAGGCGCTTGCCGGCGGCCAGCGTGGCGAGCGTCAACCGCAGGCCGGCGAACCCGACGACACCGTTGACGCACACGTCCGCGACCGTGCCCATGTCGGCCAGGGCCTCGGCGCCGGCCTGCACCTCGGTGCCGGGCGGCACCTGCTCGGCCACCTCGGCTGCCCGGGCCGCGTCGCCGATCACCACCAGTTTGGGATGCAGGTCGCGCGCCTGGGCGACGAGGGCGTCGACCGACGACCACGCACCCAGCGCCACCACCTCGAACCGATCGGGCTCGGCCCCCACCACGTCGATGGTCTGGGTGCCGATCGAGCCGGTCGAGCCCCCGATCGAAACGGTCGTGACAGCCACCCGGCCAGGGTACCCGTCGCCCCTCCTCCGCCCGCGCCGGTCCCGCCCGCGCCGGACAGGACCGGATGTGAACGGCAGCGATCAGACGAGGAAGAAGTCGCTCACCCGGGCCAGGTACCAGACGGCGGGCAGCACGAACAGCAGGGCGTCGAACCGGTCGAGCACGCCGCCGTGCCCCGGCAGGACGCTGCCCATGTCCTTGATGCCCAGGTCACGCTTGACCAGCGACTCCGCCAGATCACCGAGGGGGGCCACGAGCGCCACGAGGATGCCGAGCTTCAGGCCCTCCTGCCATCCGTCGAACGGGTGCACGCCGACCAGGGCGAACACCACCGCCGCGACCACCGCCAGCAGCATGCCCCCGGCCAGGCCCTCGATCGTCTTGTTGGGGCTCGCCGCCGACAGCGGCCGCGAGCCTGCGCTGCGCCCCACGAACAGGGCGCCGATGTCGTACGCGATGGTCGGGATCACCGCCGCCAGCAGCAGGGCCACGCCGTTGCCGCCGACCGGATCGGACAGCAGCAGACCGGCGAAGGCACCGAACAGGCCGATCCAGCCGATGCCGAGCAGCGTCACCCCGATGTTGGCCACCGGGCGCTCACCGCCCGCGCCGACCAGGTACCAGAGGAAGCTGACCGCCGCGGCAAGCACGAGGACGAGCGGGAACGCCGCCTCGCCGTAGTTGTACGCGGCGATGGCCAACCCCGCCGTGGCCGCGACGCCCACCGGCATCGGGGCCTCGAAGCCCGCCGTGTTGACCGCCACGAAGAACTCGTACGCGGCGTAGGCCAGGATCGGGACGACCACCAGCATGCCGCCGAGCGGGCCGAGCACCTTGAACAGCCCGAGCGCCACGGCCAGCACCCCGACGCCGACGAGCGCCGCGGTGCGCAGGTCGCGGTCCGGTGCACGGCGCGTCGAGCGGCCCGCGGCACGACCCCGCCCGGCGGCACGACCGCCCCGGGGAGGAGGCGGACCGGCGCCGGTGGGCTCGTCGTAGATCTCGTCGCCGTAGACGTCGTCGTACGCGTCGTCGTACCCGGCCTCGTACTCGTCGCTGTAGTCGTCGTCGCTGTAGCCGGTGTCGCTGTAGCCGGGCTCGCCCCGCACAGGCGCCGCGGGCGGCGCATCGAACACCGATCGGCCGGGGGCCGGGTCGATGCCCTCGTCGAAGCTCACCGGCGCGCCCGGCGAAGCCTGCCTGGAGCCGCCGGGGCCCGGTGCTGCGGAGCGACCCGATGCCACCGGGTCTGGCCACCCCCCGGCGTCGGGACGGTCACCGCCGCGCCCCGGGTCCGCGAGCGGCGGCTGTGCTCGTGTCGATCCCGGGGGTGCCTCCTCCCGCCAGCGGGGGTCGGCGTCGAACCCCCAGGAATCGTCGCCCTGCCCGGGATCGCGGCGGTTCATGTGCGGTACCTCCTCGGCGGCCGAACCCGCCCAGTGGGAGAGCTCGGGCGCGGCAGCCCGCCGTTCCACGGGAACCACGGGTGGCCGCTCGATCGTGTTGGGGTCGTCGTAGGACCCGAGGGGGAAGCGGAGCGCAGGCCGCGGCCCCTCGGCCGGAGGGCTGGCCGGCCGATCGCCGAAGCGGGGCTCGTCCTCGCCGAGCCGATGGCGGATGTCGTCGCGCTCCATGGCCTCGGCGGCCTCGTCGGCTCCCAGCAACCGCACACCCTCGGAGGGATCACGGTGGCGCTTCTGGCGGCGGTCATCCCGATCGGTCACGTCGTCGTCCTCTCATGTGGCCCACCTGGCGCAGCTGCGGCCGCTGATCGCCCGACCGCACACGCGGGTGTCGACCCCAATCCTGCACCGTCAGCCACCGGAGGTGGTGGCATACGCCGCGGGCCGCGGTCAGCGATCGCCCGCAACAGCACGGAAGGCAACCCCTCAGACCTCGAGGAGCTCCTGCTCCTTGACGTCGAGCGCCTCGCCCACTGCCGTCTCGAACTGATGGGTGATCTTGTCGAGATCCTTCTCCGCCCGGGAGAGATCGTCCGCCGAGATGTCGCCGTCCTTCTCGAGCGCCTCGAGATCGTGGCGAGCACCACGGCGGGCGTGCCGGATGCTGATGCGCCCCTCCTCCGCCATGCCCCGCACGACACGCACGAGCTCCTTGCGACGCTCCTCGGTGAGCGGCGGGAAGTTGAGGCGGATGACCTGGCCGTCGTTGCTGGGCGACAGAC
Source organism: uncultured Acidimicrobiaceae bacterium (assembly GCA_964448525.1). Taxonomy (GTDB): domain Bacteria; phylum Actinomycetota; class Acidimicrobiia; order Acidimicrobiales; family VFJN01; genus ZC4RG19. Next base: position 10,515 of record CAYUXB010000093.1, read on the forward strand.
CGAGGCGGCTGCCCTGCAACGCCTTCTCGATCGCCGGCATCGCCCCCTTGTCGTAGGGGCTGATCACCAGCATGCGGGCCTCGGGCACCGTGAAGCCGGCGATCTGCTGCAGCGGCACCTCGGTGCCGTAGTAGTCGACCGGCAGCTTCTCGACCAGCGCCGGGGCAGCTCGACCGGTGCGGACGCCCGTGAACTCGGAGCGTGCGTGGTCGACCGCCTTCGTCATCTTCTCGCGGGCGTCGTCGAGGACCATCGCGATCATGTCGTCGGACACGGGTGCTCCTGAGTCGAGGGCGACAGGGTTGGCAGGGTCGGGGCCCGTCTGGCCCACGTAGCCCCCCGCCGTCCTAGTGGATCAGCGTACCGATTGCGTTGCCCCCCACGATGGACCGGATGTTGCCCTTGCCGAGCAGGTCGAAGACCACGATCGGGAGCTTGTTGTCCATGCACAGGGAGATCGCGGTCGAGTCCATGGCCTTGAGGCCACGGTTGAGCACCTCGAGGTAGCTGACCTCGTCGAGCTTGGTGGCATCCGCGTCGGTGCGGGGGTCGGCCGTGTAGAGGCCGTCGACGCCCGAGTGGGTGCCTCGCAACATGCCGTCGGCCTCGATCTCCACCGCCCGCAGCGCCGCGGCGGTGTCGGTGGTGAAGAAGGGGTTGCCGGTGCCACCGGCGAAGATGACCACCCGCCCCTTCTCGAGGTGGCGAATGGCCTTGCGCCGGATGTACGGCTCGGCGACCTGGGCCATGTGGATGGCGGTCTGCACCCTGGTGGGCTGGCCCAGGCGCTCGAGCGTGTCCTGGAGGGCGAGGGCGTTCATCACCGTGGCCAACATGCCCATGTAGTCGGCCTGGGAGCGATCCATGCCCGCCCCGGCACCGGTCATGCCCCGCCAGATGTTCCCCCCACCCACGACGACCGCGACGTCGACACCCGCGTCGCGGACGTCCGCGATCTCCGTCGCGATGAACTCGGCGAAGGTGCCGTCGATGCCGGCGACGGCGTCGCCGCCGAACGCCTCGCCGGACAGCTTGAGGAGGATGCGGCGGTAATCGCTCACGGATGCACTCGCCGGGGAGAGCAGCGCGGAACGGTCACCGTTGCGACCCTCACCCGCCGATGAACAGCTGGGCGAACCGGACGATGGTGGCGCTGCCGCTGTCGGCGAGCTGGGCCACGGTCATCTTGTCGTCGCGCACGAAGGCCTGATCGACGAGCACCCGCTCTTTGTACCAGGCGTTCAGCCGGCCCTCGACGATCTTCGGCAACGCGGCATCGGGCTTGCCCTCGGCCTTGGTGATCTTGAGGAGCGTCTCGCGCTCCTCGTCGACCAACTCGGCGGGCACCTCGTCGCGGGTCAGGTACTGCGGCTTGGCGAACGCGATGTGCACCGCGATGTCGTGCGCCAGCTCCTTCGAGCCGCCGTCGAGCACGATGACCACGCCGTTGACGCCGCGCCCGTCCTGACGGTGCAGGTAGGTGTCGACCGTCTGCCCCTCGTCCAGGGCGATGTGCACGGCGCGTCCGACCTCGATGTTCTCCTTGAGGGTGACCTTGAGGTCGTCGATCGCCGTGGCGTGGCTCGCCACACCCTCCTCCCCCCGGGCCGCGACGGAGTCGGCGAGCTCCTGGGTGAGCCGGATGAAGTTGTCGGACTTGGCGACGAAGTCGGTCTCGCACTTGAGCTCGACCATGCCCACCGACCCGACGTTGGTGGCGATGGCGATGGCGCCCTGGGCGTTCTCTCGCCCGGCGCGGTCGTCGGCCTTGGCCAAGCCCTTCTCGCGCAACAGCTTCCTCGCCGCGTCCATGTCGCCGTCGGTCTCGGTGAGCGCCTTCTTGGCGTCCATCATGCCTGCGCCCGTGGACTGGCGCAGGGCTTGTACATCCTTGGCGGTGAAGTCGGCCATCGGGGCTCAGGACTCCTGGGTGTCTGAAGGGGCGGTCTCGGCGGTGGGAGCGTCGGCGGC
>CAYUXB010000094.1:0-6404 GCA_964448525.1 uncultured Acidimicrobiaceae bacterium
GAAGCGAATGAAGAACATCGGCCGCGTCGAGGTCCCCCAGGAAGCGTTCATCAGCGCGCTGCGGCTCGACGACTGACACTGGGCCGAGGGCGCGGAGCACCGTCGGGGCGTTAGCACTCGGTACACTCGACTGCTACCTGGGGGTACCGGCGGCGCAGGGCGGCTGGGCCTCCTCACGATGCCTGATGCTCGACCAACGCAAAGCAGCCATCCTCCGGGCGGTGGTGGAGGAGTACATCGACACGGCGCAGCCCGTGGGGTCCGGTCACGTGGCCAAGGCTCCGGGGGTCGACGTGTCGTCCGCGACCGTGCGCAACGAGATGGCCGGCCTCGAGGCCGACGGCTACCTCCGCCAGCCGCACACCTCGGCGGGACGCGTCCCCACGGAGAAGGGCTACCGGTTCTTCGTCGACCACCTGCGGCCGTCCACCCGACTTCCCGGCCGTTCCGCGGTCGAGGTGCGCGACTTCTTCGCACGCACCCACGTCGAGGTCGAGCAGATGCTCTCCGAGACGAGCCGGCTGCTGTCCGACCTGACCAACCTCACGAGCGTGGTGGTGGCGCCCGGCCCCGCCGAGGCGACCCTGCGTTCGGTGCAGCTGGTCACGCTGAGCAGCTCCGCCGCGCTCCTCGTCGCCGTGTTCAGTGACGGCACCGTCGAGAAGCACCCGGTCGAACTGCCCGACGGCACGGGCGACGAGCGCGTCGGCGCGGCCACCGCCCACCTGACCGCCCACCTCGCGGGGGCTCGGCGCGACGCGCCGGTGAGCATCCCCCGCAGCGGCGATGCCGCCACGGACGACCTGGTCTCCCGGTCGGTCGCGGCGCTCACGGGACGTCCCGCCGACGATCCCGAGCAGGTCTTCGTCGGGGGCACGGCCCGCATGGCCCAGGCCTTCGATGCCATCGAGACGGTGCGCGAGGTGCTCGGCATCCTCGAGCAGCAGTTCGTCGTGGTGTCCCTGCTCCGCGACGTCATCGACCGCGGCCTCCACGTCGCCATCGGCACCGAGACCGGTGTGGCGCCGCTCGCCGAGTGTGCGATCGTCGTCGCCCCCTACGACATCGAGGGCGAGCGCGCCGGCACCATCGGCGTGCTCGGCCCCACCCGCATGAACTACCCGCAGGCGCTGGCGGCAGTCGCCGTGGTCAGCGACCGCCTGTCCGATCGCCTCACCGAGGGCTGAGAAAGAGAATCGTGGCTACCGACTACTACGAGCTGCTCGGCGTGTCCCGCAACGCCACCGCGGATGAGATCAAGCGCGCGTTCCGCAAGCTCGCCCGCGAGCTGCACCCGGACACGGGACACGGCGATCCGGAGGCCGAGGCCCGCTTCAAGCAGGTCGCTCACGCCTACGAGGTGCTGTCCGACCCCGACAAGCGCCGTCGCTACGACACCTTCGGCCCGGAGGGCGTGAACGGCGGCGCGCCGAGCGCCGACCCGTTCGGGTTCGGCGGCGGCGGGCTCGGCGACGTGTTCGATGCGTTCTTCGGGGGCAGCCCCTTCGGCGGTGGGCGCGGACAGTCCGGCCCGCCGCGCGGGGCCGACCTCGAGGTCGTGGCCGACCTCGAGTTCACCGACGCGGTCTTCGGTTGCGAGCACGCGGTGTCGGTGCGCACCGCGGTCGCGTGCAACGCCTGCCACGCGACCGGGGCGGCCGACGGCACGGAGCCGGTGACGTGCTACGAGTGCCAGGGCACCGGCCAGGTCCAGCGGGTGCGGCAGTCGCTCATCGGCCAGATGGTGACGTCGTCACCGTGCGCCCGGTGCAGCGGGTCCGGGCAGATCATCGCCACCCCGTGTGCCGAGTGCAGCGGTGAGGGCCGCACGGTCGAGGAACGCACGTACACGGTCGACATCCCCGCCGGCGTCGACGCCGGCTCCACCCTCCGGCTGTCAGGCCGGGGCGCGGTGGGCCCGCGTGGGGGCGCGGCGGGCGATCTCTACGTCCACCTACGGGTGGCGCCGCATCCGCGCTTCGAGCGCGACGGCGTCGATCTGCACAGCACCGTGAAGCTGCCGTACACCCAGGCCACGCTGGGGACGACGCTCCAGTTCGAGACGCTCGACAGCGCCGAGCAGATCGAGGTCCCGCGGGGCACGGCCTCCGGCACGACCTTCCGCCTGCGCGGGCGGGGTGTGCCACACCTCGAACGGCGCTCCCGCGGCGACCTGCTGATCGACGTGGTGGTCGACGTGCCGACAGAGCTGCCGGAGGAGCAGGAAGAGGTCATCCGTCGCCTGGCCGAGCTGCGCGGCGAGGAGGTCGCCCCTCCCCCGAGCGGGCTGATGTCGAAGCTCCGCTCCGCGTTCAAGTAGGGCTCTGTGTCGCCGTCGTCCAGCCCCGACGGTCGGGAGCAGGACGCGGCTGCCGTCACGCCGGTGACGGCGCGCGCCCACGCCTTCGTGGCCGATCTGAGCGCGCCCGAGCTCTCACCCGGTGACCACCATCACCTGGTGCGGGTGCTGCGCCTGGCCCCCGGCAGCCTGGTGACCGTCGGCGACGGCGCCGGGCGCTGGCGGGCCGGTTTCCTGACCGGTGCCACCACCGTCGACCCGGCCGGGGACGTGCGTGCCGATGCCCGGCCGGCCCCGCCGATCACTGTCGGCTTCGCTCTCGTGAAGGGCGACCGTCCCGAGCTCACCGTCCAGAAGCTGACCGAGTTGGGCGTCGACCGCATCGCGCCGTTCGCGGCCGAGCGGAGCGTCGTCCGGTGGGATGCGACGAAGGCCGCCCGACAGGCCGATCGCCTCGGCGAGATCGCGCGGCACGCCGCCATGCAGTGCCGTCGCACCTGGTTGCCGCAGGTCGACGCGGTCGCGGGCTTCGACGACGTCGCGGCGATGGCGGGGGCGACGATGGCCGACCTCGACGGCGACCCGCCCACGCTGGCGCGGCCGGTGGCCCTGGTCGGCCCGGAGGGTGGTTGGTCTCCACGGGAACGGCAGGTCGACCTGCCACGGACGCGGGTCGGGGAGAACGTTCTTCGCGCGGAGACCGCTTCCATCACGATCGGTGTGCTGCTGGTGTCACTCCGTAGTGAACTTGTGTCATCATCGGGTCGATCTCCCGCAAAGGGTGGGCAAACCCCTCGGTAAGCGTCATGGTGCAGGGAGCGCGCGTGAGGGAGGCGCACTCCCAGTGATTGTCGGCAGGACGATTCAGTGCGTAGAGTAGGCACTCGCCTGCCGTGAGCCGATCTCGGGGCTGGCATGCCTGGGTCTGGCCGTACTACTGGGGAACGGCCAAAGGGAGGAAGACGACACCATGGACACCGACCTCGAGGTCGAGCGCGACAGCGGCTACGCCGCCAAGGTCGGAGCACGACTTCGTTCGATCCGACGCCAGAAGCACCTCTCTTTGCAGGACGTGGAAGCCGCGTCCGAGCACGAGTTCAAGGCGTCGGTGCTGGGAGCCTACGAGCGCGGCGAGCGAGCCATCTCCGTGCCACGGCTGCAGCGGCTGGCCCGCTTCTACCGCGTACCGGTCGACCAGATGCTGCCGAGCGACGACGAGCTCGGCATCCGTTCGGCCGGCGGCGACGAGCAGGTCGTCGATCTCACCGAGCGCATGCGTGGGCCGCGCCGTGACGACCGCCCGGTCACCATCGACCTGGGCGCCGTCGAGCAGCTGGGCGGCCAGGAGGGCGAGATGCTCGCCCGCTACCTGCGTATGATCCAGGTGCAGCGGGGCGACTACAACGGTCGCATGCTCACGATCCGGCGCGAAGATCTGCGCGCCGTCGCCTGCATCCTCGACTGCCATCCCGACCAGGTGCCGGCCCGGCTCGACAGCCTGGGCCTCTGCCTGGTCCGCTGAGCGGAGGGTCGATCACGGCGTCACCGCGCCCCGACGCGACGGTGGCGCCGTTCGGCGTCTATCTCCACGTGCCGTTCTGCGCGGCGAAGTGCGACTACTGCGCCTTCGCCACGTGGACCGACCGGCACCACCTCCAGCAGGCGTACCTCGACGCCTGCCGGGCCCACATCGACAGCGCGGTGGCCGCCGGTATGCCGGCGGCCACCAGCGTCTTCGTCGGTGGGGGCACGCCCTCGCTCGTCGACCCGTCACAGCTCGTGGCCGTGCTGGATGGGGTGCCCCGTGCGCCCGGCTGCGAGATCACGGTCGAGTGCAATCCCGACACCGTCACGCCCGAACTGGTCGCCGCCTACGCCGCCGGAGGGATCAACCGGCTCAGTCTCGGCGTGCAGTCGATGGTCGACCACGTGCTTGCCGGCCTCGGGCGCACCCACGTGCCGGACAACGTCCGGCGCGCCGTGGCCCTGGCGCGCGACGTCGGCATCCCGACGTTCAACCTCGACCTCATCTACGGGGGTGCCGGCGAGACGGTCGACGACTGGCGGCGCACGGTGGACGGTGCGCTGGCGCTCGACCCGCCGCACATCAGCGCGTACGCGCTCACCGTGGAGGCGGGCACCCCGCTGGCCGACGATCCCGACCGCCATCCCGACGACGACGACCAGGCGGAGAAGTACCTGATCGCCGCCGAGGCGTTCGAGGCAGCCGGCCTGGCCTGGTACGAGATCTCCAACTGGGCGCGGCTCGGGCACGAGTGCCGCCACAACCAGCTCTACTGGTCGATGGGCGACTACCAGGCGTTCGGCTGCGCGGGGCACTCCCACCGAGCCGGGCGACGGTTCTGGAACGTCCGCACCCCGGAGCGCTACATCGACGCGGTCACCGCCGGCCGGTCGCCCGAGGCCGCGGGGGAACGGCTCGACCCCGACGATCGCCGGATCGAGGCTTTGCAGCTCGCCGTGCGCACCCGGTCCGGGGTGCCTGCCGCCGCGTTGCCGGTGGACGACCTGGACGACCTCGTCGAGGTGCAGGGCGACCGGGCGGTGCTCACCGTGCGAGGGCGGTTGCTGGCCAACGAGGTGGCGCTCCGCCTGCGCTGACGGGCGACCCCGTCGGTCGGCGGCCCCGTGGGTTCTGGTGATCGTTGCAGCGGGGATGCGAAACTTCCCGGCCATGCCGTTCCACCCCTCCCTCCAGGTGTGGGATGCCGACGTCTTCGCGGGCGACCCTCTCGGCTTCCCGGGCTACGACGAGCGCCGCCGTTCCCTCGTCGAGAGCGGCGAGGCCGTCGTCACCGGGCGCACCGAGCACTACGCGTACATCGTCGGCCGGTTCGACGTGCTGGGCGGCACCATGGGCGCAGCCGTGGGGGAGCGGGTGGTGCGCGCGTACGACCGAGCCCGCGACCTCGGGCTGCCGGTCGTGATCAGCACCCGCACCGGCGGCGCACGGTTGCAGGAGGGGATGGTCTCCCTCGTCCAGCTCGCCCGCACCGCGTCGGCGGCGTCCCGGCACGCCGACGCCGGGCTGCTGTCGCTCGCCGTGTACGGATCGCCCACCACCGGCGGGGTCTACGCCTCCTTCGGGTCGCTCGTCGACGTGCGCGCCGCCGTCGAACGTGCGGTGATCGGTTTCGCCGGCCCCCGTGTCGCCGAGGGCGCCCTCGGCACGGCGCTGCCACCCGGTTCGCACACGTCCGAAGCCGCGTACGACGAGGGCCTGATCGACGAGCTGCTCGTGCCGGGGAGCGCCGCCGAGTGGATCGAGGTCGCCCTCGGCCTGCGCGATCGCGTGCTGCCGACCCGCCCGTTGCCCGCGTGGACCGATCCCGAGGTCGAGGGCGCCTGGGGCGAGGTCCTGCGCGCCCGCACGGTCGGGCGCCCGACCGGTATCGACCGTGCCGCCCGCCTGTGCTCGTCGTGGACCGAGCTGCGCGGCATCGACCCCGTGGTGCGGGCCGGGCTGGCAACCGTGGCCGGGCGGCGCTGCGTCGTCGTGGCCACCGACCGCTACCACGGCGAGGGGCGACCGACCCCCGCCGGGTTCCGCCTCGCCCAGCGGGCCGTGACGCTGGCGGGGCGGCTGGGCCTGCCGGTGGTGACCCTCGTCGACACGCCTGGTGCCGATCCGTCGCCGTCGTCGGAGGCCGATGGGATCGCCGGGGAGATCGCGAGGACGCTGCAGGCATTCGCGCGCTGCCCGACCCCGATCGTGTCGGTGTGCGTGGGGGAGGGGGGCAGCGGGGGCGCCCTCGCCCTCAGCTACGCGGATCGGCTGATCATGACGGAGCACGCGGTGTTCTCGGTGATCGGCCCCGAGGGCGCGGCGGCGATCCTCGAACGCGACCCGACCCGGGCATCGATCGTGGCCGACCGGCTGGCGCTCACGTCGGCCGACCTCGATCGGCTGGGGATCGTCGACGAGGTCGTCGCCGAGGGCCAGGATGCGCTCGAGGCAGCCGTCGCGGCCGCGCTCGACGTGGCCCGGGTCGGTGCGCGCGAGGCCCGGTTCGACGCCGCCACGGCCCGCTGGCTGGAGGCCTGAGCGCGATCCTCGCTCACGTGCGTGCGTGCGTGCGTACGT
>CAYUXB010000094.1:6504-12393 GCA_964448525.1 uncultured Acidimicrobiaceae bacterium
GCGGTGCGGTGCGGTGCGGTGCGGTGCGGTGCGGTGCGGTGCGGTGCGGTGCGGTGCGGTCGTGTGGCCGGTCAGCTGTCCGGCGCCGGGAGCACCAGCTGCTGGCCGGGCACGATCAGGTCGGGATTGTGGGGATCGACCAGATTGGCGCGGTTGGCGGCTACCAGGCGCTGCCAGTAGCGCGTGACCGTTCGTTCGGCGGCGGGGGACCCGTCGGCCGACGTCGCGACCTCCTCGGCGATCGACCAGAGGGAGTCGCCGTGCTCGACGATCCAGAGGGTGGGGTCGACCTCGGGGGCGGCGGGTGCCGGTGCGGTGGGGGCGGTCGGGGCGTGAGCGACCGGGGTGGCCGCGGCCGGGGTGGCCGCGGCCGGGGGTGCGTCGGCCCTGCCGGGGAGGCGGGTCATGGTGGCCGACGGAGGTGCCGGGCCGTCGATGCGCGTCATCGTGGCCTCCGGGGCGGCGGCGCCGCTGGCACCCGGCGCGACGGTGGGATCGATGGGCGCGGCCGGCGCGGCGGTGGGATCGATGGCGCGGGTCGGCAACGCCGCAGTGGGTGAGGCCAGCGGGTCACGGGCACCGATCGGGGTCATCGTCGCGGTGGGGGTGGGCAATCGGCTCATCGTCGCGGTCGGGGCGGCGAACGGCGACTCGGGGCCGGCCGGGGTGGCCGTCACCGCCACCGGATCGCTCGTGGCCCCGAACGGCAGGTCGGGCGCGGGAAGGCCGGCGACCGCCCCGCCGACGACCAGGCCGATGCCGGATCCGCCCGTCGCCAGGCGACGGACGATGGCCGGGCTCAGCACCTCGGCCGCGGCGACGAGCGGCCGGACGGCGACCAGGCGGGCGACGACGGTCAGCACCGTGGCGGCAAGGAGGTAGGCGACAGCGGCGAGGGCGGCCACCCGCAAGATGGCGATGACCATGTCGGCGGGGGGTGTGTCGGACACCCACACCGACAGGTCGTCGAACGAGGTGACCGGTACCGACAGGGTCTCCGAACCGGCGGCGAGGAGCAGCCGGGCCGAGACCACGAGCCCCCCCGTCCAGACGACCAGCCGGAGCGACGCGATCAGCCGCGACCTCATCCGGTCACCTCCACCGTCGTCGTGGTGCCGTCTGCACGTTCGACGACCAGGTGGTCGCACCCCTCGCCGTCCGGTTGGGCACGGAGCCCGACTCCGCCGACGACGCGTTGGCTGGCCCCCACGGTGACCGGCTCGTCCGAGGGTGCCCACGCCGAGAAGAAGAACACATCGCCGGTCGAGGGACGGAACAGGGCGGCGGACGCCTCGCCGTCGCAATCCCAGTCGCCCACCGCGACGACGTCGCCCGGCTCGCCGAGCGTCCAGCGGGCGGTCCCGGCGTCGACCGTGCTGCCCTCGACGACGAGCGCTTCAGCACATCCGTCACCATCGACATCGGCCGCCGGTGGGAGGGTGGCGGGGCAGTCGGCGACGGCCGCAGACGCCTCGGTCTCGGCCGGGGTGCCGGGGCCGTCGTCGCCCTGCGTCCAGACTATGACGGCACCGGCCGCAGCGAGGCAGGTGGCGGTTGCAAGTGCGGCGACCACGATGAGGCGGCGAGCACGGCTCGGAGCGTCGGGGTCGTCGACCGCCCGGGGTCGCGTGACGCGGGGGACCGGGACGCGGTGGTCACGGGTCGACAGGTCGTCGTCGGCCTCACCCGAGCCTCGGCGGCGAGTGGGAGGCTCGCCGGCGACGTCGTCCCGGAGTCGGGCGCCGTGGTCGACGAGATCGTCGGTGCCGGGGTCGCCAAGGACGTCACGGGGTTCGAGCCTTTCGACGAGATCGTCGGTGCCGGGGTCGCCACGAACGTCGAGGAGTTCGAGCCTTTCGACGAGATCGTCGGTGCCGGGGTCGCCACGGACGTCACGGGGTTCGAGCCTTTCGACGAGATCGTCGACGGGTCCGACGTCGAGATCCCCGGTCGTGTCGCGCCCGCGTCGACGGGGGACCCACCGCGGCTCCTCCGGGCCCGGGTCGTCGGCACGGCCCGAGGTCGTGGCCCAGCCGGGTGTGTCGACCGGGGCGATCGGGAGGGGCGGGTCGTCATCCCGGTCGAGGCCCGGGCCGTCACCGCCCGCCCACCGTCGCCGGCCGGAGGCGGCGGCCGGGGCGCGCGAGGGGACGCCGCCGACCGGGAGGTCGCGAGGGCCGCTGCCGAACGCCGCGGCCCAGCGCTCGTCGTCGGACTGCTCGCCGGCGAAGGACCAGATGCGGTCGAGGGTGTCCGGCTGCGACGCCGTCGCCCGGTCCTGGGCCGCGGCAGCCGCGAGAGCACCACCGGCGCCGGGCCGGCCGCGCCGCGGACCGAGGTCGGGCCCGTCACCGTCGCCGGTCGAACCGATCGGTGCCGGTAGATCGGCGCCCGGGATCGCGTCGAGGATCGCATCCGCGAGCACCCCGGCCGAAGGCCGGCGTGTGGGCACCGGGTCGGTTGCCCGCTCGATCACATGCCGCAGGGCGCGGGTGGCCCCGGCCGCGCCGCGAGGACGGCGCCACCGAACCGCGGGGACCCGTTCGAGCAGGTCGCCGAGCACGGCCCCCAGCGCGGCGACGTCGTCGGCCGGTGTGGCGTCGCCGTCTTGGGACAGTCCACACAGCCGAGGGCGGCTGTCGTCGCCGATGAGGATGTGGCTGCTGTCGATGCGCCCGTGGACGACACCCAGCGCGTGCAGGTCGGCGAGCGTGCCCGCGACGGCGGCACCGAGACCGGCGACGCCGGAGACCGTACCCGTCCAGCGCGACACGGGCTCGCCCGCGTACCGGATGTGCAGGGTGTAGGAGTCGCCCTCGCCCCCCTCTCCCGCGCTGCTGCCGGCGGGGGCGGGCTGGCGACGGGCGAGGGCCACGACGCCGGGGTGGACCGCACGCACGAGCCGGTCGTGTTCACGCCGGAGCCGGTCGACGGTGCTGCCGCTGGCGGTCTTGACCACCACCGGCCCGTCCTCGTCGATGTCGACCCTGACGTGCACGTCCATCCACGAAGACTGCCGAACACAACTGAAAGTTGTCAAGAGGACTGGACGAGGATCTGGATGACATGCATGCTCATCGCCGGCCGTTCACGGGCGCGCGGCACGTGCCGAGGCCGTGGCCGTGACGGTCATGCCGTCGGGTGTCCCGGGGACGACGCCGGCGAAGATGTAGTCGGCTCGCAGGGAGATCTCGACCTCGACGCGGCCACCGTCCACCCGCACGATCGGTGCGCCGGCGAGATCGGTGGCCAGCTCGCTCGCCGCGACGACGCGCTCCGCCACCGCCTCCGCCAGATCGTGGTCCACCAGGACCTCGTCGGATCGGACGCTGGTGGGATGGAGGGCGGCGGTGGCGGCGTCGTTGGCCGCGCCCGAGGCGAGGTCGTGCGCCTGGCGCTGGCGGAGGTGCACGAGCGACATGTCCACGGCGATCGAGGCCATGACGAGAACGATCAGCAACCCGGCCGGCACCAGCATGAGGACGCTTCCCCGATCGTGTCGCCAGGTGCCCGCCGCCGTGCCGTCGTCCGTGCCGTCGTCCGTGCCGTTCAGCTCGGTCACCGGCACGCCTCCGCCGAGCCGGGGACGCCCGATCGGTACGGGTCGACGAGCTCGCTGTGGCTGCTGGTGACGTCGATGCCGTCGCCGAAGCCCCCAATCCAGGGGATGGTGAGGGCCGGAACCTCGTAGGAGGCCGTGAAGGTCGCCCGGGCGCAGCGGGTGAAGCCCGCCTGCCCGGCGCTGCCCTCGAGGCTGCTCAGGCCGATCTCGGTGTTCCCCGGATCGCGGCCGTACGCCGCCATGGTCTCGAGCCCCGCCTCGACGGCCGACCGCTCCGGGTCGGCGGCGACATCGGCCTCGACGTAGCGCCGGGTGGCCTGGCGAGCAGCGGCGTCGACGGCGAGCTTCGCATCGATGACCGCCCAGCAGTTCGCGACGAGCAGCGCGCCGACGACGAACACCAGGATCCCGAACGGCAGGGCCTCGATGCCGCCGACCTGCCCGGCGTCGCCCCGCGCCCTCGACGGACGCCGTCGAGGCATCGCTTCGGCGCCTTCATGGTCCCCAGCCATCCCGCAGACCCTACTCCGTAGCGTGGGGCCGCCTAGCCGCAGCGCGCGCACACCTTCGACGTTGCGCGGTGACAGGTGACTCGGGGGAGCCGGGGGAGGCGGGGGAGGCGGGGGAGCCGACCCGGCCAGGGCCCGACCCGTGGCGCACCCTGCACGGCTGGACAGCGTGGGTGGGGGCAGCCCGGGCAGCCGACCGGGGGTCAGGGCACGCTAGTGATCCGCGCCGTTGCGGCCGGTGGGGGCCGGAGCCTCGCCGGCGACCTCGGGCGTGGTGGGTCCGTTCTCGGCCCGGTTCGTCGGCGCCCCCGTCGTCCTCGTGAGCCCCTCGCCCGCTGCGCCGTTCTCGGTGAGGTTGCCGGGCCCACCCGCCCGGCCCGGGTCACCCGCCGAGGACGATGTCGAGGGGGGAGCCGGCGGGGGAGCGTCGCCGCGCTTGGGCGTGATGCGCACGCGGCCGATCCGTCGACCCTGGATGCGCTGCGCGGTGAGGCGCCAGTCGTCGAGCACCACGGACTCGCCCTCGACGGGGACGTGACCGAGCCTGTCGTACACGAGACCGCCGATCGTGTCCCAGTCGCCCTCCGGCAACCGGGCGCGGAGCCAGTCGTTCACCTGGTCGAGCGGGGTGCGTCCATGGACGCGGATGCCTCCGCCGGGCACGGGCTCGACGTTCGGGTCGTCGACGTCGAACTCGTCGACGATCTCCCCGACCAGCTCTTCGATGATGTCCTCCAGCGTGACCAGCCCGGCCGTGCCGCCGTACTCGTCGACGACGATCGCCATGTGGAACTTGTCGCGCTGCATCTCTCGGAGCATGTCGGGCACCAGCTTCGTCTCCGGGACGTACCGGGCGGTGCGGACGAGCTCGCCGACGGGGAGGTCCTGCTTGCCGTCGCGCTCCGCGCCCATCAGGTCCTTGGCGTAGGCGAGGCCGATCACGTCGTCGATGCCGTGGCCGCACACCGGCAGGCGGCTGTAGCCGTTGAGGAGGAAGACCTCCATGACGTCGGCCACGCGGAAGTGGGCGTGCACGGTCACCATGTCCGGACGCGGCACCATGACCTCGCGCACGACCGTGTCGCCGAACTCGATGATCGACTCGATCAGGGCGCGCTCGTCCTCCTCGATGACGCCCTCCTCGACACCGATTTCGGCCATGGCGAGCAGCTGCTCGTCGGGCGAGACGAACGGGCCCTGCTTGAGGCCCTTGCCCGGCAGCACGAGGTTGGTGAGACCGATCGTGCCCCGAACGAGGAGGCGGAGCGGCGGGAAAAGCGCGAGCGCACGCACCGGCCGGGCCACCGCCAGGGCGACCCTGTCGGCGTCGAAGATGGCCCAGGTCTTCGGCACGCTCTCGGTCAGGATGAACACGACGAACACGTCGATGGCGATGGCGACGACCATCCCCGCGATGCCGAGCACCCTGTCGGCGAGGACGCCGACGAGGATCGCCTGGACGATCTGGCACGCCAGCAGCAACAGGACGACGGTGGTGACGAACTGCTCGGGCCGGGCGACCAGCTCGACGAGTGCATCAGCGCTGCGCCGGGGCTCCGCGGCCAGGGCTTCGGCGCGGGGGCGGCTCACCCGCGTGAGCGCGGTCTCGGCTGCGGCCAGCATCATGGCGAGGATCAGCAGCACCACGATGGCGACCAGGATCCACACGTCGGTCGAGCTCGTTGCCGCGAGGATCGAGGGAGGAGTCGGCACCACCGATCACCGCCGGTGGTGGAACCGTTCGAGCAGCGCGCGCTCGCGCGCCTGCATCACCGCGGTCTCGTTCGGCTCGGCGTGGTCGTGGCCGAGCACGTGGAG
>CAYUXB010000095.1:0-5042 GCA_964448525.1 uncultured Acidimicrobiaceae bacterium
ACCATCGAGTCCGCCGAGGAGTGCCCCGGCGAGTGCATCTTCATCGAGATCGAGTAACCCTCGCCTCGCCGTGCGCTCGGTCTGACCGGGCGCGATCCGGGTCGCGGTCGTCCGACGGACGGCCGCGACCGTTTGCGTTCCGGCCCGGCGACACCGCCGGCCGCGTGATTTGTGATGGCCTCCTCCCCCAGCTCCACGACGGGCGGTCGCTCCAGCGACCGGTCGCCGCGGCGGTGCCGTCGGAGGTCAGACCAGGCAGGCGCCGGTGTCGCGCTCGGAGGAGAGGTCGCCGGCGAGCACCGCCTCCAACTCCTCGATCGCCAGCGCATAAGCCACGCCCGGCTTGTCGGGAGCGACCGCGAACGCCACCCCGATCACCTGGCCCTGCGGATCGACGAGCGCGGAACCCGAGTCGCCGGGGGCGAGCTCGGATGCGAGCACCAGCACGTCGCGATTGGTCGTGGCGCTGTCGTAGATGTCGCGCCCCCGTGCGTCGATCTGGTCGGCCACCCGGAACGGGCTGATCTCCAGCGGCCCCCCACCAGGGCGCCCGAACACCCCACCCGTGTCGCCGACGTCCGCGTCCCGCAGCGGCAGCGGCGGCGCGCCGGCGCCGCGGGTGCGCAGCACCGCCAGGTCGCGCGCGGGGTCGAAGGCCACCGCCACCGCGTCGAGCGTCGACCCGTCGGACAGCTCGACCGTCGTCTCGTCCTCGCCGGCGATGACGTGCGCGTTGGTGACGACCAGATCCTCGGCGACGAAGAAACCGCTGCCGTCCTGGATCCGCGAGCAGGCGACCCCCTCGACCTTGACCGTCGAGCGCACGACCTGGTTGGCGATCTCGGTCGACAGGCCGCTCGACCCAGGGCTCGCCCCCGGGTCGGGAGCGGGCTGCAGCGCGTCGAACACCTGCGGGAAGGCGTCGTCGCCCACGACCCTGCGCAGCGCGGCGAGCCCGTCGGGGGGATCCGGGAACGCGGCGTTCACCTCTCGTGCGATGACCGAGCCGTGCACCTGCGTCGCCCACCACCCCGGCATCGAGGTGAGGATCGGCAGCAGCACCCACAGGGCGATCAGGACGCCGAACACACCGATGGCGCCCCCCGCCACCTGATCGGCCCGTCGGGCAGCACCCGGCGGGAGCTCGGCGTGCAGCTGGCTGCCGAGCACGAGGCCGAGGGCGTTGCCGACGAGAGCCATGCCCACGACCAGGCCGATGCCGACGAGCGTGACGGTGGCCTCGCTGGCGTCCTGCACCTCCGGCAGGACCACGGGCAGCAGCAACGCACCACCGAACATGCCGAGCCAGAGGCCCAGCCAGGACGCGGCCCGGGCGACGAAGCCGAGCCGATAGCCCCCGACGGCCCACGCCACGCAGGTGAGAAGCAATATGACGTCGAACAGGTTCACGCCCCGCTCACCTTCGATCTCCCCAGCCGGTCCGTCAGCTCAGCAGCCGAGCACTCGTCAGGAACCCGGTGTGGGCCACCATGCGATGGTCGGGACGCACCGACTGGCCCTCGATGTGCCACCCGCGATTGAGCACCTCGATGGTGTCGACCATGCCGAAACCCTGGCCGGTCAGCTCCTCGCGAAGTTGGACGGCCTGGGTGATCTGCGGGGTGTAGGCGACGAGGACACCGCCGCGGTGCAGGGCCCCGGCCGCGTGCTTGATCGCCTGCCACGGCTCGGGCAGGTCGAGGATCACGCGGTCGAGATCGACCTCGTCGATGCCCTGGTACACGTCGCGCTGCTCGACCGTGTACCGCTCGAGCGCCTGCTCGCCGAGGAAGGTGCCGACGTTCTTGACCGCCCGGTTGGCGAAGTCCTCGCGCAACTCGTAGCCGCGCACGACGGCACCGGCCCGGACGAGGGTCATCGACAGCGCCCCGGACCCGACGCCCGACTCGAGCACCCGCGCACCGGGGAAGATGTCGGCGAGCATCAGGATCGGGCCCAGATCCTTCGGATAGATGACCTGCGCGCCCCGCGGCATCTTGAGCACGAACTCGGCCAGCGTCGGCCGGATCGCCAGCATGGCGGAGCCGCGGCTCGACTTGAACGACGACCCCTCGGCCGCGCCGAGCAGGTTGTCGTGGGAGAGCACCCCGGAGTGGGTGTGGAACTCGCCTCCGGCCTCGAGCGTGATGAGGTAGCGACGCTTCTTCACGTCGATGAGCAACACCTGGTCGCCCTCGACGAAGACTCGGCTCACGGGCGCACCTTCTCGTCGTCGTTCGTGTCGGCGGAGGCGTCCGCGGCGGTCTCCGCGGCCGCCGCTCGCCGGGCAGCGCGGTGCCGGGCCCGGCCCCGACCGGAGCGCAGCAGCTCGACCGGCACCGGCTCGGCGTCGGAGACCCGGTCGACCAGCCGGCAGAAGGCGCACACCTCGGTCACCGTCGGCGCCCCGCAGGCGGCGCACGGGCGCAGACCCTCCCGGGCGTCGGCGGCTTCGGGCCGGAATCGGTCGGCCGCCTTGTCCAGGAACTCGAAGTAGAAGGCGTGCTTCGTGCCCGGGGACGCCGCCTCGATGCCGTTGAGGGCCTCCTTGTAGCGCAGGTGGCGATTGCCCTCGGCCATCGGGCACTCCTCGACGATGTAGTCGATGCCCCGGATCACGCAGTACGCGGCCGTCTCGCGCTCGCTCAACCGCACCAGCGGCTTCACCTTGCGGGGAAAGCCGTCCCGGCCCGGCAGCACCGGCGCCTGGCGACCCAGGTACTCGGTCTGCCAGTGCAGCACGTTGCCGAGCAGCACCGCGGCCTCGTCGTCGAGGTTGTGGCCCGTGGCGACGACGTCGAAGCCGCCGTCGAGAGCGGCCTTGTCGATGAGGTGGCGCTTCGACATGCCGCACGACGAGCACGGCACCCGGCGGGTGACCGCGGCGGCCGTCGGGATGTCGTAGCCGTACTCGTCGCGCAGGTCGATCCGCCGGAGCGCCAGACCCCGCTCCTGCGCGAAGGCCACCGACGCGGCCGTGCTCGCGTCGCTGTAGTCGCCGATGCCGAGCCCGATCGTCATGCCCTCGACCTCGTAGCCGAGCTCGATCAGCAGGTCCCACAGGGCGAGGCTGTCCTTGCCGCCCGACACGGCGACCAGGACCCGCTGGCCGGGTTCGATCATGTCGTGCTGGCTGATCGCCTTCGTCACCTGGTCGCGGCAGAACTTGAGGAAGTGGTCCGCGCAGAAGTTGGCGTTGTGACGCCGCAGGTCGATGACCGCGGGACCACGGCACACGGTGCACTTCATCCCGAGCCCCCGGAGATGACCGGGCGGATCTCCACCACGTCGTCGTCGTTCAGCACCGCGTCCCCGGGCACCAGCGTGTCGCCGCGCACCACGAGGACCGACTCGCGGTTGAGGTCGAGCTGGTTCAGCAGCTTGGCGACGGTCACCGGACCGGGGAGATCGAGCTCGCGACGGGGGTTGCGGAGGAGGACGCGCATGCGGAGGCCATTGTCGCGTGCCGGCGCAGCGGCGCGGCAGCCCAGTGGATCAGGACCGGACCTTGCGGCGTCGCGAGCGCACCCGCTTGCCCTGGTAGGTCTCGGTGAGGTGCCCGATGTTCAGCGTCTCGCCCGGCTTCAGCTCGCCGCGGTAGACGAGCTCGTACTCGCTGCCGATGGCCCGCCGGACCCGGCGTAGGCCCCAGCTGGCCACGAAGATCCACATCCAGCCGCGCGAGCTGCCCAGGACGCCCTTGTTCATCCCCCGCCGCTGGAAGAACCGCAAGCCGGCGTCGAGCCGGCTCTTCTGCTTCGGCACGGGTCAGACCCGCCGGATCTCGACGACGGTGCTGCGCTTGCGACCCTTGCGGGTGCCGAGCAGGAACGCGAGGAGCAGCAGGACCAACCCGGCCACCACCCCGGCGGTCACCACGGTGGAACGGGCGGACTCGACCTGGTCGCGGGCGTCGCCCTCGAGCTCACGGAACTTGTCCTCGAGCTGATCGCGGGTGATGCGGTCTCTCGGAGTCGACACGGCCATCTGCGTCACCTGTTCACTTCTTGGAGATGCGTGACACGGCCCAGCCCACCAGGGCGGCCGCCACGACGAGGACGATGAGGTACGGCACCCAGGACAGGGTGCCGTCGAGGGCGTCGCCGGTCTCGGTCTGCAGCGCGCGCAGGCCGGCGAGCATGAGCAGGATCACGCCGAGACCGCCGAGCAACGCACCGACCGCGCCGTAGCCGAGATAGCGGCCGACGCCCTTGAGCGGCTCGACCGTCTCCTGCCGTGCGTAGTCCTTGGTGAGGGCCCACAGCTCGGTGGCGACCTCGGGCATCGACTTCTGCTCGCTCTCGGGCACCCGGTGCTGCTCCCTCTTCGGACGGGGACTTGGTTGTACCACGCCTGCCCCTCCTCGTCGGACGATGGTGCGGCACCTCCCCGTCACCTTCCCGCCAGGCGGGCCTCGAGCACGGTGGTGTGGTCCGCCAGCAGCTCGCGCAACAGGGCGAAGCGGTCGGCGACCGACGGCGCGCCGAGCACGTCCTGACGATCGGCGGGCCCGAAGGGCACGGCCAGCGCGGCCTGGTACCCGGCGACGACAGGATCGACCGACAGCTCGAGATCGACAGGGGCGGCGGGCTCGCCCAACTCGGCGTGCAGCGCCGCCGCCCGGCGCACCAGGCCACCCAGCTCGACCGTGTCGAGCACGGTTCCCGTTCCGGGACCGACCTCCGGCCAGTCGACGACCTCCGCCCGCGGATAGGGGTCGTCGTCGAGCCACCGCTCGACCGTGACACGGCGCACGCCGACGGCGCCGACCACGTAGCGGCCGTCGGGCAGCTCGTCGGCCTGGAGGATGCGGGCGACCGTTCCGACGTCCGTGCGGACCTCGCCCCCTCCCACCTCCGAGCCGCGGGCGATGAGGACCACCCCGAACTCGCCGTCGCCCGCGGTGCAGTCGCGCACCAGCTGCCGGTAGCGCGGCTCGAAGACGTGGAGCGGCAGGACCATGCCCGGCAGGAGCACCGAGCCGAGGGGGAACATGGGCGTCACCGGCACACCCCCAGCGTGGCACGCCGGGGGCGCGCGAT
>CAYUXB010000095.1:5142-12332 GCA_964448525.1 uncultured Acidimicrobiaceae bacterium
TCAGCCGCCGGTCGTCGCCGGGAGCGGTTCGAGCGCCGCCATGTCCACCCCACGCGGGTACTGCACCAGGATGTGGGCGAGATCGTCGATGCCGACCTCGCCGGCGGTGACCTCGCGGGGGTCCGGGACGTTGGCGACGTACGCGAACGTGAGGCCGCCGCCCTGGGTCGGCTCGACCTCGCCGGCGAGCGCGGTGACGTTGCGCAGCGTGCCCGTCTTGCCCCGCAACCGGCCGGCGACCTCGGTGCCGATCCAGCGGTCGGCCAGCGTGCCCGTCTCCCCCGCCACGGCCAGACCGTCGCGCACGACCGGCCCCGTGCCCTCGAGCGTCAGCACGTCGACGAGGGTGCCGCAGGTCAGCCGGTTGTCGATGGTGAGCCCGGAGCCGTCGGCCACCTGGAGGCCCTCCATGGCGACGCCCTGCTCGGCGAGCAGGGCCGTCAAGCCGGCGACCCCGGCCGCCCACGTGCCCTCGCCGGACGTGGCGACACCGATTTCCTTCAGGGCCGCCTCGGCCGTCTCGTTGTCGCTCGTGGTCAGCATGTCGGCCACCACCTGGGACAGCGGGGGCGATTCCACCGACGCCACCGCCGCCGCGCCCTCGGGCGCGTCACCGGCGCGCGGTGCGCCCACCACCGTGACGCCGTGCGCCTGCAGCCGCTCGGTGATCACCCGGGCGGCGTCGGCCGCCGGGTCGGCCGCGGGGACCGTGTCCGTGTTCGTGCGCGCCGGCGAGAACCCCGCGAACCCGTCGTTCACCATGAGCCCGCCGATGGGGCCGATCTGGTCCTGGTCGATCAGGCGGGGTGCGAGGGAGCTCTGGTAGCGGTCGTCGTCGTAGCGGCTGCCGTCGCCGACGACGCTGCCCTCGATGCGGGTGATGCCCGCGGCGGAGATGGCGGCGACCAGGCCGTCGACGTCCTGGATCACCCGTTCGCGGGTGCCGGGCCCCATCTCGGGCCAGGCGGGCGTGCCCAGGTCGGCCTGGCCTCCTCCGACCACGTACAGGTCGCCGGTCACGACGCCGCCGGCGGGCGGTGCGGCGGCGACGACCTCGGTGCGCAGGGTGACATCGGGGCCGTGCGCCAACAGCAGGCCGGTCGCGGTGATCAGCTTCTGGGTGGACGCGCCGGTGACGGCGGCGTGCGGGTTGTGCGCGAACACCTCGCGGCCCTCGTTCGCCACCACCAGGCACGTGTCGGTGGGCGAATCGACGAGCCATCCCTGCAGATCGTCGGCGAGCCGGCGGTCGGCGACCGGCGCGGCGACGACCTCCGGCGCCCGGCGAGCCGACAGCACGGGGGTGGCGACGGCCTGATCGACCCCGACCGCGGTCGCGGCGGGGTCGGCGTCCAGCGCCACGGCACCGGCCGCGCATCCGACGACGACGACAGCGAGCGCCACGGGCAGGATCCACCGGCCGCGGGACCGCTCGGGGCGATCGGGGCCATCGGGGCGATCGGCCGACGACGGTGCCGCGTGATCCCGGCGGGGCCGTGACGACGAACCATCAGGCCCCGTGACGGGCGAGGGCGCCGCGTGATCGTGGCGGGGCCGTGACGACGAACCGTCAGAGCCCGTGACCGGCGGCGGGGGCGCCGACGAACCGTTCGGTGCCGTGACCGGCGGCCGGGACGGCGGTCGCCGGTCCTCGGATGGCTCGAGCCCCGCCTGGGACCGCGGATGGACCTGACGTGGTGCGGGCCGCCCACGCGCGTCGTCGCGGTCTCGCGCTCGACCCGGGTAGGCCCCGGAACCGCCACTGTCGTCGTCACGGTCACCACCGTCGTCGGTGCGGGGCGGGACGCCGGTGTTGCGGTCGCCGCCGGAGGGCCGGCCGCGACCTGACGGGCGGGCGAAGTGGCGCGGGGTGTGGTCGTCGTCGCGGCTCACGTGAGGTCTCGGCGCGCCAACCAGCGCGAGCGCCGCCACAGGTGGTCGAGGGCGACGACCGCCCGGTTGGCCGACGGGTAGCAGACGCGGCCGGTCGCTCGCACCGCAGCGGGGCCGGGGTTGTCCGGGGAGGTGACCGCCAACTCGGTCGCCACCAGCACCGGTTTGCCGGTGGCCTCGCTCACCTCGGCGGCGGCCTCCGCGTAGCGGGCGTCCTGGCGCTCGTGGAAGGCGACGATCCGCTCCAGGCCGTGGTCCGGCCAGAACCGGCCTTCCCGCATGAGCTTGGCCTGATTGGACTGGATGCCCATGCCGAGGAAGATCACGGCGTCGACGTCGGGGTGCGAGGCGGCCAGCCGCATGATCTCCGGGACCGTGTCGCGGGTCTCGCCGCCCGCCATGTCGACGGGGTTGTTGCGGCTCCAACGCGGCGGCAGCAGGGCGTCGATGTCGCCCATCAGGTCGTCGGGCAGGCTGGCCAGCTCCAGGTCGGTGCCGGCGATGGCGTCGGCCGCCACCACGCCCCAGCCACCCACGGTCGTGACGACGACGACCTTGTTGCCCGCCGGCAGCGGCTGCGAGGCGAACGTGGCCGCCACCTCGAAGCCCTCCTCGACCGTTGCGGCGCGCGCCACGCCCGCCTGGTGGACCGCGCCGTCGAAGACCCGGTCATCGCTGGCGAGGGCGCCGGTGTGGCTGGCGGCGGCCCGCTGGCCACCGGCGGTGGCGCCGCCCTTGACGACCACCACGGGCTTGCGCTCGGCGACCCCGCGGAGCCGCTCGACGAAGGCCCGCCCGTCGCCGACGCTCTCGACGTACGCGAGCGCGACGCGGGTCTCGGGGTCGTCGGCGAAGTACTCGAGGTAGTCCGGCACACCGACGGCGGCGGCGTTGCCCGCCGACACCGCCCGGCTAACGCCGACGCCGGTGAGCTGGGCGTAGTTCTCGAACGAGCTGACGAAGTTGCCGGACTGGCTGGCGATGCCGATGTGCCCCGCCGGCGGGAAGGGCCCGACGATCTGGGCGCACAGCTTGGCGGGCGGCGACACGACGCCCTGGCCGTTGGGCCCGGCGAGCAGGATGCCCAGCTCGTCGGCGAGGGCGACGAGGTCGGCCTGGGCGGCGATGCCGGCCTCGCCCGCCTCGCCGTAGCCGGCGGAGGCGATGAAGGCGGCGGTGATGCCCTTCTTGGCACAGGCCCGCAGCAGGTCGGGGTTGGCGGCCGCCGGTGTGCACACGAAGACGAGATCGATCTCGCCGTCGGGCAGCTCGTCGACGTCGGCCACGGTCTGGATGCCGAGCACCTCGGCCCCGTCGCGGTTGGTGGCGAAGACCTTGCCCTCGTACCCGCACGCCAGGATGTTGTGCAGGCTGACGAACCCGAACTTCCCCGGGTGCGTCGAGGCGCCGGCGACGAGAACGCCGCGGGGCTCGAACAGCGCCCGGAAGCGCTCGGCGGGGATGCGGTCGGCGGCGCTCATGCCCGCACCTCCACGAGGGCGTCGACGGCCACGGGTCGCCCGTCGACGACGAGCAGCGGGTTGAGGTCGGCCGAGGCGATGTCGTCGCGCTCGGTGGCGGCGGCCGACAGGCCGAGCAGCACATCGGCGACCGCGGCACGGTCGACCGCAGGCTCGCCCCGGAACGGGCCGAGCAGGTTCTGCAGCTCGAGGTCGTCGATCATCTCCTCCGCGTCGACGCGGCCGATCGGCACGAGGCGGAAGCTCACGTCGGCCACAGCCTCGGCCAGGATGCCGCCGACACCGAGCATGACGGTCATGCCGAACTGGTCGTCGTCGTGGAGGCCGGCGATCAGCTCGCGGGTGGCCCGTAGCATCGGCGCCACCAGCAGGTGGACCTCGCCGTCGTCGGGGGTGGCGGCCGCCAGCAGGTCGGCGGCCGCGCCGGCCACCTGCTCCGCGGAGCCGAGGCCCAGCCGCACGAGGCCCCGCTCGGTCTTGTGGGCGATGCCGTCGCCGCCGAGCTTGGCAACGACGGGGAAGCCGATCTCGGTGGCGGCGTCGACCGCGGCGTCGACCGTGGACACGATGCGTTCGGTGGGAAACGGCACACCGAAGGTGGCGAGCAGCTCTTTCGAGTCCGCCTCAGAGAGCGTGGGCATGACCGTTCAAACTAGTGACCCCGGGTCAGGCCCCCAGAACTCGACCGACCTCGGTCGCGTCGGCGGGTTCGGCGGATCCCGGCGGGTCCCGTCGCAGCACGACCGGCGGCGGGCGGCCGAGCTCGACCGGTTGCGTGCGCAACTCCGAAGAGTTGTGGTTGCGCAGCGACCACAACTCTTCACGGTTACAGGAGCATGGATCGCTCGTGAGCGCCGCCCTGCGCCGGCCCGTCGGGTTCGAGGGCGGCGCGGAAGAAGTCGCGGATGGCCTGGACGCGCGTCTCGATCGCCTCCTCGCTCATCGGGTCGCGCCCCAGCAGGCCCTCGATAAAGTGCACGTCGCTGAAGTAATTGAGGATGGCGCCGTAGCCGCTGATGAGAAGCTGCTCGGGGTCGTGCTTGCGCAGGCGCCCCTCCCCCATCTCGCGGCCGAAGTAGTTGACCGCCCGCTGGAAGTAGGGCCGGATCGCCTCGCCGAGATCGAAACCCAGGTGACTGCCGGCCGCGAGCGACTCGTGGCGCACCAGGCGCACGAACTCGGGGTTCTCGAAGAACCACCGCACCGCTGCGGTGAGCACGCGGTCGACGTGTGTCCACCCCTCGCCCTCGGGTCCCGACGGCGGGTTCTCGACCGAAGCGTTGATGCGCAGGCCCCAGTCGGCCAGCGCCGTCTCGAAGACGGTCTGGTAGATCGCCTCCTTCGACGGGAAGTGGTGCAGGAGGCTTGCCCGACGGATGCCGACGCCGGCGGCGATGTCGTTGAGCGAGGTGCCCTCGTAGCCGTGCTCGGAAAAGCAGCGGCGGGCCTCGATCAGGATCGCCTCGCGCGTCGAACCGGCCTCTCCCTCGTACGCCACGGGCTAGAGGCTACCGGGCAGGGGTACCGGAGACTCGGACCGGTCCGCCGCCGGACTGTGGACGCCGAAACCCCCGGCGACGCCGGTCAGCGCCGGTGCGCCGGGACATCGGCCGGGCTGCGGGACGTGCTCCGCGACGCCGGCGAACGGCGTCCCCGCGCTGCCCCACTACCGTGCCGCCCATGGACATCGTCGCGGCCCTGTTCGTCGACAACGTCGAGCTGCGCCCCGCCTTCGAGGGCGGGCCGACGCAGATCGACCTCACCGGCGTGCACTTCTCGGCGGCCCCGCCCGAACCGCCGCCCTGCACGGTCGCGCCGCACCTCGTGGTGCTGGCTCGTTGCGGGCCCGACGAGCCCGGAACCGGCGTGCTCGAGGTGATCTTCCGGCGCCACGGCGACCAGGTGGCGCGCAACGTGCAGCCCCTCCAGGTCGAGCCGGGCAAGTTCACCTACCGGTTCGTGCGGGCCGAGCTCGACTTCGCCGACTACGACACGGTCGAGGCCCACTGTCGCATCGACCAGGGCCACGCCACGGTCGTGCCCTACACCCTCGTCCCCGGCCCGGCGGCGTAGCGGGAGACCGGCAGCAGCGGTGCCCTTCGCCAGCGCCCTGTCGCTGCACCCCGATCCGGCGCAGGCCACCGGAGAGGTGGCCGGCCGCGTCTTGGAGGTGCTCGGGCCGCGCCCCGACCTGGCGGTCGTGTTCGTGTCGCCCCACCACGTCGAGGCCACCACCGACATCGCCGCCGCGCTGCGAGCGCTGATCGAGCCGGTCGTCCTGCTGGGCGCCACCGGGGTCGCCGTGATCGGCGGCGATCAGGAGGTCGAGGACGCGCCGGCCGTGTCGCTGTGGGCAGGTCGACTGGCCGAGGCGCCCCGGCCGGTGCGGATCCGGGCAGCACGCACCCCATCGGGCGTGGCGCTCGGCGGCATCACCGCCGACACGTGCGGTCCCGGCGAGGTCCTCGTGCTGCTCGCCGATCCGTTCACCCTCCCCGTCGACGACGTCGTCGAGATGCTGTCGAGCCTCGTTCCCCCCGTGCCCGTGGTGGGCGGCGCCGCGTCTGCGGCCCGCGCGCCCGGGGGCAACCGGCTGGTGCTCGACGGCGAGGTCGTGAGCGACGGGGCGGTCGGCGCGGTGCTGCCCGAGGCGGTGGCGACATCGTTCGTCGTCTCCCAGGGATGCCGGCCCGTTGGCGACCCCATGATCGTCACCCAGGCCGATGGCAACCAGCTCGTGGAGCTGGCCGGTCGGCCGGCGCTCGACCGGGTGGACGAGGTCGTCGCGGCCGCCGATCCGCACGAGCGGGCCCAGCTGGCCGAGGGCCTGCACGTCGGCGTCGCTGTCGACGAGCACAAGATGACCTTCGGTCCCGGCGACTTCGTGATCCGCAACGTGCTCGGCGCCGTCCGAGGTGCACGGTCGCTGGCCGTCGCGGAGCGGGTGCCGGTCGGCACGACGGTGCAGTTCCAGGTGCGCGACGCCGACTCGGCGGACGAGGACCTGCGGTCGCTTCTCGTCGCGGCGTCGGCTGAAGGGCTGGCTGACGCCGCCCTCGTGTTCACGTGCAACGGGCGTGGCAGCCGGCTGTTCGGCGAGCCCGATCACGACGCCCGGCAGGTGCACGCGGCGGTGCGGGGCGACGCCGTCGGGGGCCTGTTCTGCGCGGGCGAGATCGGGCCGGTGGGCGAGCGCAGCTTCGTCCACGGCTTCACCGCGAGCATCCTGCTCTTCAGGGACGCCACCAGCGACGGCGCGGCCGCCGGACCGCCCTCCGAACGGCACTAGTGCCGTGCCCGGCAGGGCGTGCCGGTCCCCCTCGGAGGTCACCCGACGCGGCACTAGGGTGACAGGTGCATGACCGCTGACCCCGCCCTCGACCAGCGCGCCATCAACGTCATCCGTGGCCTGGCCATGGACGCCCCGCAGGCCGCCCGCAACGGCCACCCGGGCACGGCGATGGCCCTCGCCCCCCTCGCGCACGTCCTGTGGACGCGCATCATGAACTACGACGCCGATGCGCCCGACTGGCCCGACCGCGACCGGTTCGTCCTGTCGGCCGGTCACGCGTCCATCCTGCTCTACTCGATGCTCCACCTCACGGGGTACGGGCTCACGCTCGAAGACGTCAAGGACTTCCGCCAGTGGGGCTCGCGCACCCCTGGCCACCCCGAGGTGCACCACACACCGGGGGTCGAGGTCACCACCGGCCCGCTCGGCCAGGGAGTCGCCAACGGCGTCGGTCTCGGCGTCGCCGAGCGCTGGCTGCGAGCCCGGTTCGGGCCCGAGGTGTGCGACCACCGCACCTACGTGAT
>CAYUXB010000096.1:0-1327 GCA_964448525.1 uncultured Acidimicrobiaceae bacterium
CGGCATCACCGTCATCCAGGTCGACGAGCCGGCGCTGCTCGAGGCGCTGGCGCTGCGCGTCGCCGACCGCAAGCGCTACCTCGACTGGGCGACCGAGTGCTTCCGCCTGGCCACGGCGGCCGTGGGCGACGGCACCCAGATCCACACCCACATGTGCTACGCCGAGTTCGGCGACATCGTCGACGCCATCGTGGCGCTCGACGCGGACGTGATCTCGATCGAGGCGGCCCGCAGCCGCATGGACGTGCTCGACGACCTGGTCGCGGCCCGCTACCCGGCGGGTGTGGGGCCGGGGATCTACGACATCCACTCGCCGCTCGTGCCGACCGAGGACGAGATGGTCGGCCTGCTCGACCGGGCGCTCGCGGTGCTGCCGGCCGACCAGGTCTGGGTCAACCCCGACTGCGGGCTCAAGACCCGGGGCTGGGACGAGGTGCGCCCGGCGCTCGCCGCCATGGTGGCCGCGGCCCGTCGGGCGCGGGAGCGGCTGACGAACTAGAACACGTTTCATGGCGCTGCCGGACCACCTCAAGGAGCTCGCGGCCCGGGTGTCGAACGCCGGGCGGTGGGGGGCCGACGACGAGCGGGGCACGCTCAACCTCATCGACGCCGCCGCCGTGCTCCGCGGCGTGGCCGCCGCCCGGACGGGGCGCACGTTCTCGCTCGCCATCCCGTTCGACGAGGACGGTCCGCAGACCGGCGCGATCCCCGGCCGCGACAACCCCCGGCGCACGATGCTGGCGGTCAACACCCCCTACACGGGCGACCCCGCCGACTTCTGCGCCAACGACGACGCCGTGACGATGGGGGTCCAGGCCGCGACCCACTGGGACGCGCTCAGCCACGTCAGCTACGAGGGGCGCCTCTACAACGGCGTCGACGCCGCGGCCGTCGACGAGGCGGGGGCGACGCGCCTCGGCATCCAGACCTTCGGGCCGATCGTGACGCGAGGGATCGTGGCCGACATCGCCCGCGTCCACGGCGTCGACCACTTCGACGACGGCCACGCCGTCACCGGCGACGACCTCGACGCCGCGGTCGCCCAGGCGGGCCTGACCGTCGAGCCGGGGGACGTCCTGCTCGTGCGCACCGGGCAGATGCACTTCCTGCGCGGCGGCGACCGTGAGCGGTTCGCCCACCCGTCGCCCGGCCTGTCGACCCAGTCGGTCGAGTGGCTGCACGACCACGACGTCGCCGCCGTCGCCACCGACACCCTCGTCTGCGAGGTGTGGCCGCCGGAGGATCCCGCCGTCCTCCTGCCCGTGCACCTGCTGCACCTCGTCGACATGGGCATGCCCCAGGGCCAGCTGTGGGCGCTCGACGAGCT
>CAYUXB010000096.1:1427-12278 GCA_964448525.1 uncultured Acidimicrobiaceae bacterium
TGCACCTCGTCGACATGGGCATGCCCCAGGGCCAGCTGTGGGCGCTCGACGAGCTCGCCGCCGACTGCGCGGCCGACGGCCGCTACGAGGTGCTGCTGTGCGCCACCCCGTTGCCGTTGACCGGCTCGGTCGGCGGGCCCGTGGCGCCCACGGCGGTCAAGTGACGAGCCGTCGAGTGACGAGCCGTCACGTGCCCTGCCGGCGGACATCGATCACCGGGCCGACATCGACCGTCCGGCCGGCGTCGACCGCCGGACCGACGAGGGGACGCCCGTGACCGCCATCATCCCGCCCGGCACCGTGGCCTGGGGGCTGCAGCTCCCGATCCAGGCTCAGAGCACGATCTTCGTCGAGCCGTGGGAGGCGACCGCCACCACCGACGACCTGGTGGCCGTCGCACAGGCGGCCGACCGTGCCGGCGCCCTGTACGTGGGCGTGTGCGAGCACGTCGCCATCCCGAAGCCCCACGACGAGACGATGGGCGCCACCTGGTACCACCCGTTCACCACGCTGGGGTTCCTGGCCGGGGTCACCACGTCGGTGCGGCTGCTCAGCCACGTGGTCGCCCTGCCGTACCACCACCCCCTCGAGGTGGCGAAGGCGTTCACCACCCTCGACCGGCTCTCGGGCGGGCGGGCGATCGTCGGCGTCGGGGCCGGGCACATCGAGGCCGAGTTCGCGCTGCTCGGGGTGCCCTTCGCCGAGCGGGGGGAGTGGGTCGAGCGGTCGCTGCCCGCCATCCGGGCGGCGCTCGACGACGAGTACCCGTTCCTGCCGGATGGGGCCTGGGGGCTCGACGGCTCCGCCGCCGTGGCGCCGCGCCCGGTGCAGGCGTCCGTGCCGATCTGGGTCGGCGGGTCGTCGCCGGTGGCCGTGCGCCGGGCGGCGCAGTACGCCGACGGCTGGTTGCCCCAGGGCGTCCGGCGCCGCGACCTGCCCGCGGTGGTGGAGCGGGTGCGCGAGCTG
Organism: uncultured Acidimicrobiaceae bacterium; assembly: GCA_964448525.1. Taxonomy (GTDB): domain Bacteria; phylum Actinomycetota; class Acidimicrobiia; order Acidimicrobiales; family VFJN01; genus ZC4RG19. The sequence continues at coordinate 2,394 of CAYUXB010000096.1, forward strand.
CGCGCCGCCGCCGGACGGCCCGAGCAGTTCGACGTGGGCGCCCTGGTGGGCTGCTACGTCGGCGAACCGGGCTGGGACGTGGGCCCGACGTACACGGGCGGCCCCGAGGAGATCGCCGCCGCGCTGCGCACCTGGGTCGACGCGGGCGCCGACCAGTTGCAAGTGCGGTTCCGGTCGCGCGATCGCGCGGAGCTGGTGGACCAGATCGAGCGCTTCGGCGCGGAGGTCGCCCCGCTGCTCGCCGGCTGAGCGACCGAGCGGGCCCCGCCGCCGGGCCGGTCACTCGACCACGAGGCCGTCGACGCTGCCGTCGGGGGACTCCGGCCAGCGCAGGTCGAGGCCTTCCAGCGCCTCGACCAGCGAGCTGCAGATCACCAGGTCGCGGTGCCACTTGCGGTCGGCCGGCACGACGGTCCACGGGGCGTCGGGGGTGGCGGTGTTCCGGATAGCGTCCTCGTACGCCTCCTGGTAGTCGTCCCACACCGCGCGCTCGGCCAGGTCGCCGGCGCGGAACTTCCAGTGCTTGCGCGGGTTGTCGATGCGGGCCTGCAGGCGCTCGCGCTGCTCGTCCTTCGAGATGTGCAGGAAGAACTTGCGGATGACCGTGCCCTCGTCGGCCAGCATCGTCTCGAAGTGGCGGATGTGGTCGTAGCGGGCCCGCCAGCGGGCCTTGGGCACGAGGCCCCGCACGCGCGCGATGAGCACGTCCTCGTAGTGGCTGCGATCGAAGATCGAGATGTGCCCGCCGCCGGGCACGTGCGGGTGGATGCGCCAGAGGAAGTCGTGGTCCAGCTCCTCCTCGGTCGGCGACTTGAACGACGCGACGTGCACCCCCGACGGGTTGACGCCCTCGAAGACCTTGCGTATCGCACCCCCCTTGCCAGAGGTGTCCATGCCCTGCAGCACAACGAGCAGCTTGTAGCGGCCGTCCGCGTAGAGCATCTCCTGCAGATCGTCGAGCCGAGCCGTGAGCGCCGCCACCGCCGCGCGGCCCTCGGTCTTGCCGGGCACACCGCTGTCGGCGCTCGGGTCGTGGTCGGCGAGCCGGAAGCCCTTGCCGTCGGTCACCTGGTAGCGGTCCATGGTGCAGCGTTCTACCGCGGTCGGGAGCGTCCGTCCGCCCATCAGGGCTCGTGACCGAAACTCGCAGGTGTCGATGCCCGCTGCCGCGTACGATGGTTCCCTCGTGGACGCAGACCTCGACTCCCGGCTCGAACAGCATCGGTCGGAGCTCACCGGTTACTGCTACCGGATGCTCGGCTCCTCGTTCGAGGCCGACGATGCCGTCCAGGAGACGATGGTGCGGGCGTGGAAGGGCTACGACCGCTTCGAAGAGCGGTCGACGATGCGGTCGTGGCTGTACCGCATCGCCACCAACGTCTGCTACGACCAGCTCAACGGCCGGCAGCGCCGGGCCCGCCCGATGGATCTCGGTCCCGCCCAGAGCGCATCCGGTGGGTTGCCCGCCCCCCAGCCCGAGGCCGTGTGGATCCAGCCCCTGCCCGACAGCCGCATCCTGCCCACCGACGGCGACCCGTCGGAGGTCACCGCGGCCCGGGAGTCGATCCGGCTGGCGTTCATGGCGGCGCTCCAGCACCTGCCGCCCCGGCAACGTGCCGTGCTCATCCTGCGCCAGGTGCTGCGGTGGAAAGCCAGCGAGGTCGCCGAGCTGCTCGACACGTCGGTGCCGTCCGTGAACAGTCTGCTCCAGCGAGCGAAGGCCACTCTCGAGGCGAACGGTCCGGCTGACACAGACACGTTGCAGCCGATGGACGAGGCCCAGCAGGCCCTGCTCAACCGGTATGTCGACGCGTTCGAGCGCTACGACATGGCCTCGCTCACCTCGTTGCTGCACGAAGACGCCACCATGTCGATGCCGCCCTTTCCGCTGTGGCTGCAGGGGCCCGACGAGATCGTCGCCTGGCATCTGGGCATCGGTCGCGAGTGCGAAGGGTCGCGGCTCGTCCCGACGGTCGCCAACGGCACGCCGGCGTTCGGCCAGTACCGCCCGAGCGGGCCGGGTGGCCGGCACGAACCGTGGGCGCTGCAGGTGATCGAGATCGATCAGGGCCGGATCGTGGGGCTGAACGCCTTCCTCGACACGGCCACGCTGTTCCCGATGTTCGGCCTCCCCGACCGCCTCGACTGATCCACATCTCCGGCAACTCTCGGCTCCACCAGGTCCGGCTGCCCGCGGCCCGGGTCGTCTCTGTTGGCACCCGGTAGCGACTGGGACGAGGTCGAGTTACAGTTGTTGCAGCTAAGGAAGTGGGGTTCATGACACGGTCGAATGTGTTGTCGAGCGCGTTGCGGGTCGAACCGAAGAAGGCGGAACGCGAGTCTGCCGCCAAGGTCGCCCGCGCCGTGCGTGGCCGGGCGCGTTCGTTCACGCTTCAACTGCCGGACGGTACGTCGGTCCCGCTGCCCCGAGCCCTCGTCGAGGTGCTCCGGGTGTCGGCCGACGAGATGGCTGACGGCCATGCAGTGACCGTGCTCCCGTCGGACGTGAGCCTCACGCCCGCGGAAGCGGCCGAGTTGCTCGGCCTGTCGAGACCCTTCGTCGTCCGGCTGCTCGACGAGGGCGAGATCCCCTCGGAGCGCCTTCCCCGCAGTCGGCACCGCCGAGTGCTGATGTCGGACCTGCTTGCGTTCCAGGCGAAACGTGAGCGCCGCAAGGAGGGACGCCGGCGGATCGCGGCGGCCATGGAGGAAGCCGACCTGCCGTACTGATGGGTCGGATCTTCGCGGACAGCAACGTCCTGTTCCCGTTCTCCGTGATGGACCTCCTGCTGGCGCTGAGCGAGGACAGCGTCCACGAAGTGATCTGGACCGATGACCTGCTCGACGAGTGGGAGCGGGTCATCGTGAGGGGACACAAGCGTTCCGCAGAGTCCGCAGCCCAGATCACGAGGGCAGTCCGAGGATTCTTCGGCGACAGCAAGGTCGAGCGCGGCGAGTACGAGAACCTCATCGGCGAGATGCCGGGCAAGGATCCCGACGATCACACCCACATGGCGGCCGCTGTCGCCCGGCAACCGTGCACGATCCTCACCAACAACGCGAAGGACTTCCCGCCGGGACCGCTGGCCGATCGCGGTGTACGGGTCACCGACCCCGACACCTACCTCTGCGAGATCGCCGAGGACTTGGCCGATGAGGTGGCCGAGACACTCGTCCGACTGGCTTCTGAGAAGGTGCGGCCAACGAAGACTCCTCAGGACCTGGTCGACGACCTCGCGCACGCCGGAGTCCCGCGGTTCGCGGGGATGGTCCGACCGATGCTGCCCGCGAGCTGACCCACCCGCTCTAGCATGAGAGCCGTGCGCATCGCGTTCGGGACCGACGAGCAGACGCCGCTCACCGAGGGGCTGAAGGCGGCCCTGGCCAGCCGCGGCCACGAGGTGGTGGCGGCGGGCGAGGGCGATCCGTGGCCCGACGTTGGCCGGCGGGTGGGTGAGCTGGTGGTGGGTGGCGAGGCCGAGCGCGGCGTCGTGTGCTGCTGGACGGGCACCGGTGTGTCGATCGCAGCCAACAAGGTGGCGGGCGTCCGGGCCGCGCTGTGCACCGACCCGGAGACCGCAGCCGGGGCGCGCCGGTGGAACGACGCCAACGTGCTGGCGCTCGGGCTGCGGCTGACGTCGCCGGCACTGGCCGAGGAGATGCTCGACGCCTTCCTCGCCACCGATCCCGAGGCCGACGAGGCCTCCAACATCGCCAAGTTGACCTGATCGCGCGGCGTCCCGCGTCGATGGCGAGCCCGTCGGGCCAGCGGCTGGTGCCCGCCGACGCCGGCAGACGATCAGTCGGCGGCGCTCGTGATGTACAGCGTGGCGTAGGGGTCGCCGGGCGCCTCGACGGCGACGACGTGGAAGCCCCACCCACCAGCGGAGATGACGAACGCCGCCTGGATCACACGCATCCCGTCGGCATCGGTGGCCTCCGGTTCGGTGACCTCGCCGTAGTCGCTCGACGCCTGCGCCTCGTCGAGCAGCGCACGCACGGCGGCATCGGCGTCCTCGGCGGCGATCACCGATGTCGACCCGCCGGTCCCGCCGAACGTCGGCAGCGTCGGCATCAGCGACCAGGTCGCATCGGGGAGGTGCATCTCGGTGCCCTGCTCCTCGAACAGGCGGTCGCCCGCGGTGCGGCGACGCCCATCGACGTCCGACGGCGGCTCGGGCGGTTCACCGGCGTCGTCGACCACAGTCGGGTTCCGCGGCGCCACGGCGAGCCCGCGATCGAGCGACACGAGGAGGACGGGATCGCCGTCGGTGGCCCACAGCTGCACGTCCACCCGGTCGCTCTCCTCGGCGATCGGTTCGCCGGCGGCCGCCCTGTCCGTCCCGTCGCCGTCGCCGCACGCGGTGACCGCGACGGCGAGCAGGGCCACCGCGGCCGCGGTTCGGATCCCCCGCCCCCCGATGCTCATCGCGGCACCCTGACCGTCACGTCCGGGGGCCGGGACCGGCGCCGGACCCCCAGGGGTTGCCGCCGGACCGTCCCGACCGCATACTCGAACCAGTTCGTGAAGGTGTTCACGAAGGAGTCGACGTGACCCAGCGCAAACCCCCGGGTGTCACCTGGGAGACCTGGATCGACCGGCAGATCCGCGTCGGCATGGACGGTGGGGCGTTCGACGACCTGCCCGGTGCGGGGCAGCCGCTGCGCGACCTCGACCGTCCCCGCGACGAGATGTGGTGGGTCCGCGAGAAGGTGCGCCGCGAGGAGCTGAGCCACGTGCCGCCCGCCGTGCAGGTGCGGCGCGAGTTCGACGAGGCCCTGGCCGCCATCGCCGCCGCCTCGTCCGAGGACGAGGTGCGCGCCGTCGTCGCCCGCATCAACGAGCGGGTGCGATGGGTCAACTCGCGTCCGGTGTCCGGCCCGCCGTCGACGGTCGCCCCGCTCGACGCGGAGACCGAAGTGCGCGCCTGGCGCGACCGGCGGCCCGTGCCGGCCGAGGGCCAGGAGCGCCCGCCGGGCGACGCCACGCTGGCGGCGGACGCCGGATCGTCGGCCGCGCCGGCCCCGCCGCGTCGGCGCTGGTGGCGACGGGGCACCCGCGGGGCTGCCTGACGGATCAGCCGACGGTCACCGCGACACGGCCCAGCCGCTCGGCGAGGTGCGCGAGCGCCGCAGCCACCTCGGGCGGTGCGGTGACCTCGACGTCGTAGGCGACCGCCAGCTCCGTGACGACGAAGGCGAGCCATTCGGCCGAGTCGGCGCCCATCGTGACCCGGCAGCGGCCGTCGGATAGCTCGTCCACCCGGCCGCCGACCATGCGCGTGATCATCCCGACCCTGTCGGCGGGGCCGGACACGACGGCGGTGACGGCGTGGCGCGTGGGCATGCTGCCGAGCGAGCGGGCGACGAAGGCGGCGGCGTCGCCACCGGGGATGGCGCGGTGGGCGAACCGCCGGCCGGCGAGCCGGGGCTCGGCCAGCCGGTCGACGCGGAACGTCCGCCAGTCGGCGCGGCGGGCATCCCAGGCCACGAGGTACCACCGGCGCCCCGCCGACACGAGCTGGTGCGGCTCGACCAGCCGCCGGCCCTCCTCGCCGTCGCGCCGCTGGTACTCGAAGCGCACCTCCTCGCCGTCGAGGCATGCCTGGGACAGCAGCGCGAGAGCGGTGGGGTCGACGACCGGCCCCCGGCCGGCACCGGCCGGGCGCAACGGCACGACCGTGGCGTGCACGGCCCCGACCCGCCGCCGGAGCCGGTCGGGGAGCACGTGGTCGAGCTTGGCGAGGGCGCGCACGGCGGTCTCCTCGATGCCCTCCACGGCCGCCCCGGCCGCGGCTCGCAGCCCGACGGCGATGGCCACGGCCTCGTCGTCGTCGAGCAGCAGCGGCGGCATGTGGGCGCCGGCGGCGAGCCGGTAGCCACCGGCGGCGCCCGGGGTGGCGTCGACGGGGTAGCCGAGCATCCGCAGGCGGTCGATGTCGCGGCGGAGGGTGCGCTCGCTGACCGCCAGCTTCCCGGCCAGTTCCGGGCCGGGCCAGAACCGGTGGGTCTGCAGCAGGCCGAGCAGTTCGAGCACCCGCGAGGTGGGATCCGACATGCCCGCAAGTCTGGTCGAGATCGCGGTCAGGATCTGACCGGAATGGGCGCGAAGGTGATCCCCAGACACCTTCCGACCAGGAGCATCACATGATCGAAGCTCGGGGACTCACCCGCACCTTCACGGTCAAGGACCAGACGGTCGAGGCCGTGCGCGGCATCGACCTCGACGTCGCCGAGGGCGAGCTCGTCGCCGTGCTCGGCCCCAACGGCGCCGGCAAGTCGACCACCCTGCGCATGCTCACCACCCTGCTGCAGCCGACGTCGGGCACGGCCCGGGTCGTCGGCTGCGACGTCGTGGCCGACCCGGCGGGCGTGCGCCGCCGCATCGGCTACATCGGCCAGGGGGACGGCGCCGGCCACACCCAGCGGGCGCGCGACGAGCTGGTGCTCCAGGGCCGCGCCTACGGCATGGCGCGCCGCGACGCCGCGGCGCGGGCCGACGAGCTGCTCGACGCGCTCGGGCTCGGCGAGCTGGGCGGCCGCACCGTCAGCACCCTGTCGGGCGGGCAGCGCCGCCGGCTCGACGTGGCGCTCGGCATGGTCCACCGCCCGGCGCTGCTGTTCCTCGACGAGCCGTCGACGGGTCTCGACCCGCAGAACCGCGCCAACCTGGCCGACGAGGTCCGGCGGCTGCGCACCGACCACGGCACGACCGTCGTGCTCACCACCCACTACCTCGACGAGGCCGACGCGCTCGCCGACCGGGTCGTGGTCGTCGACCACGGGCGGGTGATCGCAGACGACACGCCCGCCCGGCTGAAGGCCGACCTGGCCGGCGACCACGTGGTGATCACGGTGGGGACGGGCACCGACGCCGGGCCGGCGGGCACCGACACCGGGTCGGCCGGCGCCGACGTCGCGGCCCGCGACGTCGGCGAGGTCGCGGCCCGCGACGTCGGCGAGGTCGTCGGCGCCCTCGAGCGCACCGGCGCCGTGCAGCAGCACCGTGTCGACGGTTCCCGGGTCACCGCCCGGGTGCGCGACGGCGCCACGCTCGTCCCCGCGGTGCTGCGCGACCTCGACCGGGCGGGGGTGACGGTGGCGGCCACGGAGGTGGCGCGCCCCACGCTCGACGACGTGTTCCTCGCCCTGACTGGTCGCAGCCTGCGCGACGGCGGGGAGGCCGCCCTCTCGGCCGGCGGGCCCGGCGCCGCCCCGGGCACCGGATCGGCTGCCCACGCCCCCGAGGCGGTGGCGGCATGACCACCGTCGACCTCGCCCCCTCATCCCCTCGTCGCGTCGCCGAGCCCGCCCCCGAGCCCGCAGCCGAGTCCGCATCCGTCTCCGGAAGGTCCGCCATGAGCACCCTCGCAGCCGATACGTCCATCATCCTCGAGCGCGAGCTGCGGCCGATGCTCGCCAACCCGTGGTCGCTGATCATCTCGCTCGTCCAGCCGCTCGTGTTCCTCGGGCTGTTCGGCCCGCTGCTCACCGCGGTGAGCGACGCCGACACGGCCACCGCGCTGCAGTGGTTCGTCCCCGGCATCGTCGTGATGTCGGCGCTGGTCGCCACCTCGATGACGGGCGCCAACCTGCAGGGCGAGATGCAGTCGGGTGCGCACGAGCGCCTGATGGTGGCGCCGCTGCGCCGGTCGTCGCTGCTCATCGGCCGGGCGCTGAAGGAGATCGTGCCCTGCGCGGTGCAGGCTCTGATCATCGTGGCAGTGGCCGCACCGTTCGGCTTCCGGCTCGAGCCCGCCGGCATCGTCGTCGGACTCGGGGTGCTCGCCCTGTTCGGTGTGGGGATGGGCGCTCTGTCCTACAGCCTGGCGATCGCCACGAAAGGCGAGGACTGGGTGTTCTGGAGCGTCCAGCAGACCCTGATGTTCCCGCTGTTGCTGCTCGCCGGCATCCTGCTGCCGGTCGAGGACGGCCCGGGGTGGATCCGCTTCCTGTCCGATCTGAACCCGCTCACCTACGTGGTCGAGGCCGAGCGCGTGCTGTTCGACGGCGAGCTGTGGTCCGCCGCGGTGGGCAAGGGCGTCCTGGCCGCCGCGGTGACCTGCGCCGTCGGGCTCGCGGTGGGTGTCCGCGCCGTGCGGGGCGGCACCGCCGACTGACGCCGGGCGTCCTCGTCGACCGGCCGTCTCCGGTAACGTCGTCGCTCGTGGTGACGGTCTGGGGTCGGTCGGTGACGAGGCGCGTGGTGGTGGCGGTCGCCGCCCTGATGGTGGCGGCCCCGGCCGCCTGCTCCTCCGACGAGGGTGATGAGGGTGCGGGCGCGGACGCATCCGACAGGGCGGCGGCCGTCGAAGAGGCGATCGCCGCCGACGTCGCGTTCCCCGCCGACGAGTGGGACCGGGCGGCGGACGCCGTCGAGCTGGGCTTCGACCAGGCGGTGCTCGACGAGCTGGCGACGCAGGCCGAGCAGGCCGGGTCGAACTGCCTGCTCGTCACCCGCCACGGACGCATCGCGGCGGAGTGGTACTGGAACGACACCGACGCGACCTCCAGCCAAGAGGTGTTCTCCGTGAGCAAGTCGGTCGCCAGCACGCTCGTCGGCATCGCTCAGGCCGACGGGCTGTTCGACGTCGACGACGCCGCGTCCGACCACATCGACGCATGGGTCGGCACACCGTCGGAGGACGTCACGATCGAGAACCTGCTGAGCAACGACTCGGGGCGCGAGTGGTCGTTCGCCATCGACTACACCCAGCTCCCCGGCCAGCCGGACCTCGACGCGTTCGCCACCGGTCTCGCCCAGGAGTACGAGCCGGGCGAGTCCTGGGCCTACAACAACGCCGCCATCCAGACCCTCGACGTGGTGCTGCGCGAGGCCACCGGCGAGCACGCCGCCGACTTCGCGACCGAGCGCCTGTTCGAGCCCATCGGCATGGACGACACCTCGATGAGCGTCGACGGGGCGGGCAACACGAAGATGTTCATGGGCGTGCAGTCGACCTGCGAGGACCTGGCCCGATTCGGCTACCTGTTCCTGCGCGAGGGCTCGTGGGACGGCACCGAGATCGTCCCCGAGGACTGGGTCGAGGCCGCGACCGGCGCGCCCTCCCAGGAGCTCAACGCCGCGTACGGCTACCTCTGGTGGCTCAACCGCCCGGGTCCCATCGCGGGCGCGGCGCAGGCGACGACGCCGGGGGAGTCCGGGGCCGCCGACGCCGACGCCCAGCTCGTTCCGGGGGCGCCCGAGGACATGTTCTTCGCCCTCGGTCTCGGCAACCAGATCGTCGCCGTCGATCCCGGCTCGGAGACCGTGGTCGTGCGGCTCGGCGGCTCCGCGGCGCCGGAGGGTGCGACACCGTTCGACACCGCGGCTGCCGCCCGAGTGGTCACCGATGCGCTGGCCGATCCCGACGCCTGACCGCCGACCAGGGCGGCGTCACCCGCGCCTGACCGCCGACCAGGGGCGGCGCCACGGTCGCGCCGGCCGCCGCGCCGAGGGCTCCGGGCGGTCGGACTCCGGGCGTTAGCCTCGGTCCGATGGCCGCCGCCGCCCCCACCCTGCGCAAGGCGCTGCAGCGCAAGTCGCCGTCGCTCGCCTTCGAGCGCGCGCTGTGGGACGCCGGCCACGAGGTCGTCGTCGGCATCGACGAGGTGGGTCGCGGCGCCTGGGCCGGGCCGCTCACGCTCGGTGCCGTGGTGCTGCCCCGCGACCGCCGGGTCTACAAGGTGCGCGACTCCAAGCAGCTCACCGCCCGCGAGCGCGAGGCGCTGTTCGACCGGATCGCAGGGTGGTGCACCGCCTGGTCGGTGGGCCACGCCAGCCACCAGGAATGCGACGAGCTGGGCATGAGCGCCGCCCAGCGCCTCGCCGCCCGCCGGGCCATCGAGGGCCTCGGCCTGCGCCCCGACCGCGTGCTGATCGAC
>CAYUXB010000097.1:0-3790 GCA_964448525.1 uncultured Acidimicrobiaceae bacterium
GCGCCATGGAGGTCGGCTACCTGCCCGACATGTTCGGCCACGTCGCCCAGATGCCCCAGATCCTCGCCGGGTTCGGCTTCGAGCACGCGGTGGTGTGGCGGGGCGTGCCGGCGGCGATCGACCGCAGCGGGTTCCGGTGGGAGGCCCCCGACGGCACGGCGGTGCGCGCCGAGTACATGCCCCAGGGCTACGGCAACGGCTCGGCGCTGCCGGACGACGCCAAGGCGTTCGTCCGGGCGGTCCACGCCTTCGCCGACCTGTGGGGCGACCTGCTCGCCGGGCCCGTGCTGTGGATGAACGGCACCGACCACCAGCTGCCCCAGCCCTGGTTGGGCCGGGTGGTGGCCGAGGCGAACGCCATCCAGCACGACCTCGACCTGCGCGTCACCTCGCTGGCCGAGCACCTCGCCGACGCCCCCACCGACGGCCTGCCGACGTGGCGGGGCGAGCTGCGCTCAGGTGCCCGGGCCAACCTCCTCATGGGGGTCGTGTCGAACCGGATCGACGTCCGCCAGGCGTCCGCCCGGGCGGAACGGGCGCTGCTGCAGGGTGCCGAGCCCCTGTCGGCCCTGTACCTCCCCGCCGACCGCTGGCCGGCGGCGCTGCTGGACGAGGCGTGGCGCGGCGTGATCCTCAACTCGGCCCACGACTCGGTGTGCGCCTGCTCGATCGACGAGGTGTGCGACGCGGTGCTGCACCGCTACGCCGAGGCCGCCGACATCGGCCGCGGACTGGCGGACCGGGCCGCCGCCGCGCTGGCGGCCCGCGTCGACCACGACGGTCCCGTCGTCGTGAACCCGACCCCCCGGCCCCGCGGCGGGGTGGTCGAGCTGGTGCTCCCCGGCACCGAGACGCCTCCGGGCACCCAGCTCGTGGCGGCGCGGCCCGGCGAGTCGGTGCTGCACGAGGGCCCGCCGGAGATCGTCGTCCCCGCCACCGAGGAGGTCGACTGGGTGCCCGTCATCTCGGCGTTCTCGCTGGAGACGCCCGACGGCACCGTTCTCGTCGCCAGCCGGCGCGAGGGCACCGGCCAGATGGTGACGGCGGACGTCCGCGCCCAGCTGGCGGCCCTGCACGACACCGGGCCGCTGCGACTCAAGGTGTGGACCCCGCCCGAGGTGACGGTGCTCGCGACGGTGCCGGAGGTGCCCGGGTTCGGGTGGCGGGGCTGGTCAGCGGGCGACGCGCACGCGGCGGACGTCCCCGCACCGGTCACCGTGACCCCGAACGGCGTCACCCTGGCCAACGGGCTCGTGACCGTCACGGTCGACCCCGCCGACGGCACCTTCGCACTCGACGGCCACCGCGGGCTCGGCCGGCTCGTCGACGGCGGTGACTGCGGTGACACCTACAACTGGTGCCCGCCGTACGACGACACGCTCGTCGACGCCCCGGACGCGGTCGACGTGACCGTGGTCGAGAGCGGCCCCGTGCGCGCCCGGGTCGAGATCGTGGCGACGTACCGTTGGCCCGCGGCGTGCGACGGGCTCGACCGGCGCACCGGCGAGGTCGCCCACGAGGTGCGCACCCAGGTCGAGGTGCGGGCCGGCGAACGGGCCGTCCGGGTGGCGGTCACCGTCGACAACCGCAGCCGCGACCACCGCCTGCGTGCCCACTTCCCGCTCCCCTCCCCCGCCGACGGCTCGCGTGCCGAGTGCGCCTACGGCACGGTCGAGCGCGGCCTGGAGGCGGAGGGCGGGCCCACCGAGGCAGCCCTGCCGACCTACCCCGCCCAACGGTTCCTGCAGGCGGGCGGGCTGACGGTCGTGCACGACGGCGTCGCCGAGTACGAGCTGGTCGACGTGCGGGACGGCCGGGCCCACGAACTGGCGCTCACCCTGCTGCGAGCCTCCGCGATGCTGTCGCAGAAGCCGATGGCGACCCGCCCGCTGCCCGCGGGCCCGCTGATCCCGCTGGAGGGCTCCCAGCTCCAGCGCCGCCTCACCCTGCGCTACGCCCTGGCCACGGGCGAGGTCGACCCCTACGCGCTCGCCGACGAGGTGCTGGTGCCGTTGCGGGTCGGCGGCGTCGACACGGCCAGCCGCGGGGCCACCCCGGTGGCGACGGGCGCGGGCGTGGTCGCCGACCTGCCCCGGACCGGCAGCGGCCTCACGGTGGAAGGCGCGGAGGTGGCCGCGGTCGTCCGCGAGGGCGACGCCCTCGTCGTGCGGCTGTTCAACCCGGGCGCCGAACCGGCCGAGGTCCGCATCGGGGACCGCACCGGGTGGCTGGTCGACCTGCGGGGCCGTCCGCTCGAGCCGTTCGAGGGCGGCTTCACTCTCCGCCCCCACGGCATCGCCACGGCCAGCATCGCCGTTGCCGCCGGAGCGGCGCTCAGCTGAGGCGGCGACGCAGCTCGACGTAGACCTCGCGGCCGGCGATGGCGGTCAGCTCCTCCGCGAGCGACTCCACCACGGGCCGATCGCCGACGTAGGCGAGGTCGCCGTCCGTGCAGCACCAGGCCATCGTCTCGCCGGCCGACCCCCAGTCAGCCCGCGACCAGGCCCGCACGGAGGCGACCTCGGTGTCGCCGGGCCCCGGCGCGAACTCGACCCGCACCGGGAGCTGCCAGCACACCGACGGCTTCCAGTCGATCGGCGACTCGTCGGCGTCGAGCGCCGCCAGGTGCAGCGCGCACCCGGCGCCGCCCGCGAACCCCGGCCGGTTGAGGAACACGCACGCCCCGTCGACGACGCGTGTCGCCCGGCGGCGTTCGTCCGCGAAGATCCCGGATGCGGCCTCCGCGTGGTGCTCGAACCGCTCGGGCTGCAGGGTGGCGGCGAGCGCGCTCAGGTTGGGGGCCTCGTCCTCGTCGAGATCCGCACCGAGCGAGCAGCAGCCGTGGCCGGCCTCGGGCGCGGCCTCGGCGCCGATGCCGAGGCACCCGCGGCCCCAGATGCAGCTCCAGTTCGAGGCGAGGAACGCCCGGTCGAAGTGCCACACGGTCGGGCCGTCGACGATCTCGACGACGCTGTCCTGCTCACCGAGGCGGTCAGGCATCCGGGTCAGAGCCCTCCCACCAGGAGGTCCGCCACCTCGGGTGCCTCGCTCAGCGGCACGGTCTCGTCCGCGGGCGGCCCCTCGGGGACCTCCACGTCGTGGTCGACGCTCGCCATCTCCAGCTCGATGCGCAGCGTGATGTCCCCCGCGAGCGGGTCGTCCGCCCTGCTCTCGGGCGGCGAGGCGACCACCTCGACGTCGAGGAACCGCACCCTGTCGTCGTCGTCGAGCCCCACCTCGACGGTGAACGTCGCGAGGTCTGGGTCGCCGGTGAGAGTGATCGTCTCCTCCAGCGCCCGGCGCTCGGCGGGATCCGCCGCCTCGGAGGCCTCGAGGGCCGCCTCCCAGTCGACATCTCCCTCGTAGAGCCGCACCTCGTCGCCGCCGATCTCGGTGGTACCGGCCGCGGACAGCCCGTCGACGCCGCGGAGCACGGAGAGGACGTCGAAGGTCGTGTCGAGCCCGGTCCACACGCCGTCGTCGCGCAGGTCGTCGACCGACCCCTCGACCCATGTCGCCCCGTCAGGCATCGCGTCGGTGAACTCGTCGGCGTCGCTCGTGATCCAGACGGCCTCACCGTCGGCCACCATCTCCAACTCGAACTCGGTCGCGCCCATCCCGGCGCTGAGGCTGGCCGTGCCGTGGTCGCCACGGGACAGGTCACCGGACACCCGGGCCGTGCCGCCCCCGATCGGGGAGTCGACGTCGAGCGTCATCGCGACCTCGGCCGATTCGGCGGCCCGTGTGGCCTCGAGGGCCGCGACGAGGTCCGGCTCGTCGCGGCCATCGC
>CAYUXB010000097.1:3890-12230 GCA_964448525.1 uncultured Acidimicrobiaceae bacterium
GAACAGGGCGGCGACGGAGCGGCGGCGGAGGGGGACATCGAGATCGGACACGGACTGCTCCTGGGGCTGGTCGGGGGAGGACACCACCTTCGTACCTCGCCGGGCGGTCGCTCCACTCTGGGGGCGTCCCCCCAGTCGGGACGTGGAGGATGCTGAGGACGAGACCCCATGTACGGCAACGTACACGCGCGGTAGGGTGCAGCCATGGTCGCCAACCCGGTGCTGCGCCCCCTCGAGGAGGGTCCGGCACGTCTGGCCGCAGGCGACGTCAGGGCCACCCAGCGGCGCCGCATGCTCGCCGCCATGGTCGCTGCCGTGGCAGAGAAGGGGTACGGCCCCGTGGCCGTCAGCGACGTCGTCTCCCGCGCCCGGGTCTCGCGCGCCACGTTCTACGAGCAGTTCGCCGACAAGACCGACTGCTTCCTCGCCGCCTTCCATGCCTGCGCCGAGAACCTGGCCAGCACCACCCGCGACGGCATCACCGGCGACCTCACCCCCCGACAGCGGGTGCGGGCCACGTTCGACTCCTATCTGGGCGGGCTCGCCGCCTTCCCCGAGGGCGCCCGTGTGTGCCTCGTGGAGGCGCACGCCGCGGGGCCGGCGGCGGCCGAGGCCCGCCGCGAGATCCAGCAGCCGTTCGCCGCCCTGGTGCGCGACCTGCACGAGGGGCTCCGGGCGGCCGGCGAGCCCGTGCGCCCCCTCGCCGACTTCGACTACGAGGCGCTCGTCGGCGCCTTCAGCTCGATCGTCACCAACCGGGTCGCTGCCGGCGCGACGGCCGACCTCCCCGCCCTGGCCAGCCGGTTCGAGACCTTCCTCCTCGCCCACTTCGGCCTCGACCCGACGCCCGACGCACAACGGCCCGACGCACAGCAGCCCGACGCACGACGGTCCGAGGCCTGACCGGCCAGCAGACGCCCGACCGAGACCTGCATCACCACCAGGGGAGAACACATGAGACCGTCCCGCATGCGGGCGCGCTTCGGCGCGTCCGTGGCCGCCCTCGCGGCGGCCACCACCCTCGTCGTCGCTCTGGCCGCACCCGCCGGCGCGCAGCCGCCGACGCTGCCCGCTCCCCACTCGCACGGCATCACCCTCGTGAGCCCGCTCAGCCAGGTGGGCGACCAACCTCGTCTGGTGGACGCCACGCTGCGCACCGCAGCGATCCTCGAACCCCGCGGCGTCACCACGCCGTCGAACGTGTCGGTGCCCGTCAAGGTGCGCATCCTCCTCCCCGACGGCTACGACCCGGGTCGCGCCGCGCCCTACGACGTGCTCTACCTGCTCCACGGCGGGGGCGGCACCTGGCGGGACTGGTCGACCAGCGGTGACGTGATCGACACGATCGACGCCGCGGACGCCGACTTCGACGGCATCGTCGTCATGCCCGAGGGCGGGCGCGCCGGCTGGTACAGCGACTGGCCCGGCAAGACCGACGGCAACTTCGCGCCGCGGTGGGAGACCTTCCACGTCGGCCAGCTCGTCCCGTGGATCGACGCGAACTTCAACACGAGCGGCACCCGGTCCGGGCGCGCCATCGCCGGGCTGTCGATGGGCGGCTACGGAGCGCTGCGCTACGCAGGACGCTACCCGCACCTGTTCGGTGCCGTGGGGGCGCTGTCCGCCGGGACCGACATCCGCCCGGTCGCTGCGCAGAACATCGTGAGCGACTCGATGTGGCAGGCCGGCGCCGCCATCGACCTGACCGGCATGATCGACGGCAAGTTCCGGGTGAACCCGCCGTGGTTCTCCGGCATCGACGCCCGGCTGTACCGCATGGACGCCGTGTTCGGGCCCGTGTCCGATCGGGCTGCGGTGAACCCTTCCCAGATGGCGTCGGCCTACAACGCGTACGACGGCGACTTCGCCCTCTACGCGGGCGGCCTCGACGGCAACGGCGGCGAGACCGACATCGGCTACTGGAGCAGCCAGTTCCACACCACGCTCACGAACGCGGGCGTGGACCACCGGTGGTGCGGCGGCGCCGGCGGCCACGACTTCGCCTCGTGGAAGCTCTACCTCACCGACTTCATCGACTACGCCTACGGCACCGCGAACGCCGGTCGTCCCTGCCCCAACTGAGGGCGAGCGACCCCTCAGTCCCGATCGCCGGACGGGTCCGCATCGTCGTCGGTGCGGACCCTGACGGCCGCCCGCAAGGCCCGCCGGCGGTCCGCGAACCGGCTCTCCGCCGCGGCGGCACGGCGCAGCACCCACAAGGGCACGCGGCCGATGTCCTTCAGGTAGCGCGGGCGCATCGAGCGGAGGCGGTAGTCCTGGCTCCCCTCCAGGTGGTCGCGCATGGCCTGGCCCACCACGATCGAGCCCGGGAACGCGATCGCGGTGATGCGGCTCGCGATGTTGACCACGGGCCCGTAGAGATCGCCTTCCCGCTCGAGCAGCGACCCGTAGGCGAGACCGACCCGGAGGTCGGACAGCTCGTCCGCGCCCCGCGTGCCCTCGGCGAGCGCCAGGCCGATCTCCGCGGCGGCCACCGGGGAGTCGACCGTGAACATGACCTCGTCGCCGATCATCTTCACCACCCGCCCCCCGTTGGCGGTGACGACGTCGAACGCGAGCTGCTCGAACTGCTCGACGATCGCCGCCAGCTCCTCGCCGCCCACCTGCTGGCTGAGCGCCGTGAAGCCGACGAGGTCGGCGAAGCCCACGACCCCCAGCTGGCCCCCTCCGGCCTCGGCGATGCCGATGCGGCGGCGGATCGCCGCCTGCAGGTGGCGCTGCCACGTGGCCGTGAGCACCCGGGGAACGATCGGCAGCAGGGCGCCTGCGCTCAGGACGATGCGGTCGTCGGTCAGCTCGGCGTCGCCGACCGTGGCCGGCCGCGGCGAGCCGGCGACCCGTGCGCTGATGACGTCGACCTGCGACGAGGCGATGCGGGCCATCGACGATCCGATGACGCGGCTCATCTGCAGCACCAGTTCGGTCGACGCCACGTCACCGGCCATGAGTCGGCCGACCTCGGCCAGGATGTCGACATCGGCGTCGGTGAACGCGACCTCGTCCGGCCGGGGCACCGGGTAGCCGAGGGTGCGCCACAGCTGGCGCACCTTGTCGACGGGAAGGCCCGTCCGCGTGGCCACCTCGGCCAGGTCGTACCGGGCGACCTCCGGCACCATCAGCCGATCGACGGCGAGGAGCGGCAGGGTGCCCTCGCGCTCGGCCTGGGCCAGCTCCTCGGGCGTGCACCCGACCTCGATCAGCATGTCGCGCACGGTCTGGACCACATCCTCGCCGAGCACCGCGGGATCGAGCCCGGGGTCGGGGGTCATGCGAACGAACCACCCTCGGGGGTACGGGGGGCGCTGCCGGGCCGGCTGATGGTGACCGCCGTCCCGGTCTCGCCGGCAGCGCCTGCGTCCGAGTCGGCGGGCGTGTCCCGGGTCGCGGCACCGTTGCCGGGTGCGGTCGGCACCGGCGGCGGGGCGGGCACCGGACCGAGCAGGGCCTCACCGCGGAGGTCGGTCGTCGACCACGTCGGGTCGAGGCCGGGGCTGACGAGCCGGACCGGGCCCTGGCCGGGATGGGGCTCGACCTCCCACAGCAGCGCCACCCGGTCGCCGTGCCAACGCACCGCGTAGGAGACCGTCCCGAAGGCGGTGGGGGCGTCGTGCACCTCCCACCCCTGGCCGTACCAAGCGTCGGGCACGAGCGTGGACAGGGCGAGGACGTCGCCGACCTCGCCGTCACCGGCACCCTCGCCCGTGCCGTCGCCACCGGCGACGCCGGGGATCTCGGCCGGCGGCAGCTCGCGCACCAGCAGGTCGCGCACGAACATCAAGAGCTCGGCCGACGCCCAGCCGTGGTGGCCGTCGCCCATGCAGCCGCCGTCGAGGCGGGGGTGGATCGCCTCGGGCCAGGTCCAGGTCGGGGTGGCGACCTCCAACAGCCAGGCCAGCCGGTCGAGGGAGCGGCGGTCCCCCGCCCGCAGCTCGACCGCGGCGAGCTGCATCGTGAGGTACGTGCCGAGGCCGCTGTGGCTGATCCCCTGGTAGAAGGCACGACCGTCGGCCAGCGTGAACCTCTCGCGGAGTGCGTCGGCCGTCGCGGCGATCCGCTCGTCGTCGGGCGCGAGCAGCCCGAGGGGCGCGCACGCGGCCAGCGACCCGATGGCGCCCGAATCGATGCGCCGGCGCGGCCCCGCCGGCATCGCCACCGTGCCGAGCCGCTCGGCGGTGAGCGCCAGGGACGCGTCGAGATCGGCCCACATCGCGGCGGCGAACCGATCGGCGTCGTCGGCCGCGTCGGGCTGGTCGATCCCCCGCAGGAGCTCGGCCCCGGCCCGCAGGCCGGCGACCCCCCAGAAGTCGTCCCAGTAGAAGTGGTCGATCGGCCCCAGGTGCTCCGCGGACACGCCGGCGGGGAGCAGCCCGGCCACCGCCGGGTCGGCCTTGCGCCCCGTGCCGGTGCGGCGCTTCTTGTCGATCCAGTGAACGCCCTTGGCGATCGGGCCGACCATCGCCGCCACCAGATCCCCGTTCCGGGTGAGCCGCCAGTGCCGGGCGAGGGTGACGAGCGCGGCGCCGTTCGCGTCCCACTCGTTGCTCTGGCTGAAGAAGAAGCCGTCGGTGCGCTGGCGCCCCGGGTACGAGGCCAGCACCTGGGCGACCTCGTCGTGGTGGCCGTAGTGGTCGAGGGCACCCAGCAGGTACGCGGCGTCGCGGAACCAGAATCGGTGATACGTCGCCGGGCCGGGGGTGATGTCCTCGCCGTCGTGGAGCAGGAGCAGGTAGCGGCGACTGGCGGCCACCGCCTCGGCGAGCCGGTCGTCGGGCAGGACCAGGCGCATGCCGCGGTCGGTCTGGGACTGCCAGCCCTTCGCCACCGCCTCGGCCGGGGGCAGCACCTCGGGGAAGGCGGGGGCCTGGGTCAGCCGCCGGTGCGCCAGCCCGGCGCGGCGGGTGCGGGCCTCCGGGTCGAGGGGGATGGCCACGCGGAACGTCGCCCCGTGGGCCAGCGGGTACACGAACGCGGCCTGCGCCAACCCGGCTCGATCGCGCACCGGCGCCCCCCAGCGTTCCGCGGCCTCGCCCGACAGCACGGTCGCGGCCGAGTCCCCGTCGTGGAAGGTCGAACCGGCGACGCGCATCGGCGGCTTCGGCAGGAGCAGCGCCACCCGGCCGTCGACCGCCACGGTGCTGCCGCGCAGATCGATCCGCTCGATCACCGACAGGCCTTCGGGCGTGTAGGGCCGCACGGCGAGCGCCAGGGCCACCGGTGCCTTGGATCGGTTCTCGACCTCGACGACGACCAGCTCCCCGCCACCCTCCGACGAGCTGCGCTGCACCGCGTACGCGCGCTGGACCGCGTCGCCCGACGGGATGCTCATCGCCGTCTCGACGACCGGTGACGCGCCGATCAGCCGCTGGCGCACCCCCACCTCGCGCGACGGGAGGTGCCAACGGTCGTCCGCGCCGATCCACCAGTCGAGCGACCACCCGTCGTACCAGGGCGTCACCAGGCCGCGCGGGTCGACGATCGCCTCCCACGGCGAGTCGAGGTTGCCCACCGGCGTCCAGTTCCGCTGCGTCACGTTGGTGAGGAACGGCAGGTGGCCCCGGGGCACGAAGGCCGGCGAGGTGGGATCGAGCTGGCGCTCCAGCCAGTACGGCCACACCCAGTCTGGTCCTATCTGGGCCGCCGACCGGGTGCGCAGGGCACGGAACACGGTGCGAGCGCCCACCGGCACCAGCTCGCTCGGCAACTCGACCTCGGCCTCCTCGCCGAGGCGCTGGAAGGTGGACAGGTGGCGGACGGCGTCGTCGGTGATGCGCAGCCGCCCCATCAGGCGGCGCAGCATCCAGGCGCGGATCGGCATCGGTGGTTCGTCCTCAGCTCATGCCGTGCAGTTCGGACCGGTGGTCGCGCTTCAGCAACCCCCGGTAGGCGTCGGTGGCGCGGCAGCCCCCGTGGATCACCTCGTGGATCTCCTGCGCGATCGGCATCTCGACGTCGTAGCGCTCGGCCAGGTCGACCACGACCTTCGACGTCTTGATGCCCTCGGCCACCATCTTCATCTCCGCCACGATCTCGTCGATCGTGCGGCCCTTGCCCAGTTGCTCGCCGACGTAGCGATTGCGGCTCTGACGGGAGATGCAGGTCGCCATGAGGTCGCCCATCCCGGCGAGGCCGGCGAAGGTCATGAGCCGGCCGCCCATCGCGAGGCCCAGCCGGGAGATCTCGGCGAGGCCCCGGGTGATGACGGCGGCGCGCGTGTTGTCGCCGGTGCCGAGGCCGTCGGCCATGCCCGACGCGATCGCAACGACGTTCTTCAGCGCACCGGCCACCTCGCAGCCGACCACGTCGGGATTGGTGTACACCCGGAAGAGGTCGCCGGCGAAGATGCGCTGCAACTCGCGGGCGATGTGGTCGTCGCTGCAGGCCACCACCGTCGCGGCCGCGTGGCCCGCCAGGATCTCCTTGGCGAGGTTGGGCCCGGTGAGCACGCCGACGGGGTGGCCGGGCAGCTCCTGCTCGATGACCTGTGTCATGCGCAGGTGCGTGCCGACCTCGAGGCCCTTGGCCAGGCTGACCACGGGGATCCACGGTCGCACGAACGGGGCGAGGTCGCGCAGCGTGTCCCGCATGCCGTGGGACGGCACGCCCATCACGAGCACGTCCGCGTCGCTCACCGTCGCCTCGAGCGAGGAGCTGGCGCCCAGCTCCTCGGGGAGGTCGAAGCCGTCGAGGTAGTCGCTGTTGCGATGGTCCTCGGCGATCTCGACGGCCAGCTCCGGACGGCGGGCCCACAGCACGGTCGGCGCGTTGCGGCACGCGAGCGCGGCGACCGTGGTGCCCCACGACCCGGCACCGACGACGGCGACACGGATGGGCATGGCCGTCACCGTAACCCGCGCCGGATGGGTTGACCTGGCCCGTCGTCAGGGCCCGCGGCCGGCGGTACGCTGCGCGGCAGTGACAGTCACGAGGTCCGCCGCGGTGGTCGTGCCGGTCAAGGCCTTCACGCAGGCCAAGGTCCGGTTGGCGAGCGCTCTCGACCCCGGTGAGCGGGCCGACCTGGCCCGCCACATGGCCGAGATCGTGCTCCTCGCGGCCGACCCCCTGCCCGTCGTCGTGGTGTGCGACGACGCCGAGGTCCGGTCCTGGGCCGAGCGCTCGGGGGCGCAGGTGGTGTGGTGCCCGGGCCGGGGCCTGAACGGTGCCGTGGCCGACGGGGTGGCCGCCCTGCGCGACGACGGCGTGGCGCAGGCGATCGTGGCCCACGCCGACCTGCCTCTCGCCACGCAGCTCGACTGGTTGGCCGACTTCCCGGGCGTGTCGCTGGTACCCGACCGGCGCTTCGACGGCACGAACGTGCTGGCGCTGCCCACCGATGCCGATTTCGCGTTCTCCTACGGCGCCGGCTCGTTCGGCCGTCACCGGGCCGAAGCCTCCCGACTGGATCTGCCCGTCCGCATCGTGCAGGACCCGCACCTCGGTTGGGACGTCGACCTGCCTGCGGACCTGGCCTACCCCGGGGCGCCCGCGTGGGCCGAGACGGCGTCGGGCTCGGACGAGCCGACTCCGGTCATCACACCCACGGGCGCCGTCGCCAACCGGCTGTCGTGAGCGCTGTCCCCGACTTGCGTCCTCCCGGCGTGATCCGAGGCCTCTCGTGAGCACCATCGACCTCGACCTGCCGACCCCGGACCGGGCGCTCGCGATCGCGGCGCATCCCGACGACATCGAGTTCGGGTGCGGCGCCACCCTGGCCAAGTGGGCGGCGGACGGATGCGTGGTCCACCACCTCGTCTGCACCGACGGGTCCAAGGGCACCTGGGATCCCGACCAGGACCTCACCGACCTGATCGCCCAGCGCCAGGCAGAGCAGCGCGAGGCCGCGAAGGCCCTCGGCGCCACCGGCGAGGTCGTGTTCCTCGGCTGGCCCGACGGCGAGCTCGATGCGGGGCTGCGCCAGCGTTGGCAGGTGGCGTACTGGATCCGCCGGCTGCAGCCCGACGTCGTCCTCGGCCACGACCCGTGGAAGCGCTACCGGCTCCACCCGGACCACCGTCATGCCGGCTTCCTCACCGTCGACGGCGTGGTCGCCGCCCGCGACCCGCACTTCTTCCCCGAACAGCAGATCCCCCACCACCGCCCGCGGGCCATGCTGCTGTTCGAGGCCGACGAACCCGACCACGTCGAACAGGTCGGCGACGCGGACGTGGCCCGCAAGCTCGCCGCGCTCGAGGCGCACCGGTCGCAGCTCCTCTCGACGATGTTCGTCGACCTCGAGTCACCCGAGGGCGAGGCGCAGCTCGCCACCTTCCGGGCCAAGGTGCGCGACCGCCTGGTCGAACACGGTCAGTTCGCGGGTGTCCC
>CAYUXB010000098.1:0-12194 GCA_964448525.1 uncultured Acidimicrobiaceae bacterium
AGCACCACCATGAACCCGAGCTGGCTCACGGTGCCGTGGGCCAGGAGCAGCTTGAGGTCGTGCTGACGCAGGGCGCGCAGGCCACCGAACACCATCGTCGCCAGCCCGATGACCACCACCGACGGGCGCCACAGCCAGACCGCGGTGAACGCCGGGGCGAACCGTCCGATGAGGTACAGGCCGGCCTTCACCATCGTGGCGGAGTGCAGGTAGGCGCTGATCGGCGTCGGCGCCACCATCGCCCCTGGCAGCCACGAGTGGAAGGGGTACTGGGCCGACTTCGTGAACGCGCCGATCAGCACCAGCGCCAGGCCGACGGTGACGGTGGTCCCACGGGGCGGATCGGCCAGCACGGTGCTGAGCTGGTATGTGCCCCCGCCGTCGACCGCCTGGCCGATCATGACGAAGCCGGCGAACATCGCGAGCCCACCCGCACCGGTGATCAGCAGGGCCTGGAGAGCGGCGGCCCGCGCCTTGACCGAGGTGTGATCGTTGCCGATCAGCAGGAACGACGTGATCGAGGTCAGCTCCCAGAAGCCGAACAGCACGATCAGGTCGTCGGCCAGCACCAGGCCGAGCATCGACCCGGAGAACAGGACGAGGAGCCCGAGGAGCCGGCCCCTCCCGGCTCCGCCATCGGAGAAGTAGCGGCCGGAGTAGAGGAAGATCAACAGCCCGATGCCCGAGACGAGGGCGACGAACAGCAGCGCGAAGCCGTCCATGCGCAGGTCGACGGCGAGGCCGAGCTGTGCCACCCACGTCCGCGTTTCGCGCACCGGCTCGCCGTCGAGCACGTTCGACGCGTGGCCGGCCGCCCACACGACGGTTGCCGCCGAGGGCGCCGCGGCCACGAGGTAGCCGAAGCGGCCGAGGCGCTTGCCCGCGGCGAGAAGGCCCAGCCCGACGACGAGGTGCGCCAGCAGCAGGTAGCTCACGGCGAGCCCTCGCCGAGGTGCTGATCGGGATGGTGGTCTGCGGCGGCGACCAGGGGATCAGCCGCGCGGCAGCGCTGGGCTGGAGCGCTCAGTCGATGACTCCTCGCTTCGGTCCGCGTCGCGGACGCTCGAACGTCGGGCGCGTTCCGCCGGCGGCGGAACGGAGGTCAGACTACGGCGAGCACGGGCGGGCCCCGGCGACGGACGTGTGCGAGGGGCAGCGGCCGAGCGACGACGGGGGTGACCGGCGCCCCGACGGCTCCTGTCCCGACGATCGTCAGGAGGAGCGCAGCCAGCACCGTGAGATGCGGCGCGGCCTGGCCGACAGGGCGCACCTGATCGGCGGCCATCTGCACGAACACGACCCGTCGGGCCGGGGGCGACACCCGCCCCTGGCTCTGCGCCACAGCTCCGGTGCCGACCGACGCGTCAGCACTCTGGTCGACCGGTGGGACCGTCGCATCGACCTCCGCCCACGGCGCAGCGGCGCGATCTGCCCACCCGTCGGCGACGACAACACCGAGCACACCCAGCATCGCCACCAGGACGACGAGCAGCGGCAACCGGCGCTGGTCGATGCGGGGCATTGTGGGCCAGAGGTTATCGGCCGAGCGCTCCGTTCAGACCACCGTCGCGGCGGCTGTGTCATCGAGTACCGACGCAGCCACCACGCTCACCGCTCCCCTCGCCGCTGTCAGCGCGTCGGCCACGTCCGGCACCTGATGATCGGGCAGCCGCAGGCGCGGGCGGTGCGCCAGCATGCCGTGCAGCCGCGCGGCGACCCAACGTGGATCGTCGTAGCGCAGCGCAGGCGCGGAGCGGACGCGCGCGAGGAACCGGGCCCACCGGGGCCGGTCGTCGGGCGCCAGCAGGGGGCTCACCTGCTCGCCCGCCACGAGCGCGCCGCGGAACGCGGCCTCGACGTCGGTGCCGACCAACGTGCCGTCGAGCAGGAGCTCCCAGCCGGCATGGCCGACCGCGCGGGCCGGCCCCGAGGCCACCCCCCGGTCGGTCACGGTGCGGCGCAGGGCGCCCGAGCCCGAGCGGAAGGCCGGGTGGGCGTGAAAGGCGGCATCCGCGTCGAGGTGACAGCGGACGCCGGCCCCGATCGCGCCGTCGAGCCCCGCCCGGGGCAGCCGCACCCCGGCCATGGGCGCCAGGTCGGGCAGCGCCGCTCCCAGCAGGTAGGCCGGCTCGCCGTGGCCGACGGCAAGGGCGACGTGGGTGTGGCCGAGGAAGTTCACGTCGGCTCGACCACCGGCACGGCGGGGATGCGTCGGCGTGCGCCGAGCGCGTCGGCGGCGAGCACCGCCAGGGCCACCCACACGAGGACGAAGCCCGCCAACCTCGCCGGCGGCATCGGCTCGTGGAACACGAGGACGCCGCACACGAGCTGCAACGTCGGTGTGAGGTACTGGAGCAGGCCGAGCAGGGACAACGGGATGCGGCGGGCGGCGGTGCCGAACAGCAGCAGGGGCACCGCGGTGACCAGCCCGAGGCCGACGAGCAGGGCATCGCGCCCCACACTGCCGTGCAGGAAGGCGGCGTCGCCGCTCACCTGGAGCACGACGAGGCCGGCGAGCGCGGCAGGCAGCAGCACCATGGTCTCGACCGCCAGCGAGGTGACCGCCCCGACGGGCACGGCCTTCTTGAGGAAGCCGTAGCCACCGAACGAGCACGCGAGCACGAGGGCGATCCACGGCACCCGGCCGTAGGCGACGCTCAGCACCGCGACGGCCGCGGCGCCGAAGCACAGGGCCACCACCTGGGGACGGCGCAGGTGCTCACCGAGCACCGCCACGCCCAGCGCCACCGTGATCAGCGGGTTGATGTAGTAGCCGAGCGCCGCCTCGACCACGTGGTCGTTGTTGACCGCCCAGATGTAGACGAGCCAGTTGGTCGCGATGAACACCGCGGCCAGCGTCAGCCGCGGCAGGGCACCGGGCCGGGCCCGCACCGCCCGGAACCAGTGACGCTCCCGCCGGGCGACCAGCAGCCCGACGACGACCGCGAACGACCAGACGATGCGGTGGACGAGGATCTCGCCGGGGTCCACCGACCGCAACTGGTGGAACACCAGGGGGAACAGTCCCCAGAGCGAGTAGGCGGCGACGCCGGCCAGCGTGCCCGTCCGCCGCTCGGCGTCGTGCCCGTCGACCGGTGCAGGGGATGCGGGATCGAGGGTGGGCGAACTGGTCACGACGAGTCGACGCTACAGGCGACCCTGGCGGCTCCCACCAGGGATTTCGTCACTCCCCCGTGCGATCTCGCTCGCCCACCGGCTGCACCCGGACGGGCCCGATCACCGCCGCCGTCGGCGGTTGCAGCCGGGTGGTGCGCAGACCGGCGAGGTCGGTGGCGGCCACGCGGGTGCCGGGGCGGCCGGCGGCGTGGACGACCCAGGCCGGAGTCGCCGGTGCGACGCCTGCGGCGAGCAGCCGGTTGGCGATCGTGCGCTGGTTGGGGCGGCCCGCGAGCACGACCAACGTCGCTCCCGGCTCGGCCACGGCCGCCCAGTCGACCGGCGCGGCGTGGGGGTCGTCGGCTCCCGACACGACGGTGACGGCACGCCCGGGCACCGTCGTCATCCCGGCGGCGAGCGGCGCGGCGGTGGCCACGCTGACCCCCGGCGTGGTCGTGACGGGGACGCCTGCGGCCACCAGGGCCGCGGCCTCCGCAGCGACGGGCGAGGACACGAACAGGTCGCCGCTGACGAGGCGCACGACCGTCCGGCCGGCGGCCGCCTCCGCGGCGAGCAAGCCCACGACGCGGGAGGGTGACCAGGCCGGCCCGTCAGGGGTGCGGCCGACGTAGCGGTGCTCGGCGCGGGGCCCGGCGAGGGCCACGACGGCGTCGGTCGATCGCTGGTCGGTGACGACCACGTCGGCTGTGGCCAGGAGTCGGGCCGCCCGCCGGGTCACGAGCAGGGGGTCTCCCGGGCCGGCCCCCACCAGGTGCACGGGTGCGCCGTCGGTCACGGGGCGGCGGCGGGCGCCGCGACGGGGCCGGTGTCGGTCGTCGTCCCGCGGCTGGCGCCGGTGCTTCTCCCGGTGTCGGTCGTCGGCTCGGTCGTCGTCCCGGCGACGGCTCCCACCACGAGCACCACCGCGCCCTCCGGCCCGTCGGTCAGCTCCTCATCGCCCCGGTGGCCCACCGTCTCGCCATCGGCCGGGACGTTCGTCCCGCCCGACACCTCTCCACCGGCCGGGACGGTGGTCCCGTCCGCCACCGACGCCAGCGTGCCGCGGTGGGCGACGCCCGCACCCTCGCCCACGCGGACGACCGCCGCAGCCATGGCGGGGTCGCCGGCGTGCGCGAGCTCGGCGGCGACGGAGGAGACGTCGTTCGTGACCGTGACCAGCGTACGTGCGGCATCGACGGCGGGAGCCAGCGCCTCCGCCGCCGCGATCGTCAGCGTCACGGCCAGCTCGGGATGATGCACGGCCACGCCGGCCGCGCCCGGCCCGGCGATCTCGAGGCTGGGGCCCGGCACAGCCACGTGCTCGACACCCGCACTGGCGAGGATCGCGGACTCGACGGCGTACGCGGGGTGCAGCCACGGATCGCCGCGATAGAGCCGCACCACGCGCTCGGTGCGCCGGGCCGCGCCGGTGAGGATGCGGATGGCGTCCCCGTCGATGACCGCTCCCCCGTCGGCGCCGGACACGAACACGGTGGCCGCGGGAGCGAAGGTCGCCGCCAGGTGGGCGACAGCGTCGTCGACGACGACCACCGTCGCCGCGGCCAACGCGGCCTCGGCCCGCAGCGTCAACAGATCCGGGTCGCCGGGGCCGGCGCCGATCATCTCGACGACCGACGTCATCGGTGCATCGAAGGAGCAGGTGCGGTACGGGGCCTCGTCATGTCGACCGGCGAGTGTAGGAGGCCGAGCGAACGCGGAGGTCGTTGGAGGCGGCGACGGGAATCGAACCCGTGTACGCGGCTTTGCAGGCCGCTACCTAAGCCACTCGGTCACGCCGCCGAGGGTGGTTCACCATACCCGCGGCCCCGGCGCCTCCCGGAACCCGATTGCCGTCCACCTGTGAACCCCTTGTCCATCAAACGTTCGTTTGAGAGACTGCCGCGCATGACGCTCGCTGAGGGAACAACCGGCAACGGACGCGCCGCGCAGCCGATGCCGCCCACCGACATCGACATCCTCGACCCCCGGTTCTACGACGACCCCTGGGACCAGTACCGGTGGCTGCGCGCCAACGCCCCGCTCTGGTGGGACGCCCGCAACGAGATGTGGGTGGTGTCCCGCCACGAGGACGTGAGCCACATCAGCCGCAACCAGGAGCTGTACTCGGCCGCCCAGGGCGTGCGGCCCAAGGTCCCCTCACCCATGTCGATCATCTCCATGGACGACCCGGAGCACACCCGCCAGCGGCGCCTGGTCAACAAGGGCTTCACGCCCCGCATGGTGCGGCAGCTCTCGGACCACATCCGCGAGCTGTCCAACCAGATCATCGACGACATCGCCGAGCGCGGCGAGTGCGACTTCGTCGAGGACTTCGCGATCCACGTGCCCCTGATCGTCATCGCCGAGCTCATGGGCCTCGACCCCGACACCCGGGGCAAGCTCTACCGCTGGAGCGACGCGATGATGGCCGGCGACGGGCACGTCGACCCCGACGATCCCGTGCTGCTGGCCGCGGCCGAGGCCGGCGGCGAGTTCGCCACGGTGTGCATCGAGCTCATCGAGCAGCGGCGGGCCGACGGCTCGACCGACGACCTCATCGGCATCCTCACCCACGCCTTCGACGAGGGTGCGCTCGCCCAGTCCGGCGACGGCGCCTACGCGGGCAACCCGGGCGAGGCGCCCGACGGCGGCCTGTCGCACGACGAGCTGCTGATGTTCCTGATCCTGCTCGTCGTCGCGGGCAACGAGACGACCCGCAACGCGCTGTCGGGTGGGCTGGTCGCGTTCAGCCGCTTTCCCGACCAGCACGCCAAGCTGCTCGCCCAGCCCGATCTCATCGACCTCGCGGTCGACGAGATCGTCCGCTTCGTCAGCCCCGTGATGACGTTCATGCGCACCGTCACCGAGGACCACACCCACAACGGCGTCGACCTGCGGGCCGGCGACCGGGTGTTCCTGCTCTACCAGTCGGCCAACCGGGACGAGTCGGTGTTCGACGACCCGGACGAGTTCCGCATCGACCGCGATCCGAACCCCCACCTGGGCTTCGGCATCGGCACGCACTACTGCCTCGGTGCCAACCTCGCCCGCGCCGAGATCAGCGTCGTGTTCACCGAGCTCTTCTCCCGCCTGCGCGACATCCGTGCGGTCGATCCCGCCGCGATCGATCGGGGTGACTCCAGCCTGGTGCTCGCCATGAAGCACCTCCCAGCGGTGTTCACCCCCGAAAGTCGGACGTGACGGTCGGTGCGGCGGAGTCCCAACGGTCCCGCATCCTCGCCGCGGCGCTGACCCTCGTCAGCGAGCTCGGGGCGGCGGGCACGTCGATGCGCCGGCTGGCCTCGGCCTGCGGGCTCAACGTCGCCACGATCTACCACTACTTCCCGTCCAAGGCCGATCTCGTGCGCGCCCTCGTCGAGGAACAGCACTACGGCGAGCGGATGGCGGCCGAACACCCCCCGCTCGCGGCCGGGCATCCCGCGGGCGAACGGTTCAGCGCGTTCTTCCTGTGGGTCGTCGCCCGGACGCTCGAGGAGGAGACGGTCCTGCGCCTCCTCGTCGGTGAGGGCATGCACGGCGACCTCGTCGCCCGCGAGGCCGCCCGGGACCTGCTCACGGCCCTCGATGTCACGTTGGCCGGCTGGTTGGCGAGCGGGTTCCCGGAGCTCGCACCCTCGCTGCCGGCGGCGGTCGCCGCCCGCCTGGCGCGGCGCACGCTGCTCGCCGTGGTCACCGAACACCTGGCGACCGGCCACGACGACCGGGCGGCCGCCGCGGAGGACCTCGCGTCGGCCCTGTTCCCGCCAGCGGGCTGAGCGCCGACGGAACGGTCCCGCTACAGGCCGATGACGTCCGGGCGGGGCAGGCCCATGCCCTCGCACATCGCCAGGTAGAAGTCGCGGATCGCGCCCGCGTCGACGACCGAGGTGACGTTGCCCGCCTCGTCGAGGTTGAGGTTGGCGCCGCGGATGGCGAACCAGACGTCGGTCACCTCCTCGTTCGTGTCCGGGACCGTGAGGGTGTGCACCGAACCGGCGGGTTCGTAGAGGTAGGACCCGGCGGTGTTGACCTCCGGATACTCGGCGTAGCGCCACGACCCCGACAGGGTCAGCGCGAAGACCTCACCAGTGTGCTTGTGGGTCTGCACCACATAACCCGGCTGGAACCGGGTGCGGACCACCCACAGGCCGGCCTCGACGTCGCACTGCAGGAGCTGCAGATCGGAGCCGTCACCCAGGTCGACGAACGGGAGGTCGTCCGCACCCCGGTGGAGGGCGAGCGGAATGTCGATCGTGGTCATGGCCGCATCATCCCGCATCGCGTGGCCTCGTGCCCGTGGGCGGGACCACCCTCACGAGGCGGCATCGAAGCTCAGCTCGACGTCCTCGCGACCGCGGAACGGGGCCATCGTCGCGGCCGCCTGCTCGATCGCCGTGCGCTGCCGCTCGCCGAGGGCGCCGAACGCCTCGACCGTGACGTGCAGGCGCGACCCCGCCGTGCGGGCCCGCCAGGTTCCGACCGGGTGGCCCGTCATCAGCACCAGTCCCGGGCTGCCGGCCGGTCGCCACAGCGCCCGCTGCCGGGCCTTGTCGGCGAGGAGGGTCGAGCGGTCTCGCTGGGCCAGGAACGGATCCCCGGCCGGGAGGAGTCGGGCCCCGGAGGCGAGCGGAGGGTCCGCGAGCATCTCGCGGTCCTCGGCGAGCATCACCGCCTTCATCCCGTCGAGCTTCACGTCGATCAGCTCCTTGCCGAGGGCCAGGAACCGGTCGCGGGCCTCGGCCGGGGCCATGCCGGTCCACGCCGCGAGGTGGCTCGGCAGCACCGGGCCGTAGGCGTGGACGAAGCGGCGGACCAGCTCGAGCCGGGCTTCCGCCACGTCACCGCCGAGCGGCTCACCCAGCCAGATGTCGGCGGCCATCAGCATCTGACGCCGGCCCTGCGGCCACCCGTAGGCGAACACGCCGGCGGTGCCGGCGAGACGGAGCAGCTGGTCGGGCACGTGGTGGACGTCGCACGCGTCGCACCAGGGCTCCAACTCGGGCGGCACCCGGTCGTGCAGCGCCTCGCTGAGCTGGCCCTTCGTGCGCGGCTCGGCGTCGGCGAGGACCGCGGTGAGCACGCCGATGACCGAACCCAGCGCCTCTCGGGCCGTCCAGCCGGGTGCGGCGATGGCCGGCCAGGCGCCCATCAGCTGCTCGCGCAGCGAGTCCTCCTCGACCGCCAGCGCTCCCGGGCCGAACACGGTCGCGTCCCGGCGGGGCACGACGTGGGCGGCGCCGCGCAGGCTCAGCATGCGCAGGAGCGTGCGATCGTCGTAAAGCGCAGCATCGAGCGCCGCGGGTGTGAGCTTGGCGACTCGTGCCGCCAGTGCCACCCCTGCGTTGCCGGGCGGCGTGTCCTGCACGGCGGCGACGGCGGTGGCGTCGACCAACCCGTCCGGCGGCAACAACTCGTGCAGGTTGTGGGCGGCGACCCTGAATGCGACCGCCTGTTCCGCCGACACCACCTCGACCGCGCGCACACCCATTGCGACACCAGGCTAGGACGGGTTCACGGCCTGTGCCCCGAAACCGCATTGCGTGACCCACCGACCGCGGTGTGCCGCCCCGGCCGATGCCTCGTGACCTCTCCGCTGAACCTCTCAGGCAGTCGCCTCTCGCACGTGCCGAGCGAGGGCGTCGAGGTAGCCCTCGGTCGCTCGCGCCTGCTGCCGGCGCGCCACCGGACCGCCCAGCCGCACCAGCGGATGACGGGGCCGCGAGAAGGCCGTGATCTCGCCGATCACCTCGCCCTCCGGCGTCCGTGCGACCACGAACGACTCCTCGCCGCTCGCCGGGTGGACTCCGAGGGTGCCGTACGCGAACCCGAAGCGGTTCGGCTCGTCGACCACCGTGACGATGCGACACGCGGCCAGCACGTGCACCGGCCCGGCGAGCGGCACGGCGGTGACGACCTCGCTGCCGACCGCGATCGGCGCGTCGAGCGGGGCCACCCGGAAGCCCTGGCCCCGGTGCAGCGACCACGTGCGGATGGCGTCGCACGCCGCGGTGAAGGCGGCGTCCCCCTGGCCGACCTGACGGCGGGCGTGTGCTCCCCGGTAGCCCGCGGGCGCCTCGGCAGGCGACGCGGCGGGTTCGGCCGACCGGGCGAGGGTGGCGCCGACGTCCTCGTAGGTGAGTGGCGTGCCGCGCAGGCGATCGAGCACCTCGGCCAGCCGGTCGTCGGTGGGCGCCCCGATCACGAACACGGCGCCACCCTGCCACAGATGCGGCGGGCTCCCGGGCCCGGCATCGGACGAGGCGACGCCGCCGGTAGTGTCGGCGCCCATGAAGTGTCCGGTGTGCGACGTCACCTTGTCGATCTCCTCCCGCGAGGGCGTCGAGATCGACTTCTGTCCCCAGTGCCGCGGGGTGTGGCTAGACCGCGGTGAGCTCGACAAGGTGATCGAGCGGGCCTCGGCTGCGATGGCGCCCGTCGCACCCCCGGCAGGTCGCGCCGAGGGGCGCGACCGTCCACCGCCCCGCTACGACGAGCGCCCGCGCTACGAGGATCGGCCGCGCTACGACGACCGCTCTCGGCACGACGACCGTTCCCGTTACGACGACCGCGACTACAAGAAGAAGAAGCGCCGGTCGTTCCTCGATGACATCTTCGACTTCGACTGAGTCCGGCAGGCCTCGACGACGCGCGCCGATTCGGCCGATCTCGGCGCAGTGATCCCTGGTCGGGACCGGCGCCTCGCTCAGCCGAGCTCGTCGAGTGCCGTGCGCAGAGCGGCCAGCTCGCCCACGGCACCGTCGAGCTCGGCGGCGAGCGCGTCGGCGTCGGCCTCGCCGGACACGCCCAGCGCCACCTCGGCCGCTCCGGCCACGGCGGCGCCGAGGCGGGCGTCGAGCAGCCGGAGGCGCTCGCCGGTGTCGTCGAGCGCGTTGAGCAGGCGCTGCACGGATGTGAACCGCTGGGCGAGTGCTGCTTCGAGCTCGGGATCGGCCCCCGAACGGCGGGCCGCCTTGTAGTCGTCGGTGACCCGCTCGGGATCGAGCGCCGCCAGGGTGCGCTCGACCTGCGTCGCCCGCTGCGCGATCTCCCAGACCGCGGCGACCCCGGCGACGAGACGGTCACCCGACACCGCCAACCGGTCGCGCACAGGGCCGGGCCGCACGCTTGCGAGCACCTCGGCGTAGCGGTGGCGGGCGTCGAGCGCCGCAGCCACGGACCCGGCGAAGCGGGGCGACACGGCGGCGGGATCGACGGCGGCGAGGGGATCCCGTGGTGCGCTCCTCCGCCGCAGCATGGACAGGGACCCTACCGCTGCCGCCCCTCCCTCCCCCGCCTGCGCGGTCCGCGAACCGACGGAGGCGGGACGACGCGGGCGGGACGGCGCAAGGACCGCCGACGGGGGTGCGCGATCTGCTCGCACGTCCAATGCGAGTTGTTACTGTCTTCCGTGACCCGCACAATGCGTATGGACTAGGGTCTAATGCACATGCATGACGGAGGGACCACGACCGACCGGCTGATCAGCGCCGCCGAGGAGCTGTTCGCGAGCCATGGCATCGATGGCGTCAGCCTGCGCGAGATCAACCGCGTGGCCGGCGCCAAGAACGCGTCGGCGTTGCAGTACCACTTCCGCGACCGTGACGGGCTGCTCAACGCCCTCATGGCCAAGCACCGCCGCGACGTCGAGGCCCGCCGCCACGCCATGCTCGACGCCTACGAGGCCGACGGGCGGGACGACCTGCGCGCCCTCGCCGGGGCGCTCGTCCGCCCCATGGCGGCCAAGCTGGCCGACGAGGACGGCGGGCCCGAGTACCTGCAGATCATGGCCGACCTGATGAACCGGCCCCGCGCCGTCGTCGACCCGTCCGACCAGGCCGCGTCGTCGAGCATCAACCGGTGGCGCGAGCTCGTCGGCCAGCTCCTCGACGAGGACGTCACCCGCCTGCACCGCAGGTACGTGTCCATCCGCTTCAGCGCGGTCGAGATCGGGCGCCGAGCCCGCTCCGGTCCGCACGCGGACGACCGGCTGTTCGTGAGCGACCTGGTCGACCTCGTCACGGGCGTGCTCGCCGCCCCCCTGTCCGACGAGACCCGCCGCCTCGATGCCGAGCGGCCCCGGGCCCGCCGCGACGGCGGTGCCTCGTGACCGAGCGCAGCGATCGAGCCGGCAGCGACACCGGCACCGAGCTGGTCGACACCGGGGCCCTCGCCCGCTGGATGGACGCCGAGGGCCTGTCCGGCGGTGCGATCACCGACGCCCGGGCCCTCGCCGGCGGCACGCAGAACCTGCTGATGCGCTTCCGTCGCGGGGAACGCGACTACGTGCTGCGGCGCGGGCCGCGCCACCTCCGCAAGGCCAGCAACGAGGTGATGCGGCGCGAGGCGCGGGTGCTCCAGGCGCTGGCCGGCAGCGACGTGCCGCACCCGGCCTACGTCGCCGGTCCGGGCGAGCCCGACGCCGGTGTCGCCGGCGACGCTGTGTTCTACCTCATGGCGCCCGTCGACGGCTTCAATCCGACCGTCGGCCTCCCCGACCTGCACGCCGGCGACGTCGGCGTGCGCCACCGTATGGGGCTGGAGGTGGCCGACGCCGTCGCGCGCCTCGGGCGGGTCGACCACGTTGCGGTCGGGCTGGAGGACTTCGGCAAGCCGGACGGCTTCCTTGAGCGCCAGGTCCCGCGGTGGATGGCCGAGCTCGACGGCTACGGCGAGCTCGAGGGCTATCCGGGTCCCGACATCCCGGGCCTCGAGCAGGTGGCGGCGTGGCTCGACGACAACCGCCCGACCTCGTGGCAGCCGGGCATCATGCACGGCGACTACCACCTGTCGAACGTGATGATCGCCCCCGACGGGCCCGGTGTCGCGGCCATCGTCGACTGGGAGATGTGCACGATCGGCGATCCGCTGCTCGACCTCGGGTGGCTGCTCGCCACGTGGCCCATCGGCCCGGGCACGGGTCCCGCCGGCTCGCCCGCCGACGACGACAGCATGGCCTCGGTCGTCACCGGGGCGCTGGGCAACGTCGGTGGCCTGCCCACCCCGGACGAATTGGTCGCGCACTACGCCGAGCGCTCCGACAGCGACACGACCGCCATCGGCTGGTACACGGCGATGGC
>CAYUXB010000099.1:0-12131 GCA_964448525.1 uncultured Acidimicrobiaceae bacterium
GGCCGACCATGGTCTCGGCGTGCGGCGGCCAGTCGTTGCCGACGGCACGGGTCTCCCGGTCGGCCCCCGCGCGCACGACCCGCCACCGTCGCTCGCGCAGCATGGCGCGCAGGCCCTCCGGCTCGCCGCCGGGCCAGTCGCGCAGGTCGACGTTGCGCACCTCCTCGTCGAGGAAGAGATCGCGGGTCAGCGCCCGGGCGAGCAGGTCGAGGTACAGGTCGACGGGGGAGGGGACAGGCGCAGGCATCAGGAGATCATGACGCATCTCGCGAGAGCTTCGTCGTGGTCTTCCTGCAGTGCCGACACCGCCGTCTGGCTTGCAGGGTACTCTCGTCCCTCACTTACGGTGACGCTGCACACGCAGACTGCGTTCCGTTGACGGAAACGGAGTGTGATGGAAAGCCTGCATCTATCCGAAAAGGATTACGAGAGGAGCTGCACGAGTTTCAGCCTCCCCGTAGTTGCTGAGGCCCTGCGGGCCGCAGTCGACGGTCGTCCGCTGGGCTCACTGCTCGACGTCGGGTGCGGCTATGGCGGAATCGCGGCCAGCCTGCGTGATGCCCTGGACATTGCCGAAGTCCACGGCGTGGACATCGACACCGAGGTCATCGAAGAGGCGAGAGCAAAAGGGGTGAAGGCGGTAGCGGTCGACGTCGGGTCGGCGCCGTTGCCCTACAAGGATGGTGAGTTCGATCTTCTCACCTGTTTCGGGATGCTCGACTATCTGCCCTGGTACGACGTGGCGGTCCGCGAGTTCTCGCGTGTCGTCGCCCCCGGAGGGTTCGTCGCAGTTGCTCTGCCAAATCTGGCCAGCTGGAACAACCGACTCGGCCTGCTGTTCGGCTATCAGCCGCGCGACGTCGAGTTCTGCAGCGTGCGGACCGTAGGCCTGGCACCGCTGTACCGATCGGCCCTTCCAGTGGGTCACATCCACACCCCGACGACCCGAGCGTTCCGCGAGTTCATGGCGGTGATGGGCTATGCCGAGGAGCGCACCGTGGCTCTCCGGCCGCAGAACAACCCGACCCCCCTCCCACTCCGAGCAATGGATGCCGTCCTTGGCCGGCATCCGTCGATGTCCAGACGGTTCCTCTACATCGGCCGACGCGTGGGGGACCCGTTGCCGGAGACGACAACCGGGTGGTGGCGCCCCCAGGGATGATCTCCGCTGGTGTTCGCCGCGTCCTCTGGGTGGTCGGTGATCAGGGCATCTCAGGTTTGACCAACGTGACTGCGACAGTGATCGTCGCTCGATCTGTCAGCAGCGAAGCGTTCGGGGCGTACAGCGTCGGATTCATCGTCTACATCCTCGCCCTCGGCGCAAGCCGAGGGCTCGTGAGTCAACCGCTCACTGTACGGTTCAGCTCGACCGAGGTTACGAGAGACGTCGTCGCGGGAGCAGCAGGCGCGGCTGGATTGATCGGTGTCGCAGTCGGCGTCGTCGCGGTCATGGTGGGCATCGTTCTCGGTGGAGAGGTTGGGGCTGTTCTGGGCGTCGTGGGCCTGCTCATGCCAGCACTCCTGCTCCAGGACACGTGGCGCTTCTTGTTCTTCACGATCGGACATCCTCGACGGGCGGTCGCCAACGATCTCACCTGGTGCGTGCTGCAGGTCGTCCTCATGGGCGCGGTCATCATGGCTGGCGGGGGCTCGGTCGCCCTCGCAGGAGCTTGGGCCGGATCGGGTGCCGCGGCTGCGCTGGTCGGTGTCGGCCAGACAGGAGTTCGGCCGCGTACTCGCTCGGCGGCTCCCTTCCTGCGATCGCAAGCTGACCTCGGCCCCTGGTTCGCCATCGAGTTCGTCTTCCACACAGGCGCTTCCCAGCTGACGGCGCTTGCGCTTGGCGGCATGTTCGGGACGGTCGGAGTCGGCGCACTCCGGGGTGGCCAGACACTGTTTGGTCCGTTCTATCTCGCGATGACCGGGCTCATGTCGGCCGCAGTTCCTGAAGGGGCGCGACTACTGACCCGTTCGCCTTCTCGGGTGCTCACACTGCTCCGAATGATGAGCCTGGTGCTCGTCGCCGTGGCGGGCGCATGGGGCGGAATGCTCTCCATCGTGCCCGACCACTGGGGCGTTGCTCTCCTTGGTGAGACGTGGCAAAGCGCACGTCAGCTGCTGCTGCCGCTGGCGGTGGGAGCCGTCGGTTACGCAGTGGCCAGTGGCGGCGTCACAGGTCTCCGAGTCAGAGGTGCAGCGCGCGAAGGCCTGAGCGTTCGGGTGGTCGTCGGACTCCTCACGCTCGCCGCCGGTGTCGGAGGCGGCGCGGTCGCGGAGGTCGACGGCGCGGCGTGGGGTTTGGCGGTGGGATCGTGGGCCACTGCGTTCGGTACCTGGTGGATGCTCGACCGTGTCGTGAGCAGGCCGGCTCACATGGCACCGTCGATGGCCGGATCACGCGGGCACACCGGGATCAGACGCTCGTCGGCTTCTCGCCAATG
The DNA here is from genome assembly GCA_964448525.1 of uncultured Acidimicrobiaceae bacterium. Lineage (GTDB taxonomy): Bacteria > Actinomycetota > Acidimicrobiia > Acidimicrobiales > VFJN01 > ZC4RG19. The sequence continues at coordinate 2,442 of CAYUXB010000099.1, forward strand.
GCGATCAGCGACTTCGTCAGGCCGAACCAGCGCTCACGATGGAGCCGGGCCTCAGGGAAGAGCATCTGCATCTCGCGGCTCGTCATAAGGCGTATCCGGCCGACACGATCCCGGACCGTGGCTGCCGACGGGCGGACGAACCAACCCCACACAGTGAGGTTGCGTGCGATTCGCAAACGTGTCCGCAGTGGCAGGAACTGGACTAAGGGTGTGAGCAGGTGGGGTTCCAACGGGAAATAGAGATTGGGCGTCTGGACGAAGTACGACTCGGCGACGCGGACCACCTCGTCTGCGAACTGCTGCTGATCGGTCAACGAGCCGACATGCTCAATCGTCGAGTTGGAGAAGGCTACGTCGAAACTTTGGTCGCGAAAGGGCAGCCAGCGTCCGTCCGCCACGACGTCACCCCCGTCGAGGTTGAGCACGACGACCGACGCAACTGGCTCGATCAGACGCCAGTTCAAGTCCGTCCCGCCGATATCGAGAATGCGAGTACCCGGTTGCAGTTGCAACGCGTTGGCCAGTAGTTGCATTCGCCGTCGTCGAAAGTGGGGAAGTACCTTGTCGTAGAAAGGTAGTAGCCGATGACGTCCCTCAAGTCGGCTGGTTGCCCGCACTCTCTTCACCCTCCTCGCCAGCCTGGGGGGAATGGGTGGCGCCGTGCGCCACCATCGGCCGCTGTGCTCCGTTGCCAGAGAGATGCGCGGGCGGCGCCGCCATGTCGGCGTCGGAGGGCTCCTCGCGCTGTCGCCGGCGTTCGCTGCGGCTGCGGTAGGTGTCATACCGGTATGGCTGCCCGGCATATCCTTCGCTGGGCGGGACGAGGTTGAGCACGATGCCGACGAGCGGTGCGTCGACCTGGGACAGCAGTTCAATGGACCTCGCGAGGCCTCGCTTGGACGTCTCGCGGAACGCGACAACGAGCAGGACGGCGTCCGCGCTGCCAGCCAGGATCTGCGCATCCGTCACGGGCAGGACGGGAGGGGCATCGACGATCACAGCGTCGAAGCTGTTCCGCAGGGATGCAAACAGCTCGCGGGCTCGGGACGAGTCCAGAAGCTCGGCGGGGTTCGGCGGAGTGGCGCCCGGCGGCATGACGTGGAGACCCGGGACCTCCTCGACCGCATAGGTGACCGACGCTGCCGTCGCGTCACCGACGAGCACCGTGGTCAGTCCCGGGCTCTGTGGGGACCCGAACAACTCGTGCACCCGCGGCCGGCGCAGGTCGCCCCCGACCAACAGGACTCGGTCGCCTCGTTGCGCGAGGACCGTCGCGAGGTTGGCAGCGGTGACCGTTTTGCCCTCCGAGGCAGCCGTGCTGGTGACGAGGATGGTTTTCACAGAGGTGTCCAGGGCCAGGAACTTCACCGATGTGCGCAGCGAGCGGTATGCCTCTGCAGCTGGAGCGCTCGGGTCGCTGATGCTCACGAGGTCCGCGGGAACATCGGTCCCCTTGGGGATCACGCCGAGCGTCGGGAGTCCTGTGATCTTCTCGGCTTCGTCCTTCGACCCGACCGAGTCGTCGAGATACTCCACGGCGAAGGCCAGGGCGATGCCGCCGAGAAGACCGATGAGCCCTCCGATCACGACGTTTCCCACGGTGTTCGGCGACACTGGCGACGATGGTTCCTCGGCAGGGGTCAGCACCTCGACGCCACCGGCTCGCGTCAGGTCCTGCGTCACTTCCAACTGCTCGAGCTGCCCTCGGAACGTGCTCTCGCGGCTCTGGAGCGGCGCCAGCTGCGGAAGCACCTCCATGAGCACGGATTGCCGCTGATCCTCCAGCTCAACTCGCTGCGGAGTGCCTGCCGGCGCGGCGGCTACGCGGGCGTTGATGTCGTCGAGGGGCTGACTCACCTCGGCGATCTGCTCGCGCAGCTGGTCGAGCCTGGTCTGGATCTCCTCGCCAGTCGCGAGCAGATCTGCAACCTGGCGGTCCTTGCGCTCGGCGATGTACGTCTCGGCGTAGAGGTTGACGAGCTCGGCGGCCTCGGCTGGATCAGCGGCCGTCACCGAGATGTCCAGCACGTCGTTACTCTCTGAGGCCGGGGCACCGGCGGCGACGTCGTCGATGTCGAGCGGACCCTCGTAGACCGCGTCAACAGCGTCCCGCACCGCGCGCGACTCGATCAGTCGGATCTCGTTGTTGAGCTCGCGTTCGGAGTCGGTCGAGGAACGGACCTGGCCGACCTCGTCGACCAGCAGCTCCTCGCTTGCCGTCCTCCGGAGGAGCAACTCGCTTTCAGCCCGGTACTGAGGTGTCTGAACCAGCGAGATGGCGAGGGCGACACCGACGGCAATGAGGACGGACAGCACGAGCACCCGACGGCGGCGCCTCAGGACGGCGAAGTAGTCCTGGAGCTTCGGATCATCCATGCGCTTGGTCCTGAAGAGTCTCAGCTTCGCGCCCGCGTTGGCGACAAAGCTACCGCGAGCACGCGATGTGGCAAGTCGCTCGCTCTCCGGGGTCTTAGAGCGTGCCCACGATTCTTGCCGCGCGTTCGGGGGCGATCAGGGTGACGTCGCGCGTATGAAGGTCGCGCTCGAGCCGGCCCCGAGCGACGATGTCGGAGGGGACACCGACCGGCTCGCCACCGGATATGGCGTAGCAGTTGTACGGCACCTCTCGCACCAGATCGGTCAGGAACGCCCGCACTGCCGGTGCATTGTCTCGTGCCTCGACCACGATCGTCGGGGCGGTCTCGACGATCCACGGGCGGACGGCACCGAGCACCTCGGCCTCGAGCCCCTCGATGTCGAGCTTCACCAGATCGACATCGCCTATCAGATCGCGGATAGGAGCCGACGGGACCTCCACCGCTCGGGTGGCCGGAGTGGTGAGGTCGAGGGCACCGTCGACGAACGCACCGGCCGATGCGCTGTAGCGATCGCGATCAGGGAAGCGGAGGGTGACCGTTTCGGTCGTGCGCCTGCCGACGACGGCGGCCTGCACCAGCTCGACGTGTCCGAGACCGTTGAGTTCCACGTTCTGGCGCAGGACGTCGTACGACACCGGGTTGGGCTCTACCGCCCGATAGTGCACCGACGAGGCCGCGCTGGCGCCGACGAGCGTGTACAGCCCGATGTTCGCCCCGATCTCCAGCACAGCCCGGTGCGACGAGACGAGCGAGGCCCACCAAGCGGGTTCCCCCGCCTCGTAGGCATCTATGCCCATCCAGAACAGGTAGTTCGCAATGTACGAGTCCGTCGGTACCATCCGCAGATCTGGATGCCCAGACAAACGGAAGGGTTCATCCTGTGGTATTCCCCGAAGCCTCACCACCTCGAGCAGCGCCTGTCGCCACCGACGGGGGAGCGATGAGCCTGTCCCGTCGAGGTAGCCCGCCCGAAGTCTCAACAGCCATGGCAAGGGCACTAGGCCAGCCGCCGCCTGCGCGGCGCGGCGCGGCGTGAAGCGGGCCAGGGGCTCCCGCACCGCGGTCTGATCGCTCACATGCGTCTCCTCTGCACGATCACTGCCTATCCACCCTCGGCCGGTGGCGCACAGGCCCACTTGCACGGTCTGGTCACCCACATGACCTGTGCGAAGGCCGAGGTGATCTCGTTTTGGGATCGGAACCGCTCGGACTGGTTGATGGGTACCACGCTCCGCGCGCCTGCGCACGCGCTCGATTACTGCGTCGACGGTGTGCCGGTGCACACGTTGGGAACATCGCACTGGGCCCGAGTGGCCGCCGTGCCGCCCGTGGTCGCCTACTACGCGGCGACCGGCTGGGCCGCGCGTCGCCTAGCAAGGCCGCTGGCGTCGCAGCTGGCACCGCCGGTCGCCCGGGCAGATGTCGTGCACACTGTGCGCGTCGGTCGCGAGCCGCTCGCGTTGGCGTCGGCCGACGCCGCGCGCCAGGCGGATCGCCCGTTCGTGTTCACACCCTTGCACCATCCTCGCTGGGGAGGGCGGCGGCACCGCGTGTACATCGGCCTCTATCGCCGCGCCGACCACCTGATTGCGCTTACCCAGGTCGAGAAGCAGACGCTGGTCGAGCTCGGCGCTCGGCCGGAGGCGGTCAGCGTCACGGGGACCGGTCCCGTCGTCGCATCGACCGCTGACGCTGACGCCTTCCGGGCCCGGTTCGGCATCGAGGGTCCGATGGTGCTCTTCTTGGGACAGCACTTCCGCTACAAGGGATTTCAGGCAGTGCTAGACGCTGCGCCGGCTCTCTGGCGTCGTGCCCCGGAGACGACCTTCGTGTTCGCCGGGCCCGCTGTCGGCAAGTCGGAGGACGCGTTTCGCAACGGAGACGCTCGTGTACGACGGCTGGGCACTGTCGACCTGCAGATGAAGACCGATGCGTTGGCCGCGTGCGACGTGCTGTGTGTGCCCTCCACCCAGGAGAGCTTCGGGGGGGTGTTCACCGAGGCCTGGACGTTCGGGCGGCCTGTCATCGGTGGCGACATCCCTGCCGTGCGGGAGGTCATCGATGACGGCGTCGACGGATTCGTGGTCGATCAGCGCGCGGACGGCATCGCGGAGCGTCTTCTGTGGCTGATCGAGCACCCCACGGTTGCCCGTCGGATGGGCGCCGCTGGTCGTCGCAAGGTCGAGCAGCGCTTCTCGTGGCCAGCCCTCGCGCGTGCCACCGAGAGCATCTACCGCTCATTGGCGTGACGGCTGAAAGGAAGGAACCCGATGAAGGAGCGCTTCTACCTCGAGACACTGCAACGGCTGCTCGATACCGGGTGGTTGCGAACGAACGACGACATCCTCGTCGTCGCAGGCGGTGAGGCCGACCGGGAAGTCCTCCTCGCCGCGGGCTTCACCTCGGCCACGATCACCAATCTCGACGATCGGATGCGGGGCGACGAATACGCGCCCTTCCGGTGGAGCTTCGAGGACGCCGAGGAACTGGAGTACGCCGATGGCTCGTTCGATGTCTGCGTCGTCCACCAGGGTCTGCACCACTGCCGTTCGCCACATCGCGCGCTCGTCGAGATGTACCGCGTGGCACGACGAGGAGTGGTCCTTTTCGAGCCTCAGGAAACGGCTCTCACCAGGCTCGGCGTTCGCCTCGGATTGGGACAGCAGTACGAGTGCGCCGCGGTCGCTGACAACGATCTGCAGTGGGGGGGTGTGCAGAACACGGACGTCCCGAACTTCGTCTACCGGTGGACGGAACGGGATGTCCGCAAGACCCTGGCGGCATACGACCCGACCGGCGACCCGAGGCTCCAGTGCTTCTACGACCTCCGTGTGCCCGGAGCTGGTGCCGCCCAGTTGCGCAGTCGCCCGGTGAGGGCGCTGGCTCGAATCGCGTTGCCGATTGCCAGGTCGGTCCTTCACGTCGCTCCGAGCCAGGCCAACGCGATCGCCGTCGCAGCCGACAAGCTCGATCCACGAACCGACCATCATCCATGGCTGGTGGCGGACGAGCACGGTGCCCGGGCCGACGCCTCCTGGTTCGGTCAGCGACGAGCGCCCGTTCCGGCCAGCGCCGGTGCTCCGCCGGGCACCGAGGGCCGCTGATGACCTCGATCCTGGTGCCCCCCGGGCCGCGGCCCTCTCGAGGGGATGCCTCGACCAGGGCCGCCACGCCCGTCGCACTCCGGCTGATCTTCGTCGGCCTCATGCTCTACGCCGCTTTCGGCAAGGGCTTCGCGTACGCCGGTTGGCCCCCCGTGTTCGTGGGCGAGGTCCTCCTGGTGGTGGTGGTCGTCGCTGCCGTCAGGCCTTGGACACCGATGCCCCGCAACGCTGCAGCTCTCGTGACTGCTGGGCTCGTCGGGCTCGCCTTCGTCCAGTGCGCGGTGGACCGCCTAGACGCCGCCGTACCGCTGCAGGAGACCCTGCGGGGGCTCGCGCCCATCTACTACAGCGCCTATGCGTTTGGGGTGTTCGCGCTCCTGCGCGGGCACGAGCTCAGGGTCGGGCGGCGCGACGTCCTCGCTCTGGTGGACCGGGGGATGACGCGGGCGACGCCATGGGTCCTCTCCGCGGTGATGGTGTTGGCTGCGCTACTGCTCATCGAACCGACCGGGCTACCGACGTGGCCGACATCGGGGGTGTCGCTGCTGCTCACGAAGTCTGGAGACATCGCCGTGACGCTCGTGCTGTTCGCAGCGCTCATCTTCTCCGCTCGCGGGGGAGAGCGGTTCGGTGCGCGGCGCCACGTGCTGGTCGGCATGTGGGCGATCGCGGCGCTCCTCGTGACGTTTCGCAGCAGGGGCGCCCTCCTGGCGCTGGTCATCGGCTTGGTGGTCATGCGCCCTCACGCGTTGCGGATCGTGAAGACGATGCTCGCCGGCGCAGCAGTCGTGCTCGCTCTCTATGTGACGGGACTTTCCGTCGACGTCGGCGGACGGGAGATCAGCTACGACGCGGTCGGCGACGCGGCCGCGTCGCTGCTCGGGGCGGGGCCAGAGGACCAGATCGGCAGCAACTATCTGGACACGACGAACTGGCGGGCCGATTGGTGGGGAGACATCTGGAGCGACGTGAGGGAGGAGCAGATGCTCCTGCACGGTCGGGGCTGGGGCGACAACCTGGCGCTGCGCCACGGCGTCACGCCCGCACTCGCGGCTGATGATCCCCGTGTGCTGCGGCTTCCCCACAGCATCTTCTTCTCCCTCGCAGGTCGAGCTGGCTTGCTGGTCGCCGTCGGCTTCCTGCTGGTGCCGGTACTCACGATCGTTCGCTCGTTTCGGGACCATCAAACGGGATCGGCGCGGCCGTTGGTCGAGGCGGCGCGCGGTGGTGTCGCGGCTGCCGTCACCACCGGCTTCTCCGACATCTACCTCGAATCGCCGCAGGGCGGGATCGTCTTCTGGAGCCTCATCGGGTTCCTGTGGTGGGCCACGGCACCGGCCGTGCAGCCGACATCGACCGATGGTGACCAGACCGTCAGAGCAGCCACGTGACCGCTACCCGCCTCGACATCCTCGGGGTCACCGTGGACGCGCAGACGCTCGGCGGGGCCGTCGACACGATCGCCGGCTGGATCGAGCGACGCGAGCCGCAGTACGTGTGCATCACCGGCGTCCACGGGGTCATCGAGAGCCAGGACGACCCCGACCTCCGCCGCATCCACAACGAGGCCGGCATGGTCACCACCGACGGCATGCCGCTCGTGTGGCTCAGCCGGCGGCGAGTGCCGGCCGGCGTCGACGTCGAGCGCGTGTACGGGCCCGACCTCATGCTGGCGACGTTCGCCCAGTCGGAGGCGACAGGGTGGCGGCACTTCCTGTACGGCTCCAGCCCCGAGACGCTCGACCGCTTGCAGGCCAACATGCAGGCCCGCTTCCCTCGGGCTGAGGTCGTCGGCGCGCTCAGCCCGCCCTTCCGACCGCTCGCTCCGGAAGAGGAGTCGGCGATCGAGGCCACGATCGCGGACGCACGGCCCGACATCGTCTGGGTGGGCCTCAGCACCCCCAAGCAGGAGCGGTGGATGGCCGCCCACGTCGGGCGCGTGCACGCCCCCGTCCTCGTGGGCGTGGGCGCCGCCTTCGACTTCCATGCCGGCCTCAAGCGCCAGGCGCCGGCGTGGATGCAGCGGTCCGGGCTGGAGTGGGCGTTCCGGCTTGCGAGCGAGCCACGCCGCCTCGCCGGGCGCTACCTGAGGAACAACCCGAGGTTCGCATGGTTGGTCGCAACGGCGACGCTTCGTGACCGCGCGCCTGCGTACCGGGGCGATGCGTGACGTTCGCCGTGATCCCGTTACCTGAGCGCAAACACTTGGCAACGCGGCCGTTGCGTGGAAAGGTGTCCGTCGATCACTGACCGTGGCGGGCACATCACGTAGAAAGGTTCGCCGCGGGATGCCCTCATGCGTTGTCACCGGGGCTGGCGGGTTCATCGGCGGTCACCTCGTCGCCGATCTTGTCGAGCAGGGGGAGGAGGTGCGGGCGGTCGACGTGAAGCCCCTCGACTCCTGGTACCAGACATGTCCGGCGGCCGAGAGCCTCTCGCTCGACCTGTCCGACCGCGACGCCTGCCGCCGGGCCGTCGAGGGCGCCAGCCGGGTGTTCAACCTGGCGGCCGACATGGGCGGCATCGGTTTCATCGAGGGCAACAAGGCCGACTGCATGCTCAGCGTGCTCATCAACACGCATCTGCTGATGGCCGCCCGCGACGAGGGCGTCGAGCGGTTCTTCTACGCCTCGTCCGCCTGCGTCTACGCCGCTGGCAAGCAGGACCGCCCCGACGTCGACGCACTGGCCGAGACCGACGCCTACCCGGCCATGCCCGAGGACGGCTACGGCTGGGAGAAGCTGTTCTCCGAGCGGATGTGCCGCCACTTCGCCGAGGACTTCGGCATCGCCACCCGCGTCGCCCGATACCACAACATCTACGGACCCCACGGCGCCTACGACGGCGGCCGCGAGAAGGCGCCCGCCGCCATCTGCCGCAAGGTCGCCACCGCCGTCCTGGCCGGCGACGACACGATCGAGATCTGGGGCGACGGCGAGCAGACCCGCAGCTTCACCTACATCGATGACTGCGTCACCGGCACACAGCTGATCGCCGAGTCCGACGTCGACGAGCCGCTCAACCTCGGCAGCAGCGAGATGGTGACCGTCAACCAGCTCGTCGACCTCGTCGAGGCCGTCGCCGGGACCCGGCTGAAGCGGCGCCACGTCCTCGACGCCCCCCAGGGCGTCCGGGGCCGCAGCAGCGACAACACCCGCATCGTCGACGAGTTGGGCTGGGAACCGACGACATCGCTCGCCGAGGGCATCGAGGCGACGTACCGCTGGATCCACGACGACCTGCGGGGCGGCTCCGGCCGATCGGGGCCAGCTCTCGCCGCACGCAACTACGATCACGGCGCGCGTCCGGTTGCCGCCGACGACGACACGGCGACGGTGGCCCGTACGGCATGACGGTGGCATCCCCCGAGGTCGCAGGCGCGGCGACGACGCCAACCGCGCCCTCCCACCCCGTCCTCGGGATCGTCGCCCCGTCGTGGCGTCGGCGACTGCCGCTCGTCGTCGCAGCCGCCGACATGGTGGCCGGCGTGGTGGCGATGGTGGTCGCGCTGCGCGTGCGCTTCGGTGGCGACCTGCCCGACCTGCACATCGCCGACTCAAGCGTGCGCTACCTGCCCGTGGCCGTGCTGCTCGGTCTCCTGTGGCCCGGCGTGCTCGCCGCGCTCGGCGCCTACCGCAGCGTGGTCGTGGGCAGCGGCGTGGACGAGATGAGCCGGGTGGTCGAGGGCGGCCTCACCCTGTTCGCCGCCCTGGCCGTCATGGACCTGCTGCTCGTCACCAGCCTGTCCGGTCGCCTCGCCGCCACGGCCGTCGGCCTGCTCGTGCTGCTGACCCTCACCGTGCGCTTCGTCGCCAGCCGGGTGGTGCTGGAGGCCCGGCTCGACGACCGCTGGCGCCACCGGGCCGTCGTCTACGGCTCGGGCGCCGAGGCAGCGGCGCTCGTCCGGCAGTTCTCGCGGCCTGCCCTGGGGGTCGAGGTGGTGGGCACCTGCATCACCGACCGGGACGCCCCGCTCCGAGGCATGGCGAGCACCACCGTGTCGGACGCGCACCGCGCCGGCGCCGGTGACCGCAGCGGCAATGGCAACGGCACGGGCAGTGGCGACCACGGCGATGGCCATGTGGGCACCGGGGTGGGCGAGGCGGTGCTCGACGTGATGGCGTCGACCCGGGCCGACATGCTCACCATCGCTGGAGGCACGGCGCCCGCCGAGGTGCGTGCCCTGGCCTGGGCGCTCGAAGGGACCG
>CAYUXB010000100.1:0-9524 GCA_964448525.1 uncultured Acidimicrobiaceae bacterium
CGGGGATCCGCCCGACCGCAGGTCGGCAGGCCCGGAGCACCCGGCCGTGGCCTTCTCCGCGGACACCCCCCGGGCGCCGGGGAACGACCGTGCCGCGGGCGATCCCGCGGGCACGGGGATGCCCCAGCCGCCGGACTGGTGGTACGAGTCGGAGACCATGATCGGTGGCGGGAATCCGGCTCCCGTGTCGGAACCGTCCCCGGCCGTCCCTGAACCGCCTGACGCAGCAACACTGCAGGGCTTCGGCGACGGCCTGGTGCGCCGCGTGCCGGGCGCCCACCTCGCCCCGTCGTTGCGGCGTGGGCCGGGAACCTCGGCGCCTGGCGCCTCGACCGCTCCGGCCGGGCCACCGCCCGCTCCCCCCGGCGTCCCGGGCGGCCCTCCGCCCGCCGCCGCGGGCGCACCGGCGACCACCCCCGCCACCGGTGCTGCGGGGGCCCGACCCGATCGCGAACAGATCAGATCGATGCTGTCCCGGTTCCAGAACAGCCAGCGCGCGGGCCGAGCTGTCGTGGAACCTTCAACTGACGATGCCCCCCAGGAGAACCGGTGACCACCGTCCCCCCCGATGACCGCGACCTCGACTGGCTGATCACGGCCTTCGCCCGGCGCATCCACGGCGTCACGAGCGTCGTCGTGCTGTCGACCGACGGCCTCGTGCTGGCGCTGTCGGAGAGCCTGCCCCGCGACACCGCCGACACGCTGGCCGCGGTGACGTCGGGGCTGACGAGCCTGACCGCCGGCGCCGCCCGCCACATGGGCGCCGGGAGCGTCAACCAGGTCATCGTCGAGATGGACGGCGGGTTCCTGTTCGTGACGACGATCAGCGAGGGCTCGGCCCTGGCGGTGATGTGCAGCACCGATGCCGACATCGGTCTGATCGGCTACGAGATGAGCCTTCTGGTGTCGCGCATCGGCCAGGTCCTCACCCCCGCGTTGCGCGCGGAGCTCTCGGCCCGACCGACGCCATGACCCCGGGCCACGAGGACGTTCCCCGGGTCGTCCCGGTCTACGCCCTCACCGGCGGCCGGACGCGCTCCCGCGGCGACGACCTCGGCCTCGAGACCCTGGTCACCACCACGGACAGCGGCCTCACCTGGCTGCACCGGCTGCGCTTCGAGCAGGCCCGCATCGTCGAGCTGTGCCGGCGACCCGTGTCGGTGGCCGAGGTCGCTGCCAGCCTGAGCATCCCCGTCGGTGTCGCCAGGGTGCTGGTGTCCGACATGCACGCCGACAAGTTGCTGACGATCCACCGGATGCCGACGGAAACCGACGGGCGGCCGAGGACCGAGGTCCTCGAACGCTTGCTGACAGGCCTGAGGAAGCGCTGAAGTGAACGACCCGATATCGGTCAAGATCGTGATCGCCGGTGGTTTCGGCGTGGGCAAGACGACGTTCGTGGGCGCGGTGTCCGAGATCACGCCGCTCACGACCGAGGCGCCGCTCACCCAGCTGTCGGTCGGTGTGGACGACACCACCGCTGTGTCCACCAAGACGACGACGACGGTCGCCATGGACTTCGCCCGGCGCACGATCGACGACGACCTGATCCTGTACCTGTTCGGCACGCCCGGCCAGGACCGGTTCTGGTTCATGTGGGACGACCTGGCGAAGGGCGCGGTCGGCGCAGTCGTGCTGATCGACACCCGCCGGCCGGCCGACGCCTTTCCCGCCATCGACTTCTTCGAGGATCGACGCATCCCGTTCGTCGTGGCCGTCAACCAGTTCGACGACGGCGCCCGGCACCCCGAGAGCGTGCTGCGCGAGGCGCTGGCCCTCGGTGCGGACGTGCCCCTCGTGACGTGCGACGCCCGCCGGGGCGACACCGTCATCCAGGTGCTCGTCACGCTGGTCGAGCACGCCCTGGCCCGCGCCCACGCCGGGCTCTGACCCGTCGGGGCGCAGCCCTCGGCCGGCGTCACCGGTCGACGACTTGCGTTCTCGCCGCGGGGTCACGAACCGCCGATCTCGTCGTCGGCGACGAGGCGCGTCACCCACTCGACGAGGGGGCGGAACAGGGGCCAGTCCTCGGTCTCGACCGGCGGATGAGCCGTCGCGCCGTTGTCGACCGCGCGGGTGATGCGCGCTCGCGCGTCGGGGAGGGCGAGGTCGTCGAAGGAGGTACCGAGCTCGTCGACGACGCTGCGCAGCTTCGCCACGACATCGCCGAGGCTGGCGGGGAGCGCCACGCAGTCGGCGACCACGGTGCCCTCGGCGTGGTCGATGTAGACCGACACGCTGATCTCGTGGTCCGGCGGCAGGCGGACCCCGACGAGGACGTTGTCGGCCATCCCTCGCACGTGCGACACCAGCACCGCCCGGTACGGCCGTGCTCGTGGCAGTTGGTCGACCCAGGCCGGCAGCGGGTCGCGTCTGCGGACGACCTCGGCGCGGGCCCTGGCGCGAGCCCCGGCATCGGGCGCCAGCTCCGCCAGTGCGACCAGCAGCGCCGTCGACTCGGGCACCTCGACCTCGAGGAACGATTGCAGGATCGTCTCGAGCTCGAGCTCGTCGGTGATCCCACCGGGGCCGATCGCGGCGCGTGGGTGCTCCGACGGATCGATCGTGCGCGGATCGACGATCGACACCATCGAGCTGACGGTCGCCAGCAGATCGAGCGGTCCGCCCACCCGGAGGAGGTGCCGCACGTCGACGACGAGATCGGGCTCCTGTGCAGCGACCGGTTCGACGCCGCCACCCGGCGCGTGCCGGGGCGGCAGCCGGCCGGGCGGTGTCGGCCCGCGTCCGGGAGAGCCCCACCCCGCGGAACCGGGGCGCGACGGGGTGGCGTCGCCCACCCCAGTGCCGCGTCGATGTCGACCGCTCCTCGCCACGGCCGTTGACCCTAGATGATTTCGCGGCGTTCCGTGCGGTTTGTGGTCCCTCGATGTGCTCCTGGTGCCAAACGAGGCCTGACCCGGCATGTGGCGTGCTCCGGGCCTCGACACCCGGCGCGTGGATCCGGCGGTGGTCTCGCAGCCGAACGGGCCGAGGAGACCGAGCCGAGCGAACTGTCGACCCGCCTGCGTCACCGCCGAGGACCCACCGCGGCGGGAACGCCGGTTGGCGGGACCCACCGGCGCGTCGTTTAGCCTGGCTTAGCGTTTCGTCCATCGTTCGCATCCACCTCAGGGAGCCCCCGTCCCGCCCATGCCACCGAGCCTCTCGGCCCTACCCGGCCGCGCCGCGGCGCGGATCGACGCCGCGGCTGCGTACCCGCGCTCCGTGCTCGTCGTCGCGATCACCGGCCTCTTCGCCACGACGTTCCCCGTCACGGTCCTCACGTTGGCGATCCCGACGATCGCGGACGACTTCGACACGAGCCAGGCCAGCCTCGCCTGGCTCGTCACCCTCCCGGTGCTCGCCTCGGCCCTGGCCCTGCCCGTCCTCGGCAAGCTCGGCGATCTCTACGGGCACCGCCGCGTGTTCGTCGCCGGCTTCGCGCTGGCGACCCTGTTCACCGCGCTCACCGCGACCGCCACGAACCCCGCTCTCCTGATCGCCTGGCGGACGATCAGCCAGGTGGCGGGCGGCAGCACCATGCCGAGCTCGCTGGCGCTCATCAACTCGGTGCACCAAGGCGAGAGCCGGGCCCGTGCCATGGGCTGGTGGTCGATGACCGCCGCCGGCGCGCCCGTCATCGGCCTGACGGTCGGCGCCCCGGCGATCGACGCGTTCGGTTGGCAGACCCTGTTCATCGCCCAGGCCGCGCTGATGGTCGTGCCGGTGTTCGCCTCGTGGCTCGTGCTGCGCGAGACGCCGCGACGCGTCGCCACCTTCGACATCGCCGGCGCGATCGCCCTCGCCGTGGGTGTCGGGCCGCTGCTGCTCGGCGTCAACCAGGCTCCGGAGTGGGGCGTCACCAGCCCGGCCGTCATCGCCTGCATCCTGCTGGGCCTCGTCGGCATCGCCGTCTTCGTCGTGATCGAACAGCGGGTGACCGCCCCTCTCGTCCCGCTGACGTTCTTCCAGCACCGCGACATCGTCTCGTCGCTGAGCAGCGGGTTCTTCACCGGCGCCGCCTACATGGGCGGGTTCTTCGTCGCCAGCCTCCTCCTCGTCGAGCAGTTCGACTACACGCTCACGAGCGCGGTGCCCATCCTGGCGATCCGTCCCGCTCTGTTCGCCCTCTTCTCCCCCATCGGCGGCCGCCTGGCCGGCAGAGCCGGCAGCCGCACGGGGATGCTGGCCGGCGCGGTCGCGCTCGCGATCGGCATGGGCGGGCTCGCCGTCGGATCGGCGATCGACTCGCTCCTGATGGTCGTGGGCGTGGGCTTCATCTTCCAGGGCGTGGGCTTCGGGCTCCTGCGTCCGGCGACGACCACCGCCCTCGCCAACGCTGTCGACGAACGGGACTTCGGCATGGCCGGCGCGGCCGAGCGGCTGACCGGACAGGTCGGGGTCGCCTTCGGCATCACGATCATGGCCACCGTGTACGGCGGCAAGGTCAGCGGGTTCCCGCCCTCGTTCGCGGTCGGCCTCGCCTTCGCGATCGTGGGTGCCGTGGCGGCGCTCGGCATGCACCGCAGGCCGGACAAGCACGGACCTCAGCGGCCGGGCGACGACACCGGACCCCGGTCCGCCGAGCCGAGCGACCCCGCGCGCCCCGAACCCGAACCGGCTGACGCCACCCGGCCAGGCACCCGGCGCATCCCGATCGACGGGACCATCGGGATCGACGGACCGATGCTCCTCACCGATGCGGCACGCCACGGCCCCTCGGCGGTCGTCGCGCCCCACACCTGCTCCACCGACCTCCGCGGCGCGTGAGCCCGGGCACAGGGTGCGTGCGATACTCCCGGCATGGCCGACACGATCATCTGCTGCACCGACGGGTCCGATCTCGCGGTCCGAGCGCTGGCCGCCGGACTGGCGGTCGCCCGCCCCCGCGACGGCGACCGGGTGATCGTCGCCACCGTGGTCGAGCCTGTCGACCCGTCGCTCGTCACGGGCTCCGGGATGGCCGGCGGCGTGATGACCCCGGAGGCTCTCGATCAGATGGCCGAGGCCCAGCGGGCAGAAGGCCAGCGGCACATCGACGACACGGTGGCCAGTCTGGACCTCGACGGTGCCGAGACCCAGGTGGTGCTCGGTGCGCCCGGTCCGGCCCTGTGCGACCTGGCGGCGGAGCTGTCCGCCCACGCCCTCGTCATCGGCTCACGCGGGCGCGGCGGCATCAAACGAGCGCTGCTGGGCTCGGTGTCCGACCACGTGATCCGCCACGCACCCTGCCCGGTCGTCATCACCACTCCCGACGACGACTGAGGGTCGACCCGGCCGATGAGCGACGTGTCACCCCCGCGGCACGAGGGGCCTGACGACGTGGTCGTGGACGGAGGCCCCGCCGCCGTCGACGACGAGGGCGACGTCACCGTCACGGTCGCCGGCGACGACATCGACGGCGCGGACGACGGCGTCGACGTCGGCGCGGGCGACGGCGTCGAGGTGCACGAGCTCGATCGGCCGATCGAGCGGTGGTCGAGCCTCGACCTCGCCCGAGGGGCAGCAGGCGTCGTCGTGGCGGCCTCGGGTGTGCTCCTCGCCGCGCTCGCCACCGACACGCTCGGCGGCATGCAGGCCGACATCGCCCGGGCGGTCGGTCGACTGCCGGCGCCCGCTCGCTCGGCCGCCATCGGGCTCGCCCAACTCGCCGCCGTCGCCGCGCCCGTCGTGGTGACGCTCGCCGCGCTCGTGAGGCGCCGGTTGCGGATGCTCGCCGGGCTCACGCTGGCTGCGGCGCTCGCCACGACCGTCACCTCGGTGATCAGCCACGCGTTCATCGACGAGGCCCAGCCCGCCGCGTGGCAGGCACTGGTCGAACGCGAGAGCTGGATCATCGGCCGAGCGTTCCCCACCTCCGCCTATCTGGCCGGGGCGCTGGCGACGGTCGTCGTCACCGTGCGCTGGCTCGGGCCCCGATGGGCCCGACCGCTGTGGACCACCCTCGCCGGCTTCGTCCTCGTGCGCATCGTCTCGGGGGCCAACCTCCCGCTCGATCTCGTGGTCGCCGCGGGAGTCGGGCTCGCCGCAGGGTCGGTCGCTCTCCTGGTCGTCGGGTCGCCCGACCTGTCGCCGGACGGCCGCGCCGTCGCCGCCGCACTCCGGCGGCACGGCCTGCGCGTCACGTCGCTGACCGAGAAGGAGGCTCCGCCGGGGGTCACCCATGCCTATCTGGCGCGCACGACCGATGGACCCGCCGTGGCGGGGGCTGCCGGCGAGGACTCGCCTGGCGTCGCGGAGCCCGCCGTGATCGAGGTCGACCTCCACAGCGAGAGCGACCGCGACCGAGACGTCGTCGCCCGCCTGTACCAGCGCATCCGCACGCGGACCAGGACCCGGACGGGAACGTTCGCTTCGGTCGAGCGGGTCGCGGAACGAGCCGCGTTCGTCGCCCTCTGGCTCGACCAGCTGGGCTTGCGCGTCGGCCGACCGCGGGCCGTCGCGCAGGTGGGCGAGGGCGCGGCGCTGGTCGCCCACGACCCCGTCCCCGGCCGGACCCTGTCCGAGCGAGGCACCGACGTCTCCGACGATGCCCTCGCGAGCGCCTGGGGGGCGCTCGCCGCCCTCCATGACGGACGCGTGGCCCACGGCGCCCTCGACACCGACGCCGTGCTGGTGGACGACGACGGGAACGCCTGGCTGGAGCGCCTCCACGCCGCCGAGCTCGACGCCCCCGAGGGCCTGCTGCTCGTCGACCGCGCCAACCTGCTCGTGTCGACCACCCTCGCCGTCGGAGCCGAGCGTGCCGTCGCCGCCTGCCGGCGCGGCCTCGGCGCCGACGGCCTCGTCGCCACGCTCCCGTACGTCCAGATCCCGGCGCTGCCCCTCACCACCCGGCTGCGGCTGCGCCGGCGGGAGAACACGGTCGGCGCCATCCGCGCCCAGGCCGAGGCGCTGACCGGCGCCGCGGAGGTCGAGCTCGTCCGGCTGGCCCGGGTGCAGCTGTCGACGCTGCTCATGCTCGGCGGTGGGGTGCTGGCCCTCGTCGTCCTGCTCCCCCAGCTCACGAACTTCACCGACTCGGCCAGGGCGATCGGCGACGCCGACTGGCCCTGGCTCCTCCCCGTGCTGGCCGTCATGCCGCTCTGGTACGCGGCGACGACCGTCACGTTCCGGGCCGCCACCCCGCTGCGTCCGCCGTTCGGCCTGTCCTACCTGAACCAGCTCGCGGCGGCGACGCTCAACCGGGTGACCCCCAACGGCATCGGTGGCCTGGGTACGAACATCCGCTTTCTCCAACGGTCGGGCTACGACACGACCGAGGCCGCGGCGGTGATGGCTCTCGTGTCGCTCACCGGCGGTGTCGGCGGTGCCATCCTCATCGCGGTGTTCCTGGCCTGGGCGGGTCAGACCCAAGAGAGCTTCCCGTGGCCCGACGGCGCCGTGCTGCTGGTGGCGGCAGCCGCCATCCTGGGCGCGATCGGCCTGGTCGTCGTGATCCCTGCCTTGCGGCGACTCGTGGGCGACAAGATCGGCCCGATCGTCCGCCAGGCCCGCTCGGCGATCACCGAGCTGCTCACCGACCCCCGCCGCTGCGCCACGATGCTCGGCAGCTCGATCGGGGGGTCGCTGCTGCAGCTCACCTGCCTCTGGCTCGTGCTCGAGGCGTTCGGCGCGTCGGTCGGCATCGCGGTCATGGGGGCCGTGCTGTTCGGCGGAAAGGCCGTCGCCGGTGCGGCACCCACCCCCGGCGGGCTCGGGGCGGTCGAGGCCGCTCTCATCGGCGGTCTCAGCGGAGCGGGTGTCGATCCCGCCGTCGCCACGCCGGCGGTGCTGGTGTTCCGGCTGCTGACCTACTGGGCCGTCGTCGTCCCCGGTTGGTTCGCGCTGCGCGCCCTGCGTGCCCGCCACGCGCTCTGAGCGCCGGCGGGTCCGCGACGAGCGACGACACCCGGCCACCCGGCCCCGCGGCCCACCCGGTCCCGCCTGACCCCACCCGGTCCCGCCCGGCCCCGCCCGGCCCCGCCCGGCCACCGGATCATCGGCTCCGACGGTCGGACCAACCGGCCAGGTAGACGTCGCGGGCCGCCTGGCAACCCGGGTCAGCGGCCGCCGCGAGCATCCGGCCGATGTCGCCGGCGCCGTCGTCGGTGGCGGCGATGCTCTCCGCCAACCGGTCGACCTCGGCCAGCACCTGGTCGACGACCAGCTGCGGCGTGGTGACGACGGCGCTGGCCAGCGCGTCGACAGCCGAATCGAGCTCGTCCTCGGGCACGACCCGGGTGGCGAGCCCCCACCGGCCGGCCTCCTCCCCGGAGAACTCGCGGGCCGTGAGGACGAGGTCCCGGGTGCGCATGGGGCCGATCTGGCGCACGAGGCGCGGCAGCGTGGCCCACGGGATGGGCATGGCCAGGTGGGCCTCGGGCATCGACAGGACGGCGTCCGCCGCCACGACCTGCAGGTCGCAGGCCAGCGCGAGGACGACCCCTCCGCCGCGGGCGCGTCGATGCACGCGAGCGATGGTGAGCGCCCGCATGGCGGTGATGGCGTTCATGGCGAGACGACCGATGTCGATGCTCGCCTCGGCCGAGCCGTCGAGCGGGATCGGGCCCGGGTCGAACGCGTCGAATCCGCTGCAGAACGCCTTCCCCGCCGACTCCACGACGACGACCCGCACGTCGTCGCGCGCGTCGAACCACGATGCCGCGTCGATCAGACCGCCGAGGAGCGGGTAGTCGATGACGCTGCGACCATCGGCCCGGTCGAGGCGCAACCGCCCGACCGGGCCGTCGGCGAGAGCTGTCACACCGGCGAAGTGGTCGCGGGACACGGCCCCGGATCGTACGCCCACACGCACGGTGACGCCGTGGTCCCGCCGGGGGTCAGGGCGCGGCGCCCTCCCCGGGGTCGTCGTCGGCGGTCGTCGACGTCGTCGTCGTGGGCTCGGTCGTGGTGGTGGTCGTGGACGTCGTGGTGGTGGTCGTGGTCGTTGTGGTGGTCGGGGTCGGCTCGGTCGTGGCCGTCGTCGGGGGGATGGTCGTCGCGGGGGGCGCGCTCGTCGGCGTCCGGCCCCCCGGGGTGGACGGGACCGGTCCCCGGTCGTCGTCCACGGTCGTCGACGGCGTCCCGTTGGTCGTGGGGGTCGGTTCGGTGGTCGTGGTGGTCGACGTGGGTGCGTCATCGCCCTCGTCGTCGTTCCCTCCGCCGAACAGGAGCAGAGCACCGAACACCAGGAGGGCGAGGATCGCAGCCACCAGCACGGCGATCAGGGCCTGGCGACGACGGTCCACGGGGCGCGGTGGCCGCGGCGAGGGTGCCGGGGCCGGTTCGTCGAGCACGGGGGCCGCCCCCAGGACCGTCGAGGGTACGCCGGTGTCGAGTCCGTCCGGCGGGGTGGCCACCGGTGCCGTCACCGCCGCGTCCCCGAACTCGGGCGGGATGGCCACGGGTGCGGTCACCGAGTCCCCGGGCGTCGTGTCGACACCCGGCAGGTACGGGGCCGCGTGCGTGGCATGGGGATCGCCGGTGGCGGTCACCGCCTGGGTGGCGCCGGGGTCGGGGACGGCGTCCGCCGCCTGGGTGGC
>CAYUXB010000100.1:9624-12094 GCA_964448525.1 uncultured Acidimicrobiaceae bacterium
GCAGTGTCCTCGGCGCCGGCATCGTCGCCCGTGGCGGCGCCTGGGGCCGTGTCGGCGGACGCGTCGACACCGCCGACACCGTCGGGCGGGGCGGGGTCGCGGTCGCTCTCGATGTCGTCGCCTCGTCGTGCGGGGGGCATGCCGTTCACGTTCCCATTCCGCGGCACGGGTAGACCGCGCGCGCTGCTCCCCGGCGGTCTATCAGGAGCTCTGGGGTGCCGATGCCGCGATCTCCGCAGCCTCGGCGGCCATCGTGGCCCGGACCTCGTCCATGTCGAGGGCGCGGACCTGGGCGATCAGGTCCTCGAGGGCGGCGGCGGGCAGCGCTCCCGGCTGCGAGAACAGCAGCACACCGTCGCGGAAGATCATCAACGTCGGGATCGACATGATGCCGGCCGACGCGGCAAGGCCCTGCTCAGCCTCGGTATCGACCTTGCCGAACACGATGTCGTCGTGCTTGGCGGCTGCGTCCTCGAACACCGGCGCGAACGCTCGGCACGGACCGCACCACGAGGCCCACCAGTCGACCAGCACGATGTCCTTGCCGGTGACGGTCTCTTCGAAGTCGGAAGCGGTCAGGTTGATGGTGCCCACGTGGTCGGCTCCTGTCGATCGGGTACAGGATGCACAACGCTACGGGGACGTCCGGTGTTCCACCGCCTGGTCGGCCACGCCCGGTGGAGGCTGCGTCGCCCCGTCGAGCAGGAGCCGGGAGAACCAGCGGCCCACCGTCGCCTCGTCGGTCGGCTGGGACAGTTCGGCCCGGGCGGCCGCCACCTCGTCATCGCCGATGCGGGCCACCCGCTCGGCCAGCAGGGCGTCGACGTACGCGGCGGGGAACTCCGGATGGGGCTGGATGCCGACCATGGTCTCCCCCACCCGCATGAGCGCAACCGGGCAGTGGTCGGCGCGGCCGAGGACGGTTCCGCCCTGCGGCAGAACCTCGACCTGGTCCTGGTGCATGTAGTGCAGGGCCAGCTTCCCGGCCGGCGGGTCCATCCACGACTCGGCGCGCTCGACGACCAGCACCTGCCGTCCGGCGCCCCAGCCGGTGTCGGCCTTGGCGACGCGGCCGCCGAGGGCGTGGGCCAGCAGCTGGTGCCCGAAGCAGATGCCGACGAACGGGACACCCGCGTCGCGCACGTCGCGGACGAACGCGGACACGCCCTCGATCCAGGCGAAGTCGTCATACACGGAGTGGCGCGAGCCCGGGCAGATCCACCCGTCGCACTCGGTCGGGTCGGTGGGCAGCTCGCCGCCGACCACGTCATAGGGCACGAGATCGATGCCGGGCGCATGGGGACCGAGGAGGGCCGCCAGCATGTCGACGGTGCCGCCGGCGATGGCCCGGTGACGGTCCTCGACGTGGTCGCACTCGAGCACACCGACGCGGCGGGCACCGGTCATCGTGTTCTCCGACCTGCCGCGTGACGCAGCGGCCGTGGTCACGGGGTCGCCCGCAGGTTGAACGACTTGGGGCGGGTCACAGCACCGAAACCGAGGGTCGACAGCGACACGCCCCGACCGGAGTCCTTCACCCCGGTCCAGGCCAGCGCCGGGTCGAGGTGGTCGCAGCGGTTGAGGTACCAGGTGCCGGCGGCGACCCGGTCGCCGATCGCCACCGCGGCGTCGACGTCGGTCGTCCACACCGAGGCGGTGAGGCCGTAGTCGCTGTCGTTCATGAGCTGCACGGCGTGGTCGTCGTCATCGACGGCCATGATGCCGACGACCGGGCCGAACGACTCCTCGGTCATGACCCGCATCGAGTGGTCGACGTCCACCATCACCTGCGGAGCGAGGTAGGCGGTACTCGGCCGGTCGGACGGGAAGCCCGACGGATCGATCAGCGCCCGCGCCCCGGCGGCGACGGCCTCGTCGACCTGGGCGCGCACGAAGGCGGCCGCGGCCGGCCGTACAAGCGGCCCGAGCGTGGTGGCGGGATCGAGCGGGTCGCCGAGGACGTACGTCGCGACCTCCGCGACGAACGCCTCCACGAACTCGTCGAACCGGGCGCGTTCCACGTAGATGCGCTCCACACCGCAGCACGACTGGCCCGCGTTGAAGTACACCCCGTCGGCCAGGGCCGCGACCGTCTCGTCCAGCACGGCGTCGGCCCGCACGTAGGCCGGGTCCTTGCCACCGAGCTCGAGGCCGGTGCCGACGAACCGGGTCGACGCGGCCCGCTGGATCGCCCGCCCACCCGCCACCGATCCGGTGAACGCCACGTAGCCGACCCGCCGATCGGCCACCATCGCTCCGACCGTGTCGTGGTCGGCGTGCACGAACTGGAACACGCCCTCGGGCAACCCGGCGGCCGCGAGGCCCTCGGCCCACCGCTCGGCGACGAGCGGGGTCTGCGACGCCGCCTTCAGCACCACGGCGTTGCCGGCCAGCAGGGCGGGCACCACCGCGTTGACCGAGCAGAGATACGGGTAGTTCCACGGCGCCACCACGAGCACGACCCCGACCG
>CAYUXB010000101.1:0-7579 GCA_964448525.1 uncultured Acidimicrobiaceae bacterium
ACCGACTTCTACGACTTCTGCGAGCGGGTCGACACCCAGGTGCTCAACAAGCGCACCGTGGAGTCGCTCATCAAGGCCGGCGCGTTCGACGACGTCGGTCATCCCCGCAAGGGCCTGCTCGCCGTCTTCGAGCAGATCGTCGACCACACCGTCGCCCGGCGGCGCGAGCGCGACATGGGCATCATGACGCTCTTCGGGGGCGACGGCGACGACGGCCCGGGCGACGATTTCGAGCGCACGGCGATCCCGGCCCTCGAGTTCGACAAGCGCGAGCGCCTGGCTTTCGAGAAGGAGATGCTCGGCCTCTACGTCAGCGACCACCCGCTGCTCGGTGCCGAAGCGGCCATCGCCCGCCGGTCCGACGTCGCGATCGACGAGCTCGACGGTCTCGACGACGGCACGATGAAGAACATCGGCGGCGTCATCACGGGGCTCCAGCGCAAGTGGACCCGCAAGGGCGACCTGATGGCCGTGTTCACGCTGGAGGACCTCCGCTCCTCGGTGGAGGTGATGGTCTTCCCGCGCACGATGACCGAGGAGGGCCACAAGCTGGCCGACGACGCGGTCGTCATCGTGAAGGCTCGTGTCGACAAGCGCGACGACGCGCCGAAGCTCATCGCGCAGGGCATCGAGGTGCTCGAGGTCGGCGACGACGACGCCGAGCCGTTGAAGGTGCGGGTGCCTCCACAACTTTTGTCGACGGCAACCGTTGCGCACCTCAAGCAGATCCTCGGCGACCACCCCGGAGCGTCCCCGGTGATGCTGCACCTGGGTGACAAGCAGGTCGTTCGCCTGCCGGCGCAGTGGAACGTCGACACGTCGAACGGCCTGCTGGGGCAGCTTCGCGTGGTGCTCGGGCCGAGCGCGATTGTCGCCTGAAGGGCGCGCGCCGCGCGCGTGTTCGGCTACCCGAGTTGCACTCGGCGTGCCGTTTGACTGGACTGGTACCTCTCTACTCGTCGCCGAACGGGGGCTTTGCAGGAGATGTCGATCGCTGTAGACACCAAGGACTGCACGGCGTTGAGCGACGCGGAGCTCGTCGAGATGGCCGACCTGTGCGCCGAAGGTCCACACGCCCACGAGGTCGGCACCCTCTCGAAGCAGGCCGAAGCGTGGGTGCTCGTCACCCAGGTGCGGGACGAGGGCAAGCTCAAGGGCTTCGCGTTCTGCACGCTGGAGCGCATCGGCGGCACGCCGTGCGTGCTCGTCGGGCTGGCGTCCATCCGTCGCACCGCCAAGCGCGACTCCGTGCTCCGCGCGCTGGTGCAGGACCTGCAACGTCGCGCCGTGCTCGCCTTCCCGGACGAGGACGTGCTCGTGTCCGCCCGGTTCTGCCAGCCCGGCGGCTTCGACGTGTTCAAGTCGCTCAACGACGTCGTTCCCCGAGCCGGGCATCGCGCCTCGGGGGAGGAGCGGGCGTGGGGCGGCCGGCTGGCCAAGCGCTACGGCATCGAGACCCGGGCCTACGACCAGCGCGCCTTCGTGGCGAAAGGCGACGGCGGCGGGCCCGCTCCGGTGTTCGACCACGAGTCGCTCCACGAGGACCAGATCGACGCCGAGGTCGTCGAGCGTTTCGAGGGCATGCACCCGGCCAAGGGCGACAGCCTGGTGGCGTTCGGGTGGGCCATGGAAGAGGACCTGCGCAAGCTCGCGTGATCCCCGGCGCGCCGACCCTCCGGGTCCACTGACGTGGAGGTCGGCGACGCGATTCGCGCCCGCCGCATGGTGCGGGCCTTCGACGGTCGCCCCGTCCCGCCGTCGCTCGTCGACCAGATGGTCGACCTGGCCCGTCGGGCCCCCTCGGCCGGCAACACGCAGCCGTGGTCGTTCGTCGTCCTCGAGGGCGCAGAGACGGCGCGCCTCTGGGACGTGACTTTGCCCGCCGAGCGCCGCGGCGGGTTCCGCTGGCAGCAGCTCATCGCCGCGCCGGTGGTGATCGTGCCGGTCGTGGCGCCGGGGGCGTATCCCGCCCGCTACGGCGAGCCGGACAAGCGGACCACGGGCCTCGGGGCCGGCGTCGACGCGTGGCCGGTGCCGTACTGGTGGGTCGACGGCGGCATGGCCGTGCACGGCCTGCTGCTGGCCGCGGTCGACGCGGGCCTGGGCGCCTTGTTCTACGGCCTGTTCGAGCACGAGGAGGCGGCTCTCGCCGCGCTCGGCGTGCCGGACGGCTGGCGGGCACTGGGGGCCGTGGCCCTCGGCTGGCCGGCGGACGACGAGCTGGGGCGCTCCGCGGCGCGGCCGCGGGCGCCGCTGGCGTCGGTGCTCCACCGGGGCGGCTGGCGCGCAACCGACCCCGGGCAGACCTGACGGCGGGTCAGATACCGTGCGGCGGTGGACCTGGACACCGCCATCGACCTCGCCGCGACCACCAACGCGCGGGTGGTGCTGCGCCGCCGCCCCGAGGGCCTGCTGCACCGTGACGACGTCGCCCACGAGACGGGTGTCGCCCTCCCGGACCTCGCCGACGGCGAGGCCCTGATCGCGGTCGAGTGGCTGGGCATCGACGCCACGGTGCGCACGTGGTTGTCGAAGGCCGAGGGCTACCTGCCGGCCGTCGAGATCGGCGAGACCGTTCGGGCCAGCGGCATCGGACGGGTGGTCGCCACCCGGTGCGCGACGTTCCCGCTCGGTCACCTCGTCTACGGCCTGCCTGGTTGGCAGCGCTACGGCGTCGTGCGGGACGACCCGCTGGCCACCGACCTCGGCACGACGGTGGACGTGCCCGCCATGCTCGCGGTGCTGGGGGCGACCGGGCTGACCGCCTACGTGGGCATCGTCGACATCGGGGCGGCGCAAGAGGGGGAGACCGTCGTCGTGTCCGCCGCCGCCGGCGCCACCGGGTCGCTGGCCGCCCAGATCGCCAAGCTTCGGGGGTGCCGGGTCATCGGCATCTGCGGCAGCGACGACAAGGCCCGCTGGCTGGTCGACGACCTCGGGCTCGACGGGGCGATCAACCGCCGCACGGAGGACGTCCATGCCCGTCTGAAGGAGCTGTGCCCGGACAGGATCGACGTCTACTTCGACAACGTGGGCGGCCCCATCCTCGACGCGGTGCTCGACCGGCTGGCGATGCATGCCCGCGTGGCCCTGTGCGGCGCCATCGCCGTCTACAACGAGCAGGGGCGCCCGCCGGGGCCGTCTAACTACTTCCAGCTCATCAACCGCCGGGCCCGCATGGAGGGCTTCCTGTCGCTCGACCACTGGGACCGGTTCCCGGACGTGGCAGCCACCCTCGGCGGCTGGCTGGCCGAGGGGCGGCTGCAGTACCGCACCGAGGTGTTCGAGGGCCTGGATGCCGCGGTCGACGCGCTGAACGCGCTGTTCACCGGGGCGAACACCGGAAAGACGCTCATCAGACTGTGATCCGTCGGAACAGAGTTGACCTCGAGT
Source organism: uncultured Acidimicrobiaceae bacterium (assembly GCA_964448525.1). Lineage (GTDB taxonomy): Bacteria > Actinomycetota > Acidimicrobiia > Acidimicrobiales > VFJN01 > ZC4RG19. The sequence continues at coordinate 3,394 of CAYUXB010000101.1, forward strand.
CGACTTGAGGTCATATCGTCCGCCGCATGTCACCCGCCCCCTCGATCGACGGCATCGATCCCGACGTGTACGCCCGGCGGTGGCGCACGCTCGGCGTGCTCTGCCTCAGCCTGACGATCGTGATGATCGCCAACATGAGCCTGAACCTGGCTCTGCCGGCGATCTCGCGCGACCTCGGCGCGTCCACCGGGTCGCTGCAGTGGATGGTGGACGCCTACGCCCTCGTGTTCGCCGGCCTGCTGTTCAGCGCCGGGACGCTCGGCGACCGCTACGGCCGGAAGGGCGCGCTGCAGATCGGGCTCATCCTCTTCCTGGTCGGCTCCGCCGTCGCGGTCGTGGCCGACTCGGCGGGCATGGTCGTCGCCGCCCGGTCGATCATGGGCGTCGCCGCCGCGTTCGTGATGCCGTCGACGCTGTCGATCATCAGCAACGTGTTCCCCCTGGAGGAGCGGGGCAAGGCGATCGCCACCTGGGCGGGCGTGTCGGCGGGCGCCGCCGCCCTCGGGCCGACCGGATCGGGCCTGCTGCTGGAGCACTTCTGGTGGGGCTCGGTCTTCCTCGTCAACGTGCCCCTGGCCGCGGCGGCCCTCGTGCTCGGCCACCGGCTGGTGCCCACGTCGCGCAACCCCGAGCAGCGGCCCGTCGACGTCGCCGGCGCCCTCCTCTCGATCGTCGGGGTGGGCGCGCTCGTCTACGCGATCATCGAGGCGCCGCACCTCGGCTGGGCGGCCGGCGAGACGCGGGCGGCGTTCGCGGTGGCGGTGGTGGCGCTCGGCCTGTTCCTCTGGCGGGAGGCCACCGCCCGGTACCCGATGCTCGACCTCGGCGTGTTCCGCGACCGGCGCTTCAGCGTCGCCTCGGGCGGCATCGCCCTCACGTACTTCACGCTGTTCGGCACGTTCTTCCTGGTGGCGCAGTTCCTCCAGCTGGTGCTCGGTGTCTCCGCCCTGACGGCCGGGTTCGTGCAGCTCCCGGTGTCGCTCATCATGTTGACGGTCACGCCGCAGGTGCCCCGCGTCGTCCGCCGCTACGGCACCCGCACGGTGGTGGCCGGGGGACTGGCGCTGGTAGCCGTGGGCATGGGGCTGCTCTGCCGGTTCGACGCCGGATCGTCCGCGTGGCTGGTGGCGGCGGCGATGGTGCCGACAGCGCTCGGCATCGCCGCCACAGGGGCGCCGCTCACCACGCTGATGATGGCGGCGGTGCCGCCCGCCCGCGCCGGCATGGGCTCGGCGATGAACAACGCCAGCCGCGAACTGGGCGGTGCCTTCGGGGTGGCCGTGCTGGGCTCGGTGCTCACGACCCGATACGGGGCCGGCGTCGCCGCGGCGATCGAGGGGCTGCCCGCCTCGTCCCGGGCGACGGCCGATTCCGGTCTCGCCGGAGCGATCGAGGTGGCGAAGGGCCTGCCGGGCGACGCGGGTGCCGCGCTCGTGGAGACCGCCCGCGACGCCTTCGTCGACGGGTTCGCCCAGGCCGGCCTGGCGTCGGCCGGGCTGGCGGCGGCGGTGGCGGTCGCCGCGCTGGTGCTGCTGCCCCGCGAGCCGGCGGCGTCCCCCGATGCCGCTGATGCCGAGGATGCCGCGGAGGTCGACCGGGTGGTGGACGTGCGCACGGGCGCCACGCCAGCGGCGCCGGCAGCGGCCACGGTCACCGACCCGGGCTGACCGCCGAGCGGGTCAGGCGTCGCCGGCGACCGCTGTCGCCAGCTGGTCCGCGAGCGTCGTTGGGTCGTCGGCGGGCAGGCCGCAGGCGTAGCTCCGGCAGACGTAGGCGGCGCCGTCGGCCCGGCCCTCCCACAGCGGCGACTCGTAGCGCTCGCCCCACGCCAGGACGCCGCCCGGCACGAAGGTGCGCTGCGCCACCTCCACCAGGTCGGGGCGGTCGCCCGCCACGACGATCTCGTCGATGCCGTTGACGGCCAGGTCGACGGCGACGAGCAGGTGGCCGAAGGCCGTCGGGTGGCGGGTCGCCAGCGGGCCGGCCAGCAGCAGGATCTGGTCGGCCTGGTTCCGGTAGCGGCCCTCGCCCGTGAGCGCGGCCAGCCGCAGCAGGCCGACCGCCGCCAGGCTGTTGGCCCCGGGGGTGGCATTGTCCATCAGATCCTTGTTGCGGGTGATGAGCTGCTCGGCGTCCGACCCCGTGGTGAACACGCCGCCCCGCTCGGCGTCCCAGAACAGGTCGAGGAGGGCGTCGGCCGTGGTGCGGGCGTGCTCGATCCAGCGGGCCTCGCCCGTGGCCTCGGCCAGCCGTACGAAGGCGTCGACGAGCGCACCGTGGTCGGCGGCGAAGGCGAGGTGGCGGGCGCCACCGTCGGCCTGCCACGAGCGGAGCCAGCGGCCGTCGTCGCGTCGCAGCTCGCCCAGCAGGAACTCGCCGTTGGCCACGGCGGCGTCGAGCCAGTCGCGCCGCCCCGTTGCGGCCGCGGCCTCGGCGAGCGCCGACAGCATCAGCCCGTTCCACTCGGCGAGCACCTTGTCGTCGAGCCCCGGCCGCACCCGCTGCTCCCGCGCCGCGAACAACCGCTGCCGTGCGGCCTCGATCGCCGGGGGCCGCTCCAACTCGCCCCGGTGGGCGGACCGGTTGAGGATCGTGCGGCCCTCGAAGTTGCCGGCCGGGGTCACCCCGTAGAACGCCATCACCTCGTCGGCGAGGTCGTCGTCGCCGTCGAGGGCGGCCACCACCTCCTCGGGGGTCCAGACGTAGAACTTCCCCTCCTCGCCCTCGCTGTCGGCGTCCTCGGCGGAGTAGAACCCGCCTCCGGGGTGGCGCAGGTCGCGCAGGACGTAGCCGATGGTCTCCTCCAGCACCTGGCGGTAGCGGGCGTGCCCGGTGACCTGCCAGGCGTGGAGGTACGCGCGGGCGAGCAGGGCCTGGTCGTAGAGCATCTTCTCGAAGTGGGGCACCAGCCACTCGCGGTCGACCGAGTAGCGGGCGAAGCCGCCGCCCAGGTGGTCGTAGATGCCGCCGGAGGCCATGGCGTCGAGCGAGGTCTCGACCACCGACCGGATGTCGGGCTCGTCGGTCGTCCCGTCCCCGCCGGCGACGGGGCCGGAGCCGGCGCGGGCGAGCGACCGGAGGAGGGCGTCGAGGCTCATGGCTTGGGGGAACTTCGGCGCCCCGCCGAAGCCGCCGTGGGTGCTGTCGTGCTGCTCGGCCAGGTCGCGGCGGGCGGCGGCGAGCGCGTCGCTCCCCGGGGCATCCACCCCCGGATCGAGCAGCGCGGTGCGGCCGAGGGCACCGCTGAGCTGCCCGGCCTGCGCGTCCACGTCGTCGCGTCGGGTGCGCCACAGCTCGTCGATGCGCGCGCACAGCTCGGGGAAGCTGATCATCCCGCCGCGCCGCGTGTTGGGGAAGTAGGTGCCGCCGAAGAAGGGCCGGCCGTCGGGGGTCAGGAAGACGGTCATCGGCCAGCCGCCCTGGCCGGTCATGGCCTGCACGGCCTCCATGTAGATCTCGTCGACGTCCGGGCGCTCCTCGCGGTCGACCTTGACGTTGACGAACAGCTCGTTCATCTGCGCCGCGATGTCCGGGTCCTCGAACGACTCGTGCGCCATGACGTGGCACCAGTGGCACGCGGAGTACCCGATCGACAGCAGGATGGGTCGGTCGCCCTCGCGGGCGGCCGCGAACGCCTCGTCCCCCCACGCGTACCAGTCCACCGGGTTGTCGGCGTGCTGGCGGAGGTACGGGCTTGTCTCGCGGGCGAGGCGGTTCATGCCTCCAAGCTAGGAGGGCGTGCCGAGATCCCGGACGTGGGGCGGATCGGCCAGGTGGGCGACGGTTGGCGCCGGTCAGCCCCGGCGGGCACCGCTCGGGCGCTGCCAGACGGCCGCCATGTCGCCGGCGGACGTGCGGAGCGCCCCGCACCCGGCTCCGAGCCGGTCGAGCGCGGCGCGGGCCTCCCGCTCGGCCACCGCGATCGCCTGCGCCTCCGCCTCGGCATTGTCGCCCCGCGTCCGCACCTGGATGCGGAACCCGAAGGCCCCGAGCGTGCGGTCGTAGGTCAGCACGCCCGACTCGCTGAAGCCCGAGGCGGCCACCGTGTGGTCGTCGACCTCGGCCAGCAGGCGGGCGCGGGCGGCGTCGTCGAGGTCGGCGAAGCGCCCGCGGACGAGGACGCGGTGGATGTGCAGGCTCACGAGACCACGCTACCGACGGGCCCATCGGCGGTCGGCCGGGTTTC
>CAYUXB010000101.1:7679-12019 GCA_964448525.1 uncultured Acidimicrobiaceae bacterium
CGGGTCGCCATGACCTCGGAGGTCATGGTCACCGGTACGTCGAGGCGGCACGATCGTGGGCATGACCCCCGCCGCAGCGACCGAGCTCATCCGCACCTCCATGCCCCTGTGCGACACCCTCGACATGCGCGCCACCGCGGCCGAACCCGGGGCGGTCGTCGTCGAGATCGACCACGCGCCCGGCCTGTGCACGGTGGGCGGCGTGCTCCACGGCGGTGTCGTGATGGCGCTGGCGGACAGCGCCGGGGCGACGTGCGCGTACCTCAACCTGCCGGAGGGCGCTGACGGGACGACCACGATCGAGTCGAAGACGAACTTCCTCGGGGCGGTGCGCTCGGGCACGGCGACCGCCACGGCGACGCCGCTCCACGTCGGCGGGACGACGATCGTGGTGGAGACGACGGTGACCGACGATTCCGGTGCCGCGGTCGCGAAGGTCACCCAGACCCAGATGGTGCTGCGCCCGCGGGCTCGTTAGCTTCCGGCGGATGGAGATCAGCCTCGAAGGCAAGGTGGCCCTGGTGACCGGGGCGAGTCGCGGCATCGGCAAGGCGATCGCGAGCACGTTCGCGGCGGCGGGCGCGGCGGTGATGCTGTCGTCGCGCAAGCAGGACGCGCTCGAGGCCGCCGCGGCCGACATCGGCACGGGCGGCGGCGAGACGGCGGTGTTCGCCGCCAACGCGGGTGAGCCCGACCAGATCGCCGCCTGCGTCGCCGCCACGGTCGAGCGGTTCGGCCGCGTCGACATCCTCGTGAACAACGCCGCCACCAACCCGTACATGGGCCGCGCCATCGACATCGACCTGCCGCGCTTCGACAAGACCTGGCAGGTCAACTACCGGGGCCCGGTCGTGTGGGCCCAGGAGGCGTGGAACGCCTCGATGCGGGAGCACGGCGGCTCGATCGTCAACATCGCCTCGATCGGGGGGCTGTCGGTCGAGACCCACATCGGGCACTACAACGTGACCAAGGCGGCGCTCATCCACCTGACGCGCACCCTGGCGGCCGACCTTTCGCCGGGCGTCCGGGTGAACGCCATCGCCCCCGGCCTCGTGAAGACCGACATGGCGCGGGCGCTGTGGGAGCCCGCCGAGGAGGCGATCGCCGCCCGCATGCCGCTGCGCCGCCTGGGCGAGCCGGCCGACATCGCCCACGCCGCGCTGTTCCTGACGAGCGACCTGGGGTCGTGGATCACCGGCCAGACGATCGTCGTCGACGGGGGAGCGCTGCTCGGCGCCTCCCTGGGCTGACCCGGGCGAACGGGCGGCTCACGAGCTGTCTGGCCTGTCGGGTTGCGAGCCGGTGGGAGATGCGTGCGGAACGGTCAGCCCTCGACTTCGGCCAGCCTGGAGCGGGAGACCTTGCCCGACCCGGTGCGGGGCAGCGCGTCCACCAAAAGCAGCTCGCGCGGCGCGGCGTAGGCGGGGAGCTCCCGGCGCACCGCGTCGCGCAGCGCATCCAGCGTCGGCGGCGCCGCCGGGTCGGCGGGGACGACCAGCGCGACGACCCGCCGGCCCCACTCGGGGTCGGGCCGGCCGACGACCGCCACCTCCCGCACCGACGGCACGGTGCCGAGCACCCGCTCGACCGCCGCCGGCCAGACGTTCTCGCCACCGGTGATGATCAGGTCGCCACGCCGGCCGAACACCCGCAGCCGGCCGGCCACCGCGTCCCAGGTGCCCCCGTCGCCGGTCGGGTACCAGCCGTCCGCGGTCTTCGGGTCGCGGCCGTCGCGGTAGCAGCGCAGCGCCATCGGGCACCGCAGCTGCACCTCCCCGTCGACCACCCGCACCTCGACGCCGTCGAGCGGCACGCCGTCGTAGACGACCCCGCTGCCGGTCTCGGTCATGCCGTAGGTCGTGACCGCGTTGGCCGGCAGGTCGTCGGGCATCGCCGACCCCCCGAGCACCACCGTGCGGAACCCCGACGCGTCGACCCGCCGGAGTGCGGTGGCGACCAGCGACACGAGCGTGCAGCCGGCGCGCGCCGCGGCCTCCACCGCGGCGACGTCGAACCCGTCGTGCACCGTGACCGGCGTGCCGGTCAGCAGGGACCGGGTCACGACCGACAGCCCTCCGACGTGGGCCAGGGGCAGGCAGGCGAGCCACCGGTCGGTGGTCGGGTCGACGCCGAGGCGGGCGCTCGTGGCCCGGGCCGACGCGGTGATCGCGTCGTGGGTGAGGACCACCGCCTTGGGCTCGCCGGTCGTCCCGCTGGTGGCGACCACGAGGGCGTCGCCGTCCTCCACCGGCTCGTCCGTGCGAGCGGCCGCCAGGACCTTCTTGCGGGCAGGCCCCGGCAGGCGGGGGTCGAGGGGGAGGACGGCGTCGCCGTCGTCCCAGGCGCCGCGGAGGGCGTCGACGAACGCGTCGGTGCCGCGGGCCTCGACGACGATCAGCCGTCGCACGCGGTCGCCTGGCCCGTCATCGGTCCGTCAGTCGACCAGTGACACCGGGTCGCCCGTGCGGATCGTCCCCGGGGTGACGACCTTGGCGTACACACCCACGTTCTGGCCGAGGTCCTTCACGATGTGGCGCAGGATCGAGCGGTCGCGCGGGGTGCCGTCGTCGATCTCGCGCGTGACCATGACGCAGCGGGGGCAGGCGATCGTGGTCTCCACCAGCACCTCGCCGATCTGGATGCGCCGCTCGGGCCAGTCGAGCTCCGGATGGCCCGGGGCGTCGCCGGTGTCGATGACGACGCTGGGGCGGAAGCGCCGGATGTCGATGGCGCTGTCTGGCAGCGCCTCCTGCAGCGAGCGCAGCGCCGAGGTGGTGAGCAGCAGCAGGGGGAACGCGTCGTAGTAGGTACCCGGGGGCGACTCGTGCTCGAAGATCACCGGCGGGAACGCCGACAGGTCGGGGAGGGGCTCGTCCTCGGTGCGGCCGAAGATCGAGCGCAGCTCCTCCATCGGGTCGTCGTGGTAGGCGGCGCCCCGGCGGTAGTGGTCGAGATCCTCCGGCGGGTGCAGGGGCTCGAGGGTGACCTCGTGGTCGATCGCCGCCGACACCGCGGCAGCGGCGTGCGGGTCGTCGGTCGTGACCTCGCGGCCGTCGGGCAGGGTGACGACGACGGGCCCGCCGTCCGGGCCCGCGTATCGGGCCGACAGCTGCATCAGCCCACCGAGCACCTTGGCGCCCCGGATGCCGCCCCGCACCTGGTCGCGCACGGCCCACGTGCGGTCGCCGACGATGCCCAACTCGCCGACCTCGGCCGCGTCGACGCGTCCGCCGACCATGGACTTCACCGGGTACCGCCAGATCTGATCGATGTGCACCGGCCCTGCTTAGCGCCGTGCGACCCCCGCCGCCATCCGGCCCTGCGGACCGTGGCCCCCGTGAGCGGGACGGGGACGAGCGGAACGGGAGGCAGAACGAGTGGGCGGCGGGACGCGGGGCGTGCCAACCTGCCGTCGTGGCCGACCGATCTCTCGACCCCCCGCGCCCGACCGCCGCCGGGGGATGGCGCGACTGGGTCGCCGGTGCCCGTCCCCGCACGCTGCCCGCGGCGGTCGTGCCGGTGCTGGTCGGCACGGCATGCGCCGCCGGCCGCACCGACATCGTCGCCTGGCGGGCCGTCGCCGCCGGCGTGGTCGCCCTCGCCCTGCAGGTCGGCACCAACTACGCCAACGACTACAGCGACGGGGTGCGCGGCACCGACAGCGACGAGCGGCGGGTGGGTCCCCTGCGGCTGGTGGGCTCGGGGCTGCGGCGGCCCGGCGCGGTGAAGCGGGCGGCGCTGCTGTCGTTCCTCGTGGCCGGGGTGGCCGGGCTCGCCCTCGCCGTCGCCGTGGGGCCGGAGCTGGTGGCGGTCGGCGTGGCGGCGATCGCCGCCGGCTGGTTCTACACCGGTGGCTCCCACCCCTACGGCTACCTCGGGCTGGGCGAGCTGTTCGTGTTCGTGTTCTTCGGCGTGGTGGCCACCGCGGGGTCGGCCTACGTGCAGGAGGAGTCGCTGTCGTGGCTGGCCTTCGGCGCCAGCGTCCCGGTCGGCCTCCTCGCCACCGCGCTGCTGGTCGTGAACAACCTGCGCGACATCCCGGGTGACACGGCCTCGGGCAAGCGCACCCTGGCCGTCCGCCTGGGCGACACCCGCACCCGCGCGCTGTACGTGGCGCTGCTCGTCGGTGCCATGGTCCTGGTGCCTGTCGTGGCGGGGCTGGGGGAGCGGCCGGCCGCAGCGGCGGCCCTCGCCGCGGTGCCGCTGGCGCGGCGGCCTGTCATCGCCGTGCTGGGCGGGGCGCGCGGCGCGGCGATGATCCCGGTGCTGGGCGCGACCGGGCAGGTGCAGTTGCTGTTCGGCGCGCTGCTGGCCGGCGGCCTCTGGCTGTCCGCCTGACC
>CAYUXB010000102.1:0-11850 GCA_964448525.1 uncultured Acidimicrobiaceae bacterium
CGGGCACCGGCAAGACGGCGGTCGGGCTGCACCGCGCCGCCTTCCTGCTCTACGAGCATCGCCGCCAGCTCGACGTGCAGGGCGTGCTCGTGATCGGTCCCAACCCGGTCTTCCTGCGGTACATCGCCCAGGTGCTGCCGTCGCTGGGCGAGACCGCGGCCCGCCAGACCACGCTCGACCGCCTGCTGGCCGGCACCGCCTACCGAGCGGTCGGAGCCGACAGCGACGAGGCCGCGGCGTTGAAGGGTGATGCCCGCATGGCTGCGGTGATCGCCCGCGCGGTGGGGGCGTCGGTCCGCCCACCGGACGACGACCTGGCGGTCACCACGATGTGGGGGACAGCACGCCTCCCGCGCGGTGCGGTGGCCGAGGCCGTCGACGGCGTGCGCGAGCGCGACGTGCCCCACAACGTCGGTCGCGGTGCGTTCCGCACCCAGATGGCCCGCCTGGTGCGCGCCGATCTGCTGCGGCGCCGCAGCGACGAGGTCGTCACCACCGACGCGGTGGACGCCGACCTGCGGTCCAACCGGGAGTGGGCACGCGCCGTCGACCGGATCTGGCCTCAGCTCGGCGCCCCGGCTCTGGTCCGGCGACTGCTTGGCAACCGGGCGGCGCTGGCCGCGGCGGCCGGCGGCGTGCTGTCGGAGGACGAGCAGGCGATGATCCGTCGGCGGAGCGCCCGGCGCGTCGCCGACGAACCGTGGACGCCGGCCGACCTGGCGCTCCTCGACGAGGCGGAGGCGGCCGTCGCCGGCCCGCCGCGGTCGTACGGCCACATCGTCGTCGACGAAGCGCAGGACCTGACCGCCATGGGGCTGCGCTGCCTGGCCCGCCGGAGCCCCGACGCGTCGATGACGGTGCTCGGCGACATGGCGCAGGCCACCGCTCCGGGCGCGCAGGAGTCGTGGGAGGCAGCCATCGCCCACCTGGGCGGGCCCGCCACCGCCCAGCGCGCCGATCTCGACCTCGGCTACCGGGTCCCTGCCTCGATCATGGACATGGCCAACGGGCTGCTCGCCGAGGCGGCGCCGGAGGTCATCCCGTGCCGGTCGGTGCGGCTCGACGGCCGAGCACCGGCGTTCGTCGCCGTCGAGCCGGGCGGGGGAGGGACGGCGGTCGCCGCCGCCGTGCGCGAGCTGGCCGACGCCTACGCGACGGTCGGCGTCATTCGGCCACGGGAGCTGGCGGGCGAGGTCGACGCCGCGGTCGATGGCCTTCCGGCAGATCGCCGGGGGAAGGCCACCGTCCTCGATCCGCCGGATGCCAAGGGCCTGGAGTTCGACGCCGTCGTGGTGGTCGAGCCGGCGGCCATCGCCGGCGACTCCGCCCGGGGCCTGCGCCTGCTGTACGTCGCCCTCACGCGAGCCGTGCAGGAACTGGTGGTGATCCACGCCGAGCCGCTGCCGCGGCGCCTGGCCGCGTGACGTACCCGTGATGCGGGCGCGCTACGGTGCGGAGGCGGGCCAGCACGGCAGGCGATCAGACATGGCGGACCACAGATCCGAGCTCCGGGCGATCGACGAGACGGTGCCATCGACCTCGACGACTGGCGCCCCGGATGCCGGCTCGGTCGGGCAGGGCATCTTCACATAGGGCGCACGTTGGGCACCGAGTCGTCCGGCAGGGTGACGCCCCGCTCTGCCGCGGTCGCCGCCACGGCCTCGGGGAACACGTTGCGGATCAGGAACAGGTCGCGGGCCATGTTGTAGTCGGGCGCCAGCTCCTTCGCGTAGCGCTCGAAGTACATGAGCTGCTTGCTCACCAGCACCAGCTCACGCGCGGCGCGGGCGCTGTACTCCTGTTGCAGCTCGACCTGTTGACGCAGCAGGTCGGCGAGGCTGGTCTCGCCGAGGGTCATGTCGAACATCGGGTCGAGCACCAGCTTGAGGCGCTCGGCCACCTCCTCGACCGGTCCGACATCGGCGGAGAGGATGCCGATCGTCTGCCACGACCGCACGATCCGCGTGTAGTCGCCGTCGATCATCACGGTGTACTGACTCGCCCGCACGGCGTCGCGGTGCTCGGCGGGGAGGTCGCCCATGATGCCGAAGTCGAGGTAGGCGGCCCGCCCGTCGTCGAGCACCCAGATGTTGCCGGCGTGCACGTCACCGTGGAACGGGCCGTGGACGAGCGCCGCCTCCATCCACACTTTGAGGCCCCGGCGCAGCACCAGCTCGCCGTCGACGCCCCGGGCCCGCACCTCGGCGAAGCGGTCCATCGGCGTGCCGAAGAGGCGCTCCATGCAGATGACGCGGGGGCCGCAGTGGTCCCAGTACACCTCCGGTGCGGTGATCCAGGCGTTGTCGCCGAAGGCGCCGATGTTGTCGCGGAACCGCGTCTGGCGGTGCGCCTCGAGCGCGAAGTTCAGCTCTTCGTTGGTGACCTGGTGCAGGTCCTCGACGACGCCCGGGGCGTTCATGAGGTGGCCGGTGCGGGTGCGGTCGACCAGGCGAGCGATGCGGTACATGATCCGCAGGTCTCGGTTCATGCGGTCGGTGATGGCCGGCCGTTGCACCTTGAGCACCGCTTGGCGGCCGTCGCGCAGCACGCACGCGTGCACCTGGGCGATCGAGGCGGCCGACAGCGGGTGCGGGTCGAACGAGGCGAAGACCTGGCCGGCGGCCGCACCGAGGTCGTCCTCGACGATGGCGAGCACCTGGTCGGCGGGGAAGGGCGGGACGTCGGACAGGGTGCGCAGGCAGGCGTCGGCGAGCGGCGTGGGGAACATCCCGGGAGACGACGCGATGAGCTGGCCGAGCTTCACGAACGTGGGCCCGAGCGCCATGAAGGCCTCGACCAGGCCGGTGCTGGCGGCCTCGGCGAGGGCGGTGCGGGCGTCCTTGTCGCCGCGCAGCGCCACGACGGCTCGGGGGTGCCGCACCAGGTGGACGAGCACGGCGCGGGCGACGACGAGCACGATCGTGGCCCAGATCTCGGCGCCCCGCACCAGCTCGCGCCCGCCGAACGCCCCGAGGCGTGGGGCGGCGACCCGCAGGGCGGACGAGGGCGGACCGTCGGCGAAGGGGCCGGCGGGTGTGGACCGGGGCATGTCCGCGGGCGAGCTCACATCGGCAGCCTCGCACGATCCGGCGCCGATCGCGCCGGCCGCGGTGTGGTCAGCGCGGGGTCATCCGCGGGGGAGACCGAAGGCGACCACGCGACCGTTGTCCGTGCCGACGAAGACACGGCCATTGCTGACGATGGGGCCACCGGTGACGGGGCCGCCGGCGGGGGCGGTCCACAACGGGTGGCGGCAGGTGGGCTCGCCACATCCAGCGGCGGCGTTGGCTCGGACCGTGCCGTCGGTGGTTCCGACGTAGACCACCGCGTCGGCGCCGGTGCCGGCGACGGCGGGCTGGGTCGCGATCGAAGCGGGCCCGCCGGTGGCTGTCCACAGCGGCCGGCAGGTGGCGGCGCCGCAGCCGCGCGCGTCGACGGCGACGAGGGTGCCCGCGGCCGTTCCTGCGTACAACACCCCGTCGGCGAGGGCGGGAGGACTCGGGACCGCAGCACCGACGTCCACGGTCCAGCGGACGGCGCCGGTGGCGGCGTCGAGGGCCACGACGGTGCCCGCGCCGGTGCCCACGTAGATCTCGGCCTCGCCGGGCCCGATGACCGGCGCGGTGGGCGCCGGACCCACGGCGGTGCTCCACGTCGCGCAGGCGAACTGCGGCCACTCCGGGGGCCCGCAGGTCAGGCTGCCGCCGGTCACGGGGAACGCCCGCACGGCGACCTCCCTCGTGAAGGTCGCCGAGTCCGCCACGCCGAAGCCGGACTGATACACCCGGTCGCCGCCGAGCGTGACGTCGAACGGGGTGTCAGCGGACGGCTCGCCGAGATCGACGGGAGAGACCGACCGGGTGCCGGTCGACAGCTCGGCGAGCTCGATGGTGACGCCGAAGCTTGCCCCACCGGCCCACTGCACCCTCGTACCGGCCACTCGGTCGCCGCGCACACCGGCGGGGAGCCCCGTGGACGGCGCTTGCTCGATCATCCGGCCGGACACCGGATCGAGCCAGGAGCTGGAGTACGTGCTGGCCCGGCCGATCTGACCGTAGCCGGCGAGGATGCGATCGTCGACGCCGAAGGCGGGGGCGCCGACCACGGCGGGGTAGCCGGCGGCGGGGGCCCAGGTCCACTCGTGCTCACCGGTCGCGCCATCGAGCCGGTGCAGGGCGTCGTCCTCCCCGGCGATCACGCCGCCGTCGACCACGATCAGGTGCCGCACGGCACCGGTCGCCTGCGATGTGGCCCACAGCTCCTCGAGGTCGTTCACGACCCGGCGGGTGAGCGTGCGCTCGAGGCCGTTGTGGGCGGTGCGATCGGGGTTCTGGCCCGGTACCGGCCAGCACGCGGTGAGCGCGAGCACCACCGCGACCAGACCGATGACCGTCGCGTGACGTCGTCGCAGCATGCCCTCGTCCCCTCCGGCGCGGTGCCGCAACTCTACGCCCGCGACTCGCTCCGTGGGTGTGACATGACCGACGCGTGAGATGCCCCGACCTCCACTCCACATGACGCGCTCCTGTCCACCCGTCGCCGGCCACCGTCCCTTGTTGACTGACGCGATAGACAGTTGCGGGGCGGGATGTCGTCGGGGCGGACACCGAGGGGAGTCCACGCATGACACGGAAGCTCATCGGCGCCATCGGCGCCGTCCTGATGGTGGTGACCGCGTTCGCCACCGCGGCCTCGGGCGCCGCCGCCGGGGACGCTGCCGACCGGCACGGCGCGGTCGGTCGGGGGCACCGGCAGCCGCGGCCCGTCGTGTTCGTCCACGGGGGGTCGGGCTCGGGCGCCCAGTTCGAGTCCCAGGCGCTGCGCCTCACCGGCAACGGCTACCCGGCGGACCGCATCGCGGTCCACGAGTACGACTCGACCTTCGCCACCAACACGATGGACGACGTGTGGGCCGGGCTCGACGAGGTGATCGGCACGCTGCTCGACGAGACGGGGGCGGACCAGGTCGACCTCCTGGGGCACTCGCTCGGCACCTTCGTGTCGCAGGGCTACCTCACCAGCTCGCCGGCGCGCGCGGCCACCGTCGCCCACTACGTCAACATCGACGGCCGCCCTGCGGCCGCACCGCCCGGGGGCGTGCCCACGCTGGCGGTGTGGGGCGAGGGCGACCCGTCCCGGCAGGTGGTGGGGGCGACCAACTGGTACGCGCCCGATCAGGGCCACGTGCAGGTGGCGACCTCGGCCGAGACGTTCGCCGAGTTCTACGAGTTCTTCACCGGCCGGGCGCCGCGCACCACCGCGATCGTCCCGGAGCGGGGGCGGCTCCGCATCTCCGGCGAGGCCAACCTGTTCCCGGCCAACATCGGGGCGGCCGGCACCACCCTCGAGGTGTGGCGGGTCGACGGCGACTCGGGCCACCGGCGGGGCCGGCGCCCGGTCGCCACCTTCGAGATCGGCGAGGACGGCGCATGGGGGCCGTTCCGGGCCTCTCGCCACCAGCGCTACGAGCTGGCGCTCACCCGGGGCGACGGCTCGGTCCACCACTTCTACTTCCAGCCGTTCGTGCGCAGCGACCACCTGGTCCGCCTGCTGACCTCCGAGCCGGGCACCGGCATCGACCTGCTGCGCGACAAGAGCGACGCCCACACCAGCCTGACGATCACTCGCTACAAGGAGCTGTGGGGCGACCAGGGCGCGGCCGGCGACGTGCTGACGGTGGACGGACACGACGTCGTCACGCCCGCGCTCGCGCCACGGGCGGACCGGATCAACGCGCTGTTCGTGTTCGACGACGGGAGCGACGGCGTGACCGACCTGTCGGTGCCGATCCCCGACGTGTCGGCGCTGCCGTTCATCACGGGGGCCGACCTCCACCTACCCGCCGCCACCCCGCCGGACGACACGATCAGCGTCGCCCTGCGCTCGCGCACGGGGTGGGGGCGCACCCAGGTGGTGAACGTGCCGAACTGGGCATCGTCGCAGCACCACATCTCGATCCAGTTCCCCGACCACCGCTGACTTGCCGCGGGCACGACCGATCGCCTCGCCACCAGAGTAGAACGCGTTCTACTCTGGTGGCGTGGACATCGACGACACGCCAGAGGAAGCCGCGTTCCGGGCCGAGGCGCGCGCCTGGCTCGACGCCCACGCCATCCCCAAGGGCCACCCGGACGACTTCTCGCTCGGACTGTGGACCGACGCCTACGACGAGCCCACCTACATCGCCCGGTGCCAGGCCTGGCAGCGCACGCTCTACGACGGCGGGTGGGCCGGCATCACCTGGCCCAAGGAGTACGGCGGTCGCGGCGGCAAGCCGATCCACCAGGTGATCTTCGGCCAGGAGCAAGCCCGCTACGGCGTGTCGAACGGCGCCTACATGATCTCGATCGGCATGGCGGGACCGACGATCCTCGCCCACGGCACCGACGAGCAGAAGGAGCGGTTCCTCCCGCCGATGCTGCGCGGCGACGAGCTGTGGTGCCAGCTCTTCAGCGAGCCCGGCGCCGGCTCCGACCTCGCCAACCTCGCCACCCGTGCCGAGCGCGACGGCGACGAGTGGGTGGTCACCGGCCAGAAGGTGTGGACGTCCTCGCCCGACCGGGCCCGCTGGGGGATGCTGCTGGCCCGCACCGACAGCGACGTGCCCAAGCACCGCGGCATCAGCTACTTCCTCCTCGACATGACCAGCCCGGGCATCGACGTCCGGCCCCTGCGCCAGATGACGGGGGAGAGCCACTTCTCCGAGGTCTTCCTCGACGCCGTGCGCGTGCCCGCGGCCAACCTGCTCGGATCCGAGGGCGAGGGCTGGCGAGTCACCCAGACCACGCTCAACAGCGAGCGGTCCTCGATCGCCGGCGGGGTGGGAGCGAATCCGACCGCGCTCATCGCCTTCGCCAAGGGCTTCGGCGTGACCGACCAGCCGCTCGTGCGGGCGCGCCTCGTCGACACCCACATCCGGTTCGAGCTGCTGCGCTTCCTGCGCTACCGCAGCCAGACCGCCCTCAGCCAGGGACGCCGGCCCGGGGCCGAGGCGTCGGTCATGAAGCTCGCGTTCGCCCGCTACATGAAGGCGCTGTCGGAAGCGGCGGTCGATCTGCAGGGCGCGCACGGCCTGCTCGCCGGGCCCGACGTCGCCGACGGCATGTGGCTGCGGCGCTTCCTGCACTCGCCGTCCCTGCGCATCGCCGGGGGCAGCGACCAGGTGCAGGCCAACATCATGGGGGAGCGAGCGCTCGGCCTGCCGTCCGAGCCGCGGACCGACAAGGACGTCCCGTTCCGCGAGCTGGGCCGCCCGGCCAGGTAGGTTCCCGCCCCGATGTCCGACGCTCCCGCCGCCCCGGTGCTCACGAAGAGTCAGGCCGCACGCCGAGGCCGCGTCATCCGCGCCGCGCTCGAGCTCGGCGCCGAGGGGGGCTACGACGCCGTGCAGATGCGCGACGTCGCCACCCGGGCGGAGGTGGCGTTGGGCACGATCTACCGCTACTTCCCGTCGAAGGACGCTCTGCTCCTCGCCGTGATGGTGCAGTGGCTCGGCGACCTCGAGCAACGCGTCACCCGCCACCCGCCGTCCGGCGCCACCACGGTCGACCGCATCATGGACGTGCTCACCCGGGCCTTGCGCGCCATGGACCGAGACCCGCTGCTCACCGCTGCGGTCATCGGGGCGATGACCGCAGGTGACCCGGCGAGCGTCGGCGCCATCAACGAGGTCACCCGGGCGATGGCCCGCATCATGCAGGCGGCGTTTCCGGACGACGTCGATCCGGCGCTGGAGGCGTCGGCGGCCAAGGCGCTCGGGCACGTGTGGTGGTCGGCGACGATCGCGTGGGCCAACGGCATGGGTGATGTCGACTGGGTGGCGGGCGAGCTGCGTGAGGCGACCGAGCTGATCGCCGACCGGTTCGCGTGACCGGCGCTCGCTGACCTCGCGGTCAAGCATCGTGACCACGGTCTCCTGGGGGTGGGCGCCGCGGTTACGCTGCGCCCGGTCCGTCCACGCAAGCTGAACGAGGGGAAGCCAGCCATGCGCGCAGCCGTGCTCCGCACCACCGGCGACGAGAAGCTCGAGATCGTCGACGACGTCGAGCTGGGCCCGGTGGGTCCGGGCGAGGTCAAGGTCAAGATCCACGCCACCGGCGTGTGCCACTCCGACGTGTCGGGCATGAACGGCACCATCCCGCAGCCGGCCCCGTTCGTCCCGGGCCACGAGGGTGCGGGCGTCGTGAGCGAGGTCGGGGAGGGCGTCACCAACGTCGTGCCCGGCGACCACGTGATCATCGCCTGGAGCGCCCCCTGCGGCACCTGCAAGTTCTGCGTCGACCGCAAGCAACCCAACCTGTGCGTCAACGTGCAGATGGCCGCGTTCGGGGCGATGCACTTCTCGCAGGGCGGCAACCCGATCTTCGGCTTCGCCGGGTCGGGCACCTGGGCCGAGGAGATGATCATGCCCCAGCAGGGCGTGGTGAAGATCGACCCGGACACCCCCCATGAGATCGCTTCGCTCGTCGGCTGTGGCGTCATGACCGGCGTCGGCGCCGCTCTCAACACCGCGAAGGTCACGCCCGGCTCGTCGGTCGTCGTGTTCGGCTGCGGCGGCGTGGGCATCTCCGCCATCCAGGGGGCGAGGGTCGCGGGCGCGTCGGAGATCGTCGCGGTCGACCTCGTCGACAGCAAGCTCGAGGACGCGCTGCGACTCGGTGCCACCCACGCGGTGAAGCCCGACGACCTCGATGGGGCCAAGGCCTCGATCACCGGTGGCGACGGGTTCGACTTCGCGTTCGAGGCGATCGGTCTTCCCGCCACGATGCGCACCGCCTACGACGTCACCCGCCGCGGCGGCACCACGTGCATCATCGGCGTCGGCGGGGTCGACAAGACCATCTCGTTCAACGCGTTCGAGCTGTTCTTCGACGAGAAGACGTTCGTGGGCTCGTACTACGGCTCGGCCGACGTGCGCAGCGACTTCAACCGCATGCTCAACCTGTGGCGCAACGGTCGTCTCGATCTCGAGGGCATGATCTCGAAGAAGATCCACATCGACGACGTGAACCAGGCGGTCGAGGATCTCAAGGCCGGCTCGGTCATCCGCTCCGTCATCACGTTCGGAGACTCGGGAGCGTCGGCGTCCGAGTCAGCCGCGTCGGCCACGGCCTGACCCGTCACGCCGGTCTCGGCGGCGTGCGTTGATCTGATTGGTCCGAGAGGCCCGCTCTGTGCGGGCCTCTCGCCGCGCTCGGTGCGATCGAGCCGGCTTTTGCTGCGGTTTCGTTCGGGGTGTCGCGTTCGGGAGCGGGCACGTGTTAGCTTGCGCAGCGGCGACGTGATGGGAAGCCCGTCGCCGGGGCAGGCTGTGAATCGCGGGCGAATCTGGTCGCTGCGTCCGCGGGGAGCCATAGCGAAACCGGGCCCACATCAGTCGTCAGAAACGTGTGTGTGCCCGCGGGCGGCACCTGGAGCTTGGGGAGTGTCATGAATACTGCGCCACGCCAGCGTCGGCGTCATCGCGCGCCGACATCTGTCATCGGCATCGTCGTCGCCGCCTTCGGCCTGATCCTCGGTCTCGCAGGTCCGGCACTCGCCGCCAGCGTCGCCGAGGTCACCGGCATGTCCGACAGCCAGAGCGCCCGCATCCACGGCGACTGGCCCGGCAACGCCGGTCAGACGCAGCGCGCCGGGATGTTCAACCTCGAGATCGACGGCGAGGTCGATGCGCTCGCCTACTGCATCGACATCAACACCCCCATCCGGACCGGCGACACCGTCGACGAGATCGAGTGGGCCACCTCGGGCGTCGACAACCTCGACAAGGTCGAGGCGATCCTCCGCTGGTACCACCCCAACGGCGACGGTCCCGAGGGTCAGCAGATCACAGGCACCGATGCGCAGAAGGCCGCGGCAACGCAGGCGGCCATCTGGCACTACACCGACGGCTTCGAGCTGACCGATGACACGGCGAACAACCCGCAGCAGATCATCGACAACTACAAGACCATCCTCGAGGCCGTCGAGGGCGGGCTCGAGGGCTTCGGTGAGCCGACCGTCAGCCTGTCGATCACCCCGCCGGAGTCCACCTCGGGCGAGGCTGAGGGCCTGGTCGGCCCCTACCTGGTCAACACCAGCGCCGACGAGGTGACGCTCACCCCGTCGGAGGGCGTGACGCTCCACAACGAGGACGGCTCGCCGTTCACCGGCGCCGTCGTCGACGGCACGCAGATCTGGCTGTCGTCGAACGCCGAGGGCTCGGGGTCGATCAGTGCGAGCGCCAGCGCCGAGGTCGGTGCGGGTCGCGTGTTCTTCACCGAGGGTGTGCAGCGTCTCATCCTGGCGTCCACGATCACCACCGACGCCACGGCCGAGGCCCCGGTCTCGTTCTCGCCTGCGACGACGACCACGACCGAGTCGACGACCACCACGACCGAGGCGACCACGACGACGACGGTGCCGATCACCGTCCAGTCGACCGTGCCCGACGAGCCGACCACCACCGTGCCCATCACGCCGAACCAGGACGAAGGTGGCGGTCTGCCCGTCACCGGCGCCCAGTCGCTGATGCTGGTGGGCGTCGCTGCCGTGCTGCTCGCCGTGGGTGCGGGCTTCGGCATCGTCAGCCGACGCAAGCGGCTCGGTGCCGAGGACTGATCCTCCGCTGAGGTGACGAACTGACGGGAAGGGGGCCTTCGGGCCCCCTTCTTCGCGTGGTGGCTTCGGTCACATGAGCGGGCTCGACGGTGAATCGATCACTCTCGGTGGTATGTTGCCACTCGGCGGGCCTACTGGGGGCCCGGCGGGCAACATCCGGTGGTGCTGGGCGGACAGCTTCGGCACCGGACACTGGGACTGGGAAACAACATGGGCGAGCATCTTCCGCACGAGCGCGCCGTCCGGCGTGCCTGTGCAGCGACTGCCGGCATCCTCGCGGTGCTGGCCATGGTCGTGGGGCTGGCGTCGCCGGCTCTCGCGGCCAGCGAGGCCACGTTCACGGGCCTGGTGCCCGGGGCGAGCGCGACCGTCGTCGGCACCGCTGGTGGCGGGATGGAGCGGTCGTCGGCCGGCCTGATGGGCATGACCATCGACGGCGTGACTGGCGCGGGCTACTGCATCGACATCCACACCGGCATCACCTCCGGGACGAGCGGGATGGCCGAGGTCGACTGGGACGCCTCGGGCGTGCCCAACCTCAGCCAGGTCGAGCAGATCCTCGGCAGCTACCACCCGGCAGGCTCCGGTCCGGCCGGCTACGCCATCACGGGCACCGTCGCCCAGCGCGCCGCCGCAACACAGGCCGCGATCTGGCACTTCACCGACGGGTTCGAGATGACGCCGGTGGAGAACGATCCGGTCATCGTCGCCAACTACGACGCGATCCTCCGCGCGGTGGCCGACGGCGTGCTGCCCGGGTTCGGTGAGCCGAGCGTCAGCCTGGCCATCGTCCCCCCGGCCGAGACCGAGGCGCCGCAGGGCGAGCCGGTCGGACCGTTCGTCGTGAACACCA
This sequence comes from uncultured Acidimicrobiaceae bacterium, assembly GCA_964448525.1. Classification (GTDB taxonomy): domain Bacteria; phylum Actinomycetota; class Acidimicrobiia; order Acidimicrobiales; family VFJN01; genus ZC4RG19. Next base: position 11,453 of record CAYUXB010000102.1, read on the forward strand.
CCGCAGCTGCGGTCACCCTCACCCCGTCGGCGGGCACGACAGTCACCGATTCCAGCGGCGATCCCTTCGCCGGGCCGTTCGCGGACGGCACGGAGTTCTGGCTCACGAGCGACGAGATCGGGCCGGCGACCGTGACGGCGAGCGCCGACGCCAGCGTTCAGGCCGGCCGGGTGTTCTTCAAGAAGGGCTCCCAGCGCCTGATCCTGGCGACCACCGTGACCACGACCGTCTCGGCCGAGGCCGGTGCCTCCTGGGTGACCCCGCCGACGACGGAACCGCCCACGACGGAACCGCCCACGACGGAACCGCCCACGACGGAACCGCCCACGACGGAGCCCCCGACGACGGGGGGGGGGGGGGGGGGGGGGGGGGGGGGGGGGGGGGGGGGGGGGGGGGGG
>CAYUXB010000103.1:0-8567 GCA_964448525.1 uncultured Acidimicrobiaceae bacterium
ACTCCTCGATGTCGGGGTGGCCGACGTCGAGGATGACCATCTTGGCGGCGCGCCGAGTCTTGCCGCCCGACTTGATGGTGCCGGCCGAGGCATCGGCGCCCCGCATGAAGCTGACCGGGCCCGAGGCGGTGCCGCCGCCCTTGAGCAGCTCGACGGAGCTGCGGATGCGGGAGAGGTTGACCCCGGCGCCGGAGCCGCCCTTGAAGATGATGCCCTCCTCCCGGTACCAGTTGAGGATCGAGTCCATGGCGTCGTCGACCGAGAGGATGAAGCAGGCGCTGGCCTGCTGGGGCACGCCCTTGACGCCGATGTTGAACCACACCGGGCTGTTGAAGGCGGCCTTCTGCGTCACGAGCAGGTGCTTCAGCTCGGCGTTGTAGACGTCGGCCTCGGCCTGGTCGACGAAGTAGCCGCCCTCGACCCCCCACCGGGTGATGGTGTCGGCCACGCGGTCGATGACCTGGCGCAGCGACCACTCGCGCTCGGGAGTGCCGACCGTGCCGCGGAAGTACTTCTGGGAGACGATGTTCGTGGCGTTGACCGACCACGCCTTCGGGAACTCGACCCCGAGCTGCTCGAACGCCACCGACCCGTCACGGAAGTTGGTGATGCGGGCGTCGCGACGGTCCCACTCGACCTCGTCGTAGGGGTGCACGCCGTCGGTCGTGAAGTGGCGCCGGATGCCGATGCCCGCCTGCTCGGGAGCGAGAGCCATGGGGTTCCTCCAGGTCGTTTTGGAGAGATGTGCTGGGGAGATTGCGACCTGGGCCGGCCACCAGGTGTTGTGGTGGTGAGGCCGTCGAGCCACAAGATGTGGGTGAAACTACAGCCGTGTAACTACATCGTCAAGGTATTCGGAGGGCCCGATCGCGACCGTTTCGGGCCGGCACAGGTACAACAGCACGGGGCCCCGGAAGCTTCCTGCGACGCAGGAGCAGACGACCGACCGGAGCGATCGTGAGGTCGCACGAGACGCGGCGGACGCGGCCCCGGCGCGAGCGTCGCAACGCCCCCCGTCGACCCGACCCAGCTCTCGTGCGACCGGCCCGGCGCGGACTCGCAGGTCGAGTTGCATCGCCTCACCCGAGAGCGAGGTGATGCAGCCTCAGGAGTCGCTCAGCCCACCACAGACACGGAAGCGACAACCACCATTCCGCTCGTCCGCGCCGGGGCACAGTGCACTCTCGGCAACCTACGGGGTAATGGCTGTGGACGACTAGAGGAGGAACCTGTGAATTCACGGTGGATTAGTCCACAGGCATCCACAGCTACGGTGCGCCCACCATGGAGATGATCTGGCCCGCGCACGTGCGCGACATCGACCCCGTCGCCCTCCACGCGGCTGACGAACGCCACGGCCCCGGAGGCCGGCCGTGGGTGGCGGTCAACATGATCGCCACCGTCGACGGCGCTGCCGCCGACGCCCAGGGCCTCACCGGCAACCTCGGCGGCCCCGGCGACCGCGCGGTGTTCTCCGCTCTCCGCGGCATCGCCGACATCATCGTCGCCGGCTCCGGCACCGTCATCGCCGAGGACTACGGCCCGAGCCGCCCCCGGGCCGAGATCGTCGCCCAGCGCACCGCCCGGGGCCAGCAGCCGCGGCCCCGCATCGCGGTGGTGAGCACGTCGCTCGGCATCGCTCCCGACAGCCGGCTCTTCCGCGAGGCGTCCGCCGAGGCCCGCCCGATCGTGCTCACCGCCGCCGCGGCCGACCCGGATCGCCGCCGGGCGCTCGAAGCCGTCGCGGACGTGCACGTCGCCGGCGACGACCAGGTCGACTGGCCGTCGGCGGTCGGGGTCCTCGGCGCGCTCGGCGCCCGCGTCGTGCTGTGCGAGGGCGGGCCGCGCACCAACGCGGGGCTGATCGCCCACGACCTCATCGACGAGATGTGCGTCACGATCGCCCCCGCCCTGGTCGGCGGCCCCGCCACCCGCATCGTCCACGGCCCGAGGCCGGCAGCACCCCGGGGCCTCGACCTCGACCGTGTGGTGATCGACGACGAGGGCTTCCTCTTCCTGCGCTACATCCGGACGCAGGACGTCAGTGGCGCTTCGGAGCCGTCCGCTTCGTGAGCAGCGTGAGCTCGCGCTCGAAGTCGGACAGGTCGTCGAAGCCCTTGTAGACCGAGGCGAACCGGACGGCGGCGATCACATCCAGCTCACGCAGACCCTCGAGCACGGCGCGCCCGACCCGCTCGCTCGTGACCTCACCCGACGGGAGCTGGCGCATCTCGTCCTCGACCGCGGCAGCCAACGCCTCGGCCTCGCCGGCACCGACCGGCCGGGACTTCACCGCCGCCTGGATCCCAGCGACCACCTTCGCCCGGTCGAAGGGCTCGCGATCACCCGAGCGCTTGATGACCGCCAGCCCGGACGATTCCGGGCGCTCGAAGGTCGTGAACCGCTGCCCGCACGCGAGGCACTGTCGACGGCGACGGATCGCCCCGCCGTCGTCCGACTGGCGCGAATCCACCACCTTGGAGTCGTGATGACCACAGGCCGCGCAGCGCACGCCGAGAAAGCTATCGGGTGCAGCGCGACCGCCTGCCGTGGGCACGGGCTCACGGCGGTCACGCACCGCCCCGCCATCACAGCGGTGCGCGCACCCCTCGCCGCCGCGGTACGGTCAGCACGGGACGTAAGCGGGCCAGTACAAGACTGTGCAACACGAGGGGATCTGCATGCCTGGGGAACAGACCGTCGAAGGTGAGACGCCCGCGAGCCACTACGACCGGCTCGGCGGGGCGCCCACCATCCGAGTCGCCGTCGACCGCTTCTACGAACTGGTGCTCGCCGACCCGGACCTGGCGCCCTTCTTCGCCGACACCGATGTCGCCAAGGTGAAGCGCCATCAGGTCCTGCTGCTCAGCCAGGTGCTCGGTGGCCCGGCCGACTACGACGGCCGGGCGCTCGGTGAGGCCCACCGCGGCCTCGGCATCACGGAGACCCACTACGACAAGGTCGTCGCCCACCTCGTGAACGTGCTCGTCGACCTGGGTGCCGACGACGAGGCGATCGCGGCCGCCGGCGCCGTGGTTGCGAGTGTGAAGGCCGACATCGTCGGAAGCGGCATCACCGGCAACTAGACGATGGTCGACGCCCGACGGCTCCAGGACAACTGGAGCGCAGTGGCCGCGCACGGCGATCAGGTTCCGCTGTTCTTCTACTCCACGCTGTTCCTGAGCGACCCGGGCATCCGCGAGATGTTCCCGGTCAGCATGGCCAACCAGCGCGACAAGCTGGTCGCCGCCCTCGGCCAGGTCATCAGCCGTGTCGACGACCTCGACTCGGTGGTCCCGACCTTGCAACAGCTCGGTCGGGACCATCGTCGGTTCGGCGTGGCGCGCCACCACTACCCGGTGGTGGGCACCGCGCTGCTCGCCACGCTCGAGCACTTCAGCGGTCCCGACTGGACACCCGATCTCGCCCGCGACTGGGCGGCCGCCTACGAGATCGTCGCCGAGGTCATGGCTCGGGCCGCAGACGAGGCGACATCGAACCCGCCCTGGTGGGATCTCACGGTCACCGGCGTCGAGCGCCGGTCGCTCGGCGTGGCGGTGCTGACCGTCGTCCCCCATGCGCCGCTCCCCTACCAAGCCGGCCAGTCGCTCGCGATCGAGGCACCGATGCGGCCTCGCTTGTGGCGCTACTACACACCGGCGACGCTGCCCGGTCCGGACGGCAGCTTCGAGCTGCACATCCGGCTCGTGCCCGGCGGCCCCGTGAGCACCGCACTCGTGCAGGCCGTGCAACCGGGCGACGTCCTCCGGGCCGGTTCCCCGGTCGGTACCCACCTCACCCTCGCCGCGAGCTCCCGCACCGACCTCGTCCTGCTGGCAGGCGGGACCGGATTGGCGCCGATGAAGGCCCTCGTCCACCAGCTCGCCGTCACCCGCGACCCCCGCCGGGCCAGCCTCTTCTGGGGCTCGCGCCGCCGGCGCGAGCTCTACGACCTGCCCGCCGTGCACGCGCTCGCCGAGCACGTGCCGAACCTGCGGTTCGTCCCGTGCGTGTCCGAGGATTCTCCCGGATCGGGCGAGCAGGCCGGCACGGTCGTCGACGTGGCGCTGCGACACGGCCCCTGGACCGATCACGACGTCTACGTGTGCGGCTCCCCGGAGATGGTCCGGGCCAGCGTCGACGCCCTGGTCGGCGCCGGCGCCCCCGCCCATCGACTGCACGTCGAGGAATTCGGCAGCAAGGAGACAGCGAGATGACGGACGCCTCGGGTGACGGCGCCAGGCGACCGCACCAACGGCTCACGCCGGACCGAGCGCGGACGATCAGCTTCTCCCGCAGCCCGATCGGGCGGCGAGGGTTCAGCGAGGACGAGGTGGTGCAGTTCCAGCAGCGCGTCGCCGACGAGATCGCCGCGCGGGACGCGTCCGAGGCCTCCCTGCGCGCCAAGGTGACCCACTACAAGAACACCCTGGTGCAGTGGCAGCGGGAGCACAGCGAGGCGCGCACCGACGACCTGCCCGTGCCTGCGCACGCCACGCCCCGTCCGAGCGTCGAGGCGATCAACATCCTGTCGCAAGCCCAGCAGGAGGCCGACGCCTACGTCGCGCAGACCCAGGAGTACTGCCGGCGCCTGGCGGCCGACGCGCAGCAGCACGCCGAGGAGATCGTGGCCCGTGCGCACGCCGAAGCCGATGCGGCTGCCGAGGGCGCAGCGCTGAACTACCGGAAGCGGGCCGGCGAGGGCTACACGGCCGACGTCGAGGACCTGGAGCGGCGGCTGGTGTGGGCCCGCACCTTCCTCGGCTCGCTCGAAACGGTCGAGACCCAGCTGCGAGCGGCCCGCGAGGCGCTGTCGTTCGAGTTCGAGCGCATCAGTCCAGGGCGAGGATGAGCTCGTCGCCGACTTGGAGCGCCGGGCCGCCGTTGGCCTCGCGCAAGGCGTCGACGACGGCCCGCGGGTCGTCGTCGGGTGCGACCTCGGTGGCGATCGACCACAGCGTGTCGCCCGGCTGCACGATGTAGCGCTGGTCGGCGACGGGAACCGGCTGGAGCTCGACGACCTCGGGCCGCGCCGTGCCGTCGACCTGGGCCGATCCACCGATGGCCCGCACCCCGATGACGGTGGCCGCCACCAGAGCGACGGCCACCACCAGCACCGCCAGCCGTCGCCGGCGGATGCGCGTGGCGCGGTCGGGCAGCGACGGCGGGACCAACCTGAGCACCGGGGTGGGGGCGGGGCGCAGCGAGACGACCGGACCGCCGGCCCACCTGCCTTCCGAACGGCGAGGGATGTGGATCGCGACCATGTGCCCGAGTCTCCTGCTGGCGTGTGACACTTTGCGGCGCCCGTGACGAACGCCCGTTCGTGAGAACCACCACACCACGAACCCGTGTTCGCCGTCAAGGGGTCGTTCGAACGGGTGTTTGCCTTGCCCCCGCGCCGGTGGTACCTTCCGGACAGAACGTGCGTTCGGCACCGCTGGGCGTACGGCGCGAGCGTCCCGGCCGGGGCCGTCCGCGTCATCGCCCGTTCGACCGGGCCTCGCTGACATCTGACAGGCCTGCCGTCCACCCGGGGCAGACCACCACGCGAAGGAGCACGGATGCCCCCGCAAGCCCTCACCGCCCGCCAGCGCCAGGTGCTCGAGATCATCGAGCAGCACACCCGCGACAACGGCTACCCGCCGTCGGTCCGCGAGATCGGCGAAGCCGTGGGCCTCACCTCGCCCTCGACCGTCCACGCGCACCTGGCGGCGCTCCAGCGCCACGGCTACCTCCGCCGCGACCCCACCAAGCCCCGGGCCATCGAGGTCCGGTGGGACCCGAACTCCGATGCCGTCGCCGACCGTCGCCCGGTGCGCCACGTCCCCCTCGTGGGCGACGTCGCTGCCGGCACCGACGTCCTGGCGCAGGAGAACGTCGAGGAGCTGCTCCCGCTGCCGGTCGACTTCACGGGCGACGGTGAGCTGTTCATGCTGCGCGTCCGGGGCGAGTCGATGATCGACGCCGGCATCCTCGACGGTGACTTCGTCGTGTGCCGCACGCAGTCGACGGCCGACGCGGGCGACATCGTCGTGGCCGGCATCCCGGGCGACGAGGCAACGGTCAAGACGTTCACCACCCAGGGCGACCGGGTCGTGCTCGTGCCGGCCAACCCCACGCTCGGGCCGATGGAGTTCGACGCCGACGACGTCCAGGTCTTCGGCCGGGTCGTCACCGTCCTGCGTCGGCTCTGAACCTCTCGTGAGGGCCGGTGCCGCTGGTCCACGGCGCCGGCCCCGCGCGTCGCGGGCGGCCGTGGGTCAGACGCCCCGACCCACGAGGTCGACGAGGGCGGCGTGCACGGCCTCGAGCGAGGCGCGGTCGACGTGCTCGTCCCGCGTGTGCGCGAGGGACGACTCACCCGGCCCGAAGTTGGCGGCGGGGACGCCGGCGGCTGCGAACTGGCTCACGTCGGTCCATCCGAGCTTGGCCCGCACCGAGAGCCCGTTCCGCTCGCGCAGCGTCGCCAACAGCGGATGCGTCAAGCTGGGCGGTGCGGCGTCGGCGACGTCCACCAGCTCGAGCTCGTCCCCGTCTTCGAGGTAGGGAGCCAGCACCTCCTCCACGTGGACCTGCGCCTCCGTCGGCGAGCGGTCCGGGGCGAACCGGTGGTTGATCGTGATGACCGCCGTGTCGGGCACGACGTTGCCCGCCACGCCGCCCTCGACGAACACGGCCTGGAGGGCCTCGTGGAACTCGCATCCGTCGAGCACCGGCCGGCGGGCCTCGTACTCGTCGAGGGCGGCCAGCACGCGCCCGGCGCGGTGGATCGCGTTGCGCCCCATCCACGGTCGCGCCGCGTGCGCCCGGGCTCCCTTCAGGGTCACGCGCAACCGCATCGATCCCTGGCACCCCACCTCGAGGCCGGCGGCCGTCGGCTCACCGAGCAGAGCGGCGTCGCCTGCGAGCAGATCCGGGCGGTGCGCGAACAGGTGGCGCAACCCGTTGTGCACGGCGGCCACCTCCTCGGCCGCGTAGAAGATCCATGTCACGTCGACCGCGGGATCCGGCATCGTCTCGGCCAGCTCCAGCATCACCGCCAGCCCGCCCTTCATGTCGGTCGACCCCAGGCCCCACAGCACGTCGCCCTCGACGCGCGGCGTCGCGTTGTCGTTGGCCGGCACGGTGTCGAGGTGGCCGGCGAGCACGAGTCGGAAGGGACGCCCCAGGTGGGTGCGCGCCACCACGTTGTCGCCCACGCGCTCGACGTCGAGCCACCCGAGCGCTCGGAGCCGCCGCTCGACGTGCGTGGCCAGAGCCGCTTCCTTGTGGCTCTCGGACGGGATCGCCACGAGGTCGGCGGTGCTGGCCAGTAGGTCGGTCACCGCCGCGAGGCTACTGGCGGCGGAACGCCACCAACGGCCTCGCCCGCCGGTGCGCCGGACGAATACCGTGACCCCCCGTGAGCGACTCCACCTCCCCCACCGGCGCCTGGGCCATCGGCCTGGCCACGACGACTTCCGACGGGCGGGTGCTCGACACCTGGTTCCCGGCCCCCACCCTGGCCGGGCCAGGCGAGATCGCATCCCTCGCGGGGGCCGACATCGCGTCGGTCCCCGGGACGGTCCGACTCGACCCGGCCGTCGCGTCGGAGCGCCTCGGGGTCGACCTGCGCCAGGCGTGCGGCACCGACGACCGGCGAGGCGTCGAGCGGGTGGCCGTCGCGACGTTCATCGAAGGCCTCGACGACCCGCCCGTCGACGCCCACGACGCCTACCTGCGGCTGCACCTGTTGTCGCACCGCCTCGTGACGCCGCACGGCGCCAACCTCGACGGGTTGTTCGGCGTGCTGAGCAACGTCGTCTGGACGAACCACGGCCCGTGCTCACCCGACGGTTTCGAGCAGACCCGGCTCGCCCTCCGGGCCACCGGGGCGCCGGTGCAGGTGTTCGGCATCGACAAGTTCCCCCGCATGACCGACTACGTCATCCCCTCCGGCGTGCGCGTCGCCGACGCCGATCGTGTGCGGCTCGGCGCCCACCTCGCCGACGGGACGACCGTCATGCACGAGGGGTTCGTCAACTTCAACGCCGGGACGCTGGGCGCCTCGATGGTCGAGGGCCGCATCAGCGCCGGCGTGGTCGTGGACGAGGGTTCGGACATCGGCGGCGGGGCGTCGATCCAGGGCACCCTCTCGGGCGGCGGCAAGGAGGTCATCCGGGTGGGCAAGCGCTGCCTGCTCGGGGCCAACGCCGGCATCGGCATCTCGCTCGGCGACGACTGCGTGGTCGAGGCGGGGCTCTACGTCACGGCCGGCACCCGGGTGACGCTGCCCGACGGCCGCGTGACGAAGGCGGCCGAGCTGAGCGGAGCGGACGGGCTGCTGTACCGCCGCAACAGCACCAGCGGTGCGGTCGAGGTGCTCGCCCGCGCCGTGGGATCAGTCGAGCTCAACGCCGCGCTGCACAGCAACGACTGACGACCGGTGCCGCCCTGCCCGCGGTGTCGGGGCGGGCACCGCCATCCACACCTGGGAACAGGGCAGATCGGCACGATGGTCGACCGCCCCGCGGGTCAGGAGCGAGACGGGGGCGAGTCAGACGGCGGGGCGTCGACCGGTGGCG
>CAYUXB010000103.1:8667-11779 GCA_964448525.1 uncultured Acidimicrobiaceae bacterium
GGCGGCGCGTCGCTGGGCGGCGCGTCAATGGGCGGCGCCGGTGACGGCGGCGCGGGCGGTGGCGGCGGGTCGGGCTGCCCGGGGTCGTACCCACCCGGGGCGCCGTAGGCACCCGGTCCGCCAGGACCACCCGGCGCCCCGAAACCGCCCTGGGGCCCGTACCCACCCGGACCGCCGTAGCCACCCGGCGCCCCCGGACCGCGGTAGCCACCCGGCGCCCCCGGACCGCGGTAGCCACCCGGCGCCACCGGACCGCCATAGCCGGGACCGCCGTAGCCGGGACCACCGTAGGCACCCGGCGCCCCCGGACCGCCATAGCCCGGGCCGCCGTAGCCACCCGGGACGCCGGGTCCTCCGTAGGGCCCCGGCGGCGGGCCCCAGCCGGCGAACTGGGGCGTGGGCATCAGGGCGCGCCGACTGCTGCTGCGCTTCACCCCGACCACGATCGCGAGCACGATCCCGGCGACGACCAGGAGCAAGCCGACCGCGATGCCCCCGAGGATCGAGGTCACGAGGCCCGAGCCGATGCCGGGGCCGACCGCGATGGCGTCACCGGGCTCGCCCTCGGCGGACACGATGTAGGTGCCCGTCTGGTCGGCGTCGAAGGTGTGCAGGCCTTCGCCCTCGTGATCGCCCGAGGAGTAGGTCACCGTGGTGCTGTAGTCGTCGAGGTCGACCTCGTTGCCCGACGGGTCGGTGACGGTGACCGATGGTGCCGGCGACCAGCCGAACGAGTCGTTTCCGGCGCCGTAGTACTCGTGGTAGATCGAGTAGCCGCCCGTCTCGGTGATCTCGACCTCCAGCTCCGCGGGCAGGCCGGCCCGATCGAAGTCGTTGACACGGTCCGTGTAGCCCACGGCGCCGCGCACGATGATGACGATGGCGGCGGCGATGCCGATGATGGCGAGTGCGCCCGCGACGATGAACCACATCGCCGAGGGGCGGATCTCGTTCGCGGAGATCGGCGTGGGGGGCGCGCCGGGAGCCGCTGCCGGATAGGGGCCAGATTGCATGCGGTGAGTCTCCTAGGTCGACGGCCCGGCGACAGCGGGGACATCCCCGGTCGTCACCCCTAGTCGTCGGGCCACCAGTTCGATGCGGTCGTCCGGCTGGACGACCGCGATGCGCACGTGACCGGCACCTGCCGGTCCGTAGAACTCACCGGGTGACACCACCGCGCCCGCCTCGGCTGCGAGCCGCCGCGCCAGCGCCCAGGCGTCGCCGGCGGGGGCAGGCACCCACAGGTAGAACGCGCCGGCGGGTGGTGGGCAGTCGACGCCCAGGGTCGCGACCACGGCGCCCATGAGGGCCAGGCGCCGGCGGTAGCGCTCGCGCTGCGCGTCGACGTGCGCGTCGTCGTCGAGGGCGGCGACGGCAGCGGCTTGCACCGGGCCGGGCACCATGAACCCGGCGTGCTTGCGCACCTCGGACAGGTAGTGGACGAGGTCGGGATCGCCGGCGTAGAAGCCGGCCCGGGCACCGGCGAGGTTGGAGCGCTTGGACAGCGAGTGCATGGCCAGCACGCCGTCGAGCCCGTGGGTGAGGATCGTGCGGCCGGGGCCCTGCCACGTGAACTCGATGTAGCACTCGTCCGACAGCACGGGCACGCCGCGCTCGCGCCCCCAGGCGGCGGCCGCACCCAGGTCGTCGAGCTGCCCGGTGGGATTGCCCGGCGAGTTGACCCAGAGGCACAGGGCGCGAGCGGCGTCGTCCGGCTCGACCTCCGCAAGCGTTGCGTAGGGCACCGCCCGGCAACCGGCCAGCGTGGCGCCCATGGCGTAGGACGGGTAGCTGATGTGGGGGTACAGGACGGTGTCGCGCTCGGGTGTGCGCAGCCGCAGCCATTGGGGCATGCCCGCGACCAGCTCCTTCGTCCCCACACAGGCGGCGAGGTGCGCGGGATCGACCGTCGCTCCGAAACGCCGGTCGAGCCACCGGGCGGCAGCGGAGCGCAGCGCGGGTGTGCCGACCGAGGGCGGGTAGCCGCGTTCGGAGCCCGACGAGCCGAGAGCGTCGACCGCCACCTCGGGAGGCGGGTCGTACGGCGTACCGATCGACAGGTCGACGGCGCCGCCGGGGTGTTCGTCCGCGACTCGCCGTAGGTCGTCGAGGCGGTCGTAGGGGTAGGGCGGCGGGACGAAGCCCGGCGTTGCGCTCACTGGACCACGAACTCGCTGAACCGGCCGACCGCGGCGTCGTCGAACCGCCCGCGCACGTGCATGCCGCCCTCGCCGGGCTCCTCGGCCAGCACCTCGCCCTCGCGGTGGGCGGCGGCCAGCAGGTCGCCCCGGTCGAAGGGGATGACCATGTCGACGAGGGTGGTGAGCGAGCGCAACCGGTCGCCGATGGTGGCGAGCAGGCGGTCGACACCCTCGCCGGTCACCGCGCTGAGCGCGACCGAGCCCTCACGGCCCTCCCGCAGGCGCTCGGCCGCGTCGGGGGCGAGGTCGCTCTTGTTGAACGCGACCAGCTCGGGGACGTCGCCGGCGCCGATCTCGGCGAGCACCTCGCGCACCGCCCGCATGTTGCCGGCCACGTCGGGGGCGCTGGCGTCGACGACGTGGACGAGCAGGTCGGCATCGACGGCGACGTCGAGCGTCGACTTGAAGGCCTGGACGAGCTGGTGGGGCAGCTTGCGGATGAAGCCGACGGTGTCGGTGACCAGCACGGCCTCGCCGCCCGGCAAGGACAGCCGCCGGGTGGTGGCGTCGAGGGTGGCGAACAGGCGGTCCTCCACGAGCACGCCGGCGTCGGTGAGCCGGTTGAGCAGGGTGGACTTGCCGGCGTTCGTGTAGCCGACGATGACGACCTTGGCGAGCTGGCCACGCCGCTGCGCCTTGCGCTGCGTGGCCCGGTGCCGGGTGATCTCGCGCAGGTCGGACTCGAGCTTGTGGATGCGGCGCACGATGCGGCGCCGGTCGACCTCGAGCTGGGTCTCGCCGGGACCACGGGTGCCGATGCGGGCCCCGCCGGCCGCCGACATGCCGCCCGCCTGCTGGGACAGCGCACCGGCCCGGCGTCGCAGCCGCGGCAGGCGGTAGCGCAGCTGGGCCAGCTCGACCTGGGCCTTGCCCTCCTGGCTGTGGGCGTTCTGGGCGAAGATGTCGAGGAT
>CAYUXB010000104.1:0-11766 GCA_964448525.1 uncultured Acidimicrobiaceae bacterium
CACTTCGCCCGCATGGCCGCCCTCGGGGTGTCGCCGTCGTTCCTGATGAACCACGTGTACTACTGGGGCCACGCGTTCCGCGACGACCTCCTCGGGCCCGAGCGGGCGGCCACGCTCGACGCCGCGGCCAGCGCCCGCCGCCACGGCCTCCGCATCAGCCTGCACAGCGACTACCGGGTCAGCCCGATCTCGCCGCTGCGCTCGGTGCAGACCGCGGTCACCCGCCAGCTCCGCGCGGGTGGCACCCTCAACCCCGACGAGGCGATCAGCGTCGAGGAGGCCTTGCGGGCGGTCACGATCGACGCCGCCTGGCAGACCCACAGCGACGACCGGGCGGGCTCGCTCGAGGTCGGCAAGGACGCCGACCTCGTCGTGCTCTCGGCCGACCCCAAGCGGGTCGACGCGGCGACGATCGCCGACATCGAGGTCCGCGCCACCTACGTCGCCGGTCGGCTCGTCGACGTGCGTTGACGCCAGGTACGCACAGAACCCCTGGCTGAGCCAGGGGTTCCGATGGAGCGGACGACGGGATTCGAACCCGCGACCCTCACCTTGGCAAGGTGATGCTCTACCAGCTGAGCCACGTCCGCGTGGGGTCAACACCATAGCAAGGTCGGTGGGGGCCACCACCAACCCGGCGCCGGGTCGACCCGGTGATCAGATCGGCATCGACGGAGGGGGTGGCACCGGCGGCAGGTGGGTGCCCGAATCGTGCTCGCCGAGGGCATGGCGCACCCGCTGGGCGAACTCGATGGCGAGACCCCGGTCGCCGATGCGCTCGATGAACTCCTGACGCTCACCGGACACGAACGTCAGCGCGGCCGTGCGCTCGTCCTGCCAGCCGTTCACCGTCAGATCGGCGTCGACGGGCAGCACGACGACGTCGGGCTTCCACTGGCGGTCGTTGACGAGGACGATCTTGCCCTCGACGAGCGCCGCGACTCCCGGCTCACCCCGGAACCGGCCCTGGAGCACGATCGCGACGACATCGCCCTCCTCCAGCACCGTGGCCAGCACCGCCAGCGCGACCTTCCCCGCCCGGCGGGCACCGCCGCCGAGACGGCTGGCAGACATGCCGAGACCATGCGGATCGACCACGATCGGGCCCCCGGGTGCACCGAACTGCTGCGCGGGGCCGCCGAACCCTTGGGGGCCAGGGCCGGGCGGGGGCGGAACGGCATACCCGTACCCGTGCGCGGGCACGGGTGCCGGAGCACCCGGTGCCGGAGCGTGCATGGGCGGCGGCCCCGCCGGGCCGGGCCCGTACCCCGGTGGGGTGCCGGGAGGCGGTCCGACCGGCGCGGCCGGGGCGCCCGGAGCGGGAGGCGCGGTCATGGGCGGCGGGGCACCGACAACCACCGCTGGCGTGCCGGGCGGCGGCGTGGCGGGCGGCCAGGGCGGGGTGGGCGTGAGCTGCCAGGGCGGCTCCGTCGGCTCCGACGCGGGCGAGTCCGTCTCGGACACCGCGGCCTCGGCGCCGGCCTCGGCCGGTGCATCGTCGTGCTCGGAGGACGGCTGCGCGGAGCCGGCGGCCGACTCCGCGTCGGGACCACCGGCCACATCGGGACCACCGGCGCGATCGGCGGCGCCGGCGACATCAGACCGGTCGCCGGCATCGTTCGACCGGTTGCCGGAATCCTCAGACCGGTCGCCGGCATCGTTCGACCCCGGGACCCCGGGCATCGGCGGCGGTCCCGCAGGGGCGGGCGGATGGGTCCCGGGCGCAGGAGGCGGCGCACCGGGCGCGGGCACGGGCGGACCCGGAGGGGGAGGTGGAGCCCCCGGTGCGGGCGAGGGCGCATCGGGCGCAGGAGGCGGAGCCCCCGGTGCGGGTGACGGTGCACCGGATGCCGGGGGTGCCGGTGCCTGGAGCGGGAGAGTCGAACCCGGGTCGTCCCAGCCTGGAGGAGGCGGCAGCGGCGCGGCGACGGCGCCCTCCGGCGGTGGCGGGGCGAACCGGGTGTCCCCCGCCGCGCCGGACTGCGGCGCGTCTGCGGCCGCCGGCTCATCGACAGCCGGGGGCCCCGACTCGTCGACTTCGCGGCCCTGTCCCTCATCGCTCACGTGTGCTCGACCTCCCGGTCCTCGCCCGTCGCCGGAGTGGCCACGCTAGTGCCTCGCGCAAGACCGGTTCGCTCAGCGGGCCGACGCGACGGCCCGCCGGAGAAGCTCGGCGCCCTCGGCCGACAAGTGCAGGCCACCGGCCGCCTCCAGCGCCTCGGGACTCATCTTCTTCGCCGTCTTGCGCAGGATGTCGACCATCTTGTCGTCGTCGGCGAGCTGCGCGGCCAGGGCGTCGAACTGGGTCTCGAGGAAGACGAGGCACAGGGCGTCCTCGTGGACCTGGACCTCGGGGTCGCGCCCCAGCCCCTGCTTGCGCACGATCGCCTGCACGCGGTCGATCTCGTCGCTGCCGTAGCCCGACCGTCGCATGATCTCGGCGACGTCGGTGGCGTGCTGGCGCCGCAGCGCCGAGCGCCACCGGAGGTAGCCGGCGCGGTCGCGCGGGTAGTCGTCCCGCGGGATCGCCCACCGGCGCAGGTGGTGGGCCCGGGCGGCGATGAGCTGGGCGTCGCTGCAGGCGGGCGACAGGCGCCGCACCCAGCGGGTCATCATCACCGCGTGGGTGATCTCCTTGGGGCGCTCGAGGCCCTCGACGACGATCGTGTGGGGATCGCCCTCGTTGGCGGCGTCGATGGCCGCGAGCGCTGCGGTGAGCCGGTCCGGCGGCGGCGCGGGCGCGTCCATGCCGACAGCCTCGCACAGCGCCCGAGGGGTCAGGACGCCTCCCGGAACATCACGCTGATCCGGGGACCGGCCGACCCCGTCTTGGGAACGCAGTGCTCCCAGGTGCGCTGGCAGGTGCCCCCGAGGACGAGGAGGTCGCCGCTGGCGGGGGTCAGTCGGAGCGAGCGCCCGCCGCCTGCCGGCCGCAGCAGGAACCGCCGCGGGGCGCCGAGGCTCACGATGGCGACCACGGTGTGCGATCGCCGCCGTCCCACACGGTCGCCGTGCCAGGCGACGCTGTCGCGACCGTCGCGGTACAGGTTGGCCGACACGGTGCTCAGGTCGGTCGCGTAGTGACGCGTCAGCGCGGCCGCCATCGCCGGGATGGGGTCGGGGGGATCGTCCCATCGGCGGGTGGTCAGGCGCGGCTCGGCGACCGTCCGGTCGTACATCGGGCGCTCGTGGGCCGCCCACGGCGCCGCGTCGCACAGGCTGGCGAACAGGGCGTCACCCCCGGCCACCCACGCGGGCAGCACGTCGTACCAGGCACCCGACCCGAGTTCGTGGCGGCTCAGCCCCGCGAGCGTCGGGTCGAACGACGGTTGCCCGTCTGCCAGCAACGAGGGCTGCCACTCGAGCGGCATGCCGTCAGGCTACCGGCACACCCCCTACGAAGGGAACATGCGTTCGTCTCGGTGCCTCACGAGTCGCCGTCGGGCGGGCGCAGATCGATCCGGAGCACCAGCACGCCGTCGTCGAGGGTCGCCTCCGCGTCCCCGATGATGGCGAAGTCCTGGAAGTCGGCCTCGGCCTGGCGGATGAAGCGCAGCCGCTCCTCCCCCGCCACGGGCGGCAACGGGCGGCTGCGCACCGCATCGGCGCGGTCGCGGAAGCGCTTGATCATCGCGTCGACATCGAGCGAGTCGGCCATGCTCTGCACCGTACCGGACGGCGCCGCCGCACCCGTCCGGCGGCTGCGGCCCAGGATCGGGACGGGGGATCGTCGTGCGCCGCTCAGCGGCGGCGGGGATCGCCCCACATGTCGGGGTCTGGCGGCGGCGTCCCGCGCGACGGCGGACCGCCACCTCGGCGGGGCTCGGGGCCGCCGCGGCGCAGGTCGGCGCCCGGAGCTCCCCGTCCAGGATCAGCAGGTCCGCGACGCTGGCGGGGCGCGCCGGCACCGGCACCGCCCTCACCCCGGCGCGGGCCCTGACGGCCGGAACCCCGCTGGGGACGGCCCGGAGTGGCGGCCGGACCGGGCGGCGCCTGCCGGTCGGCACCACCGTCGGACGGCTCGTCCCAGAACGGGTCCCGGCCCTCGCTGCGGCGCGCGCGGCGGGAGTTGTCGGGAGCCCCACCGCGCCCGGCCGGAGCTGTGGCACCGCGCGGCGCGGGCCCCGCGGGGGCGGACACGGCACCGGGAGGCCCGGCGGGGAGGCGGTCTGCGCGAGGCCGACGACCGGGCCGGGGCGGCGCCGCGGCGTCCGGGCCACCATCGACGTCGTCGTCGTCGAGGTCGAGACCTGGACGGGTGAGCAGCCAGTAGCGCCAGGTCAGCAGGGCGACGAGGAGGCCGACCCCGGCCAGGGCGGCGATGATCATCCAGATCATGCGGCTCTCGTCGTCCGCGCTGCTGCCCGAAGTCGGCGGCGCGGTGGTCGTCGTGGTGGCCTGCGCCCCCTCGAGCCCGTTGCCAGGGACGAGCAGGTTGGCGATCGTCACGAACGTGGCGCTCTCGGCCTCGACGACCTCGACAGCGGCCTCTTCCTCGTCGTCATCGTCGTCGTCCCGGGCGGGGCGGGTGGTGGCCGGTGCCTCCTCCTCGACGGGCGGCGGCGGGTCGGTGGGCGGCGGGTCGGTGGGCGGCGGGGCGGTGGGCGGTGCAGTCGGTGGCGTGGTCGGGGTGGGTGTCGGCGTCGGGGTGGGTGTCGGCGTCGGGGTGGGTGTCGGCGTCGGAGTGGGTGTCGGCGTCGGCGGGTCGTCAGGGTCCCACGGTTGAGCCGACGCGATCGCGGGCACGCCGAGAACCAGCAGGAGGGCCGCCACCGCGGCGACCATCAGCACGATGGGGCGCCGGCGCACGCCCGTCACCACGTCCGTGCCCGCCTCTGTTCGTCCGTCGAGCATCCACTCCACCTTGTCGGCCCCCAGCCGGGCAGATGCTACCCGTCGTGCCGGTACCGACTGTAGGGCGCGGCCGTCCGCGAGCTGAACCACGCGGCGCGCGGCACCCCCGCCGGGAGAGCCCCGATCACCTCTGGTGGACCGGGCAGCTCAGCGTGGTCCGGCCACCGACCTGCCGCCGCTCGAGCGTCGCCCCGTCGCGGGGGCAGAGACCGTCGAGGGCCGCGGCCTGCCGGAGGTCCCCCGTGTGACTGCCGCCGCGCTCGGTGAGATCGCGCAGGACCTCGTGCACGGCGCCGTGCAGCGCGGCCAGTTCCTCGTCGGCCAATCCACCGGCGGCCCGCGTCGGGTCGACCCCCGCCCGCCACAAGATCTCGTCGGCCAGGAGGTTGCCGATGCCCGCCACCCGGGACTGGTCGAGGAGCCGTGCCTTCAGCGGCGCGGCGCTGGCGCCGAGGGCGGCAGCCAGCTCCGGTGCCGTGACGGCCAGCGCGTCGGGGCCGAGGCGGGCCTCATCCGGCTCCAGGCTCACGCCGCCGAGGCGGCGGGGATCGCGCAGGCGCAGCTCGCTCCCGTCGGCGAAGCGGAGCGCGAAGCGGTCCCACGCCGGGTCGTCGCGACCGCTCGAGTACTCCAGCCGAGCGATCGCGGCGGCACCGTCCACGATCAGGCGCCCCGTCATGCCGAAGCGCAGGCCGAGCCGGACGACGTCGTGCTCTGCTCCCCCGTCGTCGCCGAGGTCGAGCACGAGCAGCTTGCCGCGCCGTCGCACCCCCAGGACCCGGCGGCCGGTCGCCGCCGCGACGACCTCGGCCGGGTCGGTGCCCTTGACGAACCAGGCGTCAGGGGCGTCGACGTGCACGATCGTGCGGCCGACGACCTCGACGGCCTGCTGCCTGTACGTCTCGACCTCGAGGATCTCCGGCACGGCGGGAAGCGTAGGGCTGTCTGCACACGGTCCGGCCCGGGTAGCACTCCCCCCGGTCACGGGCACCGCCGGGGATGCCGGACCAGGAGGGCAGACCGATGTCGACCATCACCGCACGACGCGCCGGAGCGGCCGGCCGGGCCGCTGCGCGCAGCGACTGGATCGAGCGCGCCGGACGCGTGGGACTCGTGGCCAAGGCCGTCAGCTACGGCATCATCGGCGTGCTGGCGCTGCAGATCCCGCTCGGTCAGGGTGGCGCGGCGGCGGACCGGCAGGGCGTCCTGCGCCGCATCGCCACCGAGTCCTGGGGCACGGCTGCGCTCATCGCGCTCGCGGTGGGCTTCGCCGCCTACGCGCTCTGGCGCTTCGCCGATGCGCTGTTCGACCGCCAGAACGAGGGGGACGGGGCCAAGGGCCTGGCCAAGCGCGCGAAGTCGTTCGGTGTCGGTGTCGTCTACGTCGGCTCCGCCGCGGCCGCGTACGCGCTCGTGCGGTCGGCGTCGTCGGACACCGGCGGCAACGAGAGCGAGGAGACGGCCCGGGTGCTCGACTGGCCGGCGGGCCGCTGGATCGTGCTCGCGGCCGCCGTCGCCTTCATCGGCGACGGCCTCTACAACGTCTATCGGGGCTGGGCGCAGAAGTTCCGCGACCGCCTGGAGGAGGGCCGGATGCACGGCGCCGTGCGGACGTGGGCGATGCGCAGCGGGGTGGTCGGCCACATCGCCAGAGGTGGTGTGTTCGCGATCATCGGGATCTTCCTCGGCAAGGCCGCCATCGAGTACGACCCGGACGAGGCGGTCGGCATCGACGGCGCGCTCCTCAAGCTGGTCGAGCAGCCGTACGGCAAGGTGCTCCTCGGGCTGGTCGCCGCCGGGCTGGTGGCGTACGCCATCTACTGCCTGGTCGAGGCCCGCTACCGCCGCATCTGACGGCACGGCCTCACCCCGGCGCCTCGACGGCGCCGCGCCCGCCCAAGGCGCACGGCCCGTGGGTCCGGTCGCTCAGCCGGCGGTCGGACCCACGGCCGCGTCGAGCGCCTGGTCGAGGTCGGCGACGAGATCGTCGACGTGTTCGAGGCCCACCGAGATGCGCACCAACCCGTCGGTGATGCCCAGCTCCTCCCGTTCCGCGGGCACCAGGTGGGCGACCGTGGAGGCCGGGTGGGTGAGGAGCGTCTCCGGCCCGCCGAGCGACAGGGCGAGGCGGGCGAGGCGCGTCGACTCGCAGAACCGGCGGGCGGCCTCGAAGCCCCCCGCGAGCTCGATCGCGACCATCGTGCCGCCTGCCGACATCTGGCGCTTGGCCAGGTCGCGCTGCGGGTGCGAGTCGAGGCCCGGGTAGCTGATCGTGGCGATGCCCGGGTGCGCCTCCAGGTGCTCGGCCAGCGCCATGGCGGTGGCGCACTGCTGCTGCACCCGCACCGACAGGGTGCGGATGCCGCGCAGGCCGTTCCAGGCGTCGAACGGCGAGGCCTGACCACCCTGCACCACGTGCCAGCCCCAGATGGCGTCGATCAGGTCGCGGCTGCCCGCGATCACGCCGAGCAGGGCGTCGTTGTGGCCCGCCAGCCCCTTGGTGGCGGCGTGCAGGACGAGGTCGGCGCCGAGGTCGAGCGGGCGCTGCAGCGCGGGGGTGGCGAAGGTCGAGTCGACGACGGTGAACGGGCCGGGAATGGCTGCCACGGCCTCGATGTCGGTGAGCGAGAGCGCCGGGTTCGCCGGGGTCTCGACGAAGACGACCTGGGTGCGACCAGGCCGCACCGCCTCGACGAACTGCTGGGGGTCGGTGCCGTCGACGAAGGTCACGTCGATGCCGAACCGGGGAAGGTGCGCGGTGAACAACGTGGAGGTCACCGAGAAGAGCTGCCGCTGCACCACCACGTGGTCGCCGGTCGAGCACAGGCCGAACACCACGCCGCTGACCGCGGCCATGCCCGACGCCGACGCCAGCGCCGCCTCGGCCCCCTCGAGCGCGGCGACCGCCTCCTCGAACTCCTGCACCGACGGGCTGCCGAAGCGCGAGTAGTAGTGGCTGGTGCGAGGGGTGCCGGACATGCGGCGGTGGTGGTCGACGGTCGGCACCTCGTAGGTGGTCGACGGGAACAGCACCGGGGCCAACGAGTCGCGGCTGAAGGACCGCCCGGCCCGCACCGCCCGGGTCTCGATGTGCCACGCCGCGCCGACGCCGTCCTCGCTCCCGACACCGCCCGCTGCCGGGGGGAGACGATGGTCCTCAGGCATGCAGGTCCTCCACTCGGACGAAGAAGTCGTGGATCAGGGCCCCGAGCTGGTCGCTCTCGATGAGGAACGCGTCGTGGCCGTGCGGGCTGTCGAGCTCGGCGAAGCGAGCGTCCAGCCCGGCGGTGACCGCCACGTCGACGATCTCCCGGGACTGGTGGGGCGGGTACAGGATGTCGCTGCTGACGCCCACCGAGAGCAGCGGCGCCTGCACTCGACCGAACGCCGCGGCCATGCCTCCACGGCCACGGCCCAGGTCGTGCAGGTCCATCGCTTTGGTGAGCAGCAGGTAGCTGTTGGCGTCGAAGCGGCGCACCAGCTTGTGGCCCTGGTACTCGAGGTAGCGCTCCACCTGGAACCGCTGCCACAGCGAGAAGCCCTCGACCGGCTCGACGACCTCGCGCCCGAACCGCGCGCTGAAGACGTCGTCGCTGCGGAAGGTCATCATCGACACCATGCGGGCGGTCGCAAGTCCCTCGTGGGGGCCGTCGCCCGGGGCGGCGTCGTAGTACTCGCCGCCGCGCCAGCGCGGGTCCATGCTGATGGTCCGACGGCCGCTGCTCCACCAACCGATCTGCTGGGCGCTGGCTGCGGCCGCGGTGGCGATCGGCAACAGCGCGCGCACCCGCTCGGGATACATCACGCCCCACTCCAGCACCTGCATTCCGCCCATCGACCCACCGGCGACGAGTGCCCACTGCTCGATGCCCAGGTGGTCGGCCACCGCGGCCTGCGTGCGCACCATGTCGCGGATCGTCACCACCGGGAAGCGCGAAGCCCAGGGCCGCCCGTCGTCCGGGTGGGGCGAAGCCGGGCCGGTCGTGCCCTGGCAGCCGCCGAGCACGTTGACGCACACCACGAACCACCGGTCGGTGTCGATGGCCCGGCCCGGCCCGACGATGCCGTCCCACCAGCCGGGCGTGGGATGTCCCGAGCTCAGCCCTCCGGAGACGTGGCTGTCGCCCGTCAGGGCATGGCACACGAGCACGGCGTTGTCGGCTGCCGCTGACAGCGTGCCCCAGGTCTCGTACGCGAGTGCGACCCCCCGCAGCAACCCCCCGCCCTCGAGCGCGAAGGGCCGGTCCTCCGGCAGGGCCAGGAACCGTCGTCGCCCGACCGGGTCGCCGGGCATCCAGGCACCGCTCGCCGGCAGGGCGCTCGGATGGGCGCGCCGAGGTCCCTCGGCGGGCGTCGTCATCGGGCGGGGGCTCGGCGCGGTCGCCGGCCTGTGCGACCGGGAATCTGGGGTCGCTCGGGTTCCGGCTGCACGGATCGAGTGTACGGATCTGGCCATCGCACCTCTTGCCTGGCGGTGTCGTCGGGCCGGACAGTCGGTGGTGCAGGCCCCCGAGGGAGCACGGACACTTGGTTGCTCCTCATGAGCCGCATCCCCGGTTGCCCGGGATGGCACCTTGGCTGTCCGAGCCAGGTTGCCGGGCCGGCCCCGTCGCCGGGGCGGACCGCTCGTGATGTCGGCCGCCAACCTAGTCCGCCGTCACACCGGTGCGCACAGCCGAGCCGGCGCGGGACCGCCACCACGCCGTCACCGCCGGGGCGACGCCGTAGGCGCCCGCGGCAGCATCGAGGTAGGCGTCGAGCGCGCCCGGTGCCGGCGAGGCGACGAACGCGCGCAGGGCGACGACGGCGGCGTCCCAGGCGGCCCCGTCGTTGGGGAGGGGCAACGCCGTCAGGTCGGGGCCGGTCACCTTGAGGGCCCCCCGGTCGAGCCCGGTGCCCGCGGAGCGGCGGGCGAACCACGCTGTCGCGGCGGGCGAGAGGACCGCGGCGGCGAGGCGCCACAGGTCCTCGTCCGCGGTCGGCACGACGGCGAGGGTCGGCACGGAGGGCACCCACGTGCCCTCGACGTCCACGGCCGCCTCGACGACGCGGGTCTGGGTGGCGACGACCAGCTTGGGGGCACGGGTGCGCGCCACCCAGCGGCGGGCGACGGCGGGTGCGTCGGCGAGCCGGGCGAGGTCGACCACCGGGGCCGTCCAGCGTCGCTTGGCGTAGCGGGTCGGCCGATCGCCCCACGCGCACGCCGCCCAGTCGACGGCTCCGCTCGTGACCAGCGGCGCGTCGCCCTCGGCGCGGTCGCCATGCTCGCGCACCGTGTCGATCAGGCCGTAGTACTGGTCGCGGAAGCCGGCGAGCACCGTCGCCCTGTCGCCGAGCGTCGGACCGGCGGGGAGGTCGACGAACGGCAGATCGAGAGCGCGAGCCCACAGCCGCCCCCACGAGCCGGAGCCCTCCTCGTCGCCTGCGCCCCGCGACGCCCCCGGCTCCTCCCGCCGACGTTCGAGGACCGGGGCGCACACCCGCACGGCGGCGTCGAAGATCCGCTCCTCGTCGAGCCAGAGGTCCCGCAGGTCGGCCCGGTCGTCGAGCGCCCGGCGCACCGCCTCGGCGTCGCGGGCGGCGACGACCGACTGGGGCTCGACCATGACGACCCGCCCCCCGGGCCGCACCAGCCGGCAAGCGAGCAGCAGGAACAGCCACGCCGTGTCCGTGTACGCCCGGACCGCGTCGCCGAACCGGGCCCGCAGGACTCGCTGGTCGGCGGCCGACCGCGCCGTCGCTCGCCCGAGCTGGTTCTGGAACGGCGGGTTGCCGACGACTGCCGCGAACTCCCCGGCGCCCGGCCAGAGGTCGTGGGAGGCCAGCAGCGGATCGGCCACCACCAGGCGACCCTCGGGGGGACGCTCCCCCGCCCACAGCCACAGCGCCGCCTCGGCCGCCGCGACGCCGACGGGGTCGATGTCCGCACCCCACAGCAGCGAGCGCACGACCCGGGCGCGGGGAACGCCCGCACCGTGCAGAGCTCGGGCTGCGGCCAGGAGGAAGACGCCACCGCCGCACGCGGGGTCGCAGACGGTCGGGGTGCCCGCCCTGGCTGCGTCGTCGGGCAGGGCGAGCCCGACCAGGCGGTCGGCCAGCCAGCGCGGTGTGACGTGGAGGCCCTGCGCGCGCCGCCGATCCGGACCGGTGGCGCCCTCCAGCACCGAGGCCAGGCCATCCATGCCGGGTGCGCCCACCTGCCGGAGCCGTGTCCGCGGCAGGGGCCGGTCGCCGGCGAGCGACCAGATGAGGAGGTCGTCGTCGAGGGGCATCTCGGCCGCCGCGGCCGCGTCGACCACCGCGCCCGCCACAGCACGGGCGCGGTGACGTTCGACGTCGGCAGGCGGGGCCGGGGAGGAGGGGGCCGGCGAGGAGGTGGTCACCGGCGCCGGCGGTACCGTCGCGTCGGTGACCACCGGTGACCACGAGACCGAGCCGCCGCCGTCCACCACCGCCGAGAGCCTCGTCTTCTCTCGGGTGGCGCCGTCGGTGACCTACGACCTGCGGGGCCGGGTGCTGCGACCCGGCGCGCCGCCCGAGAGGGTCCGCCTCAAGATCGACGATCTCCCGGACACCGCGGCGTTCGCCGCCCGCGACGCGGACGGCACCGTCGTCGGCACCGCCATCGTCTACCCCGAGGCGTGCCCGTGGGCACCCGACCGACCGGGCGCGTGGCGGCTACGGGGCATGGCCACCGCGGAGGGGCGCCGCAGCGGCGGCATCGGGGGGCGGGTCCTCGACGCCGTCGTCGCCCACGTCGCCGCCGAGGGCGGGAACCTCGTCTGGTGCAACGCCCGTGTGCCGGCGCGCCCGTTCTACGAGCGGGCGGGGTTCACCACGCACGGCGACGAGTGGCTCGACCCCGAGATCGGCCCCCACGTCGCCATGAGCCGCGACGTCGAGGGGCGCTAG
>CAYUXB010000105.1:0-6430 GCA_964448525.1 uncultured Acidimicrobiaceae bacterium
AACGTCGAGGGCGTCTTCGCCTGCGGCGACGTGCAGGACCACACCTACCGCCAGGCGATCACCGCCGCCGGGTCAGGCTGCCAGGCGGCCATCGACGCCGAACGGTGGCTCGAGGCACAGCACGGCTGACCAGGGCCGGGAACATCGCGGGTACGCAGGCTGTTCCTACGTCCGGTTCTCTCATCACTCTCACCGCCAAGGAAGGTCACGACGACATGGCTGGAAACATCAACACGCTCACCGATGCCACGTTCGACGAGACGATCGGCTCGTCCGCCGAGCCCGTCGTCGTCGACTTCTGGGCCGAGTGGTGCGGTCCGTGCAAGATGATCGCCCCGATCCTGGCCGACATCGCCGACGAGCACGCCGGCAAGCTGAGCGTCGCCAAGCTCAACGTCGACGAGAACCCGGACATCGCTCGCCGGTTCGACGTCATGAGCATCCCGACGCTGATCGTCTTCAAGGACGGCACCCCTCAGAAGCGCCTCGTCGGCGCCAAGGGTAAGGGTCAGCTTCTGGCTGAGATCGAAGAGTTCCTGCCCTGAGCAACCACGCACAGACGTAATCCACAACCTGTGCGAAAGGTTGTGGACGACTGGACCCCAGCTTGAGGATCCCCGATCCTCAGGTTGGGGTTTAGTCTTTTTCGGCGAACCTCCGTCATCGGCGCGGTTCTTCCATCCGCACCACGGCATGCCGACGTCGCGTTCGGCACGAGACGTAGTGAACGGCGACGAGAAGCGTGCACAGCGCGCGCTGCGGCTATCCGCACCGCTTTCCCCAGAACCCTCGGGTTGTCCACCGGGCCCCGTTGTGGCTCCGTCGGTCGTGGCGCCGGCGCACCCGGCGCACGCTCACTGCTCGCCGGTGGCCATCACCTTGTAGATGCGCTCGAGATCTTCGAGGTCGGCGAACTCGATCACGACCTTGCCCCGCTTGGGGCCCATGTTGATCTTCACGCGCGTGTCGAGCTGGTCGGCGAGCAGGCCTTCGAGCTCGAGCAGACCCGGGGCCCGGAGCTTGCTCCCCGGAGTCCCGCCCTCGGGGGCGGGATCAGGGGCTTCGGCACCGTTGCGCTGCCGGATCGCCTCCTCGGTCTCGCGGACCGTCAGCCCGTCGGCAGCGATGCGACGTGCCAGCGATTCCTGGAACGCCCGGTCAGGTGTTCCGAGCAGCACCTTGGCGTGACCGGCCGACACCTGCCCGTCGGCCACCAGTCGCTGTACCTGTGGGGGCAGCTGGAAAAGACGAAGCAGGTTGGCGACCGCCGAGCGGCTCTTGCCCACCCGATGGGCGACGGCCTCCTGCGTCATGTTGAAGTCTTCGATCAGCTGCTGGTAGGCCGCTGCCTCTTCCAGCGGGTTGAGATCGTCGCGGTGCAGGTTCTCCACCAGCGCGTGCTGGAGGGTCAGCTCGTCGCTGACGTCTCGCACGATGATCGGCATGAACTGCAGGCCGGCACGCTTGGAGGCGCGCCAGCGGCGTTCACCAGCGATCAGCGCGAAGCGATCCGGCCCGATCTCCCGCACGAGGATCGGCTGGAGCACACCGAGCTCACGGATCGAGGCGGTGAGCCCGGCCAACGACTCTTCGTCGAAGTGATTGCGTGGTTGGTACGGGTTGGGCTCGATCTGGCTGATCGGGACCTCACGCACGCCCGGCCGCGGGTTGGCCCCCGCGGTGACGTCTTGAGGGATCAGCGCGCCGAGGCCCTTACCCAGCCCGCTGCGCCTCTCCACCACTCACCTCCAGGGCCAGGCTGCGGTAGGCGATCGACCCGCGGGAGGTGGGGTCGAACGTGATGATCGGCTGGCCGAACGACGGAGCCTCGCTCAACCGCACCGTGCGGGGCACGATGCTCTTGCACACCTTCTCCCCGAAGTGGTCGCGCACCTCGTGCACGACCTGATCGGCCAGCTTCGTCCGCGCGTCGTACATGACCAAGACCATGGCGCTGAGCTCGAGCCGGGGGTTGAGGTTGCGCTGCACGAGTTGGACGTTCCGCAGCAGCTGGCCGAGCCCTTCGAGGGCGTAGTACTCGCACTGGATGGGGACGATCACCTCGCTCGCCGCCGCCAGCCCGTTCACCGTCAGCAGGCCGAGCGAGGGCGGGCAGTCGATGAGGACGTAGTCGTAGTCGTCACGCACCGAATCGAGCGCACGCCGCAACCGCATCTCGCGACTGAAGGCCGGGACCAGCTCGATCTCGGCACCCGCGAGGTCGAGCGCGGCCGGAGCGCAGAAGAGGTTGCGAACTGCGGTGGCTTCGACGCAGTCCTCGATCGGAAGGTCGTTGAGTATGACGTCGTACATCGACGCCTGGAGATCACGGATGTTGATGCCCAACCCCGTGCTCGCGTTGCCCTGCGGGTCGAGGTCGACCACCAGCGTGCGGTAGCCCAGCTCGGCGAGGCAGGCACCCAGGTTGACGGCGGTGGTCGTCTTGCCGACGCCACCCTTCTGATTGGCGATCGCGACCAGGCGGGGCAGCGGCCGCTCGAAGGCGGTCGGCGTCCGGGAGGACGACGAGGCTTGGGGGGCACCGGCGAGTGGATCGGAGCTTGGGTTTACTCCGACCGTGTCGTCCACGGCGGCTGAAGGAGGAGTCATGACCTGCGCTGTCTCGTAGGGGTTGGCGGATGTCGCCTCACCGCTCAAGTCGTCGAGCGCCGGTATGGCGTCGACGCCAGGCAGAGAGAAGCCAGATCGGCCGGGAGTGGCCCTGGCCTGGGTTGCGGCGTCGGGCGTGCTCTCGGTCATCCGGCACATAGTTCCGGGCAGAAGGTGCCGGGTCAAGACCCGACATGGATCGAAGAATGTTCCACGTGGAACATTCGTGGTTCGTTCCGAGGGATACAGGATACCCCGATGGGTGCCCAGACCCATCAGAACCACCTACCGCGCGAGTCCCCCCGCGAAGTCGCGCGGACTGTGGGAGGACGGGTGCGTGATGCCCGACCTCGGACACGCATCGATGGGTTCTGCTGCGGTTGCGTGTCGAAGCGCGCTCCTCGCCCGTGGGACGCCGCGCTCCTTTCGGCGTGTCGACCAGATCAGCCCACGAAGCTTCTCTCCGATGATTTCGGCGCCGGCAGCCGGGCGGCGAGCCCGCGTCGGCAGGGACGTGCACGGTCCGCCCCGAGCAAGCTCCACTCGAGTACCCGGCCCGCGATCACCGGCCGGGCGATGTCGCCGTCCTGCCCACAGAGGCTGAGCGATCTCGACGCCGGGTTCGGCCTGAGGGCGTACCTGCCCTCAGGAGGCCGGGTTGGATGCGGCCTGTCGATGACCGTCGACGAGGGGGCTCGACGCAGTCTCGGGTTGGCCTGCACCGGCCCGACCACGCAGGCTCCGAACGACCGCCCTGTTGCCAGTCGCCTCGACCACCCCGAATCTGTTGCGACCCGGCGACAGGTGGACTCAGCGCTGTTGGCTTCGCCGCGTGGAGGTGCACCTCCCTGCTGGCGTCGCGCGAGCACCGCACCGTCAAGGGTGTCGTCGACTCGATGAATCTTCGTGGAGGCGCGGCGGGCGCCGAACGGCGAGGACGTTCTCTTCGCCGTGCGAGTACACCGTTGGCGTGGTGCCGAGAGGACAGCGCACTCGTGTCTGCCTCACCGACGAGTACCAATGTTCGATGGCCTCGACGGCAACGGGCGCGACGTGTTCGGTGGCGAGCTGGCGCCCGACGACGAGGTCCGTGGCCGGCCATCAGCCAGCACGACGCGGGCCGCGACGACCTGACTTGTCCCTGACCCTGTCAGGCAACTCCATGCACGCCTTGGGCCGGTGTCCCCGAGGTCGCCATTTGGGCACTGTGACGATTCAGAGGCCGGGCGATCAGGGTGCCCGTCGCAGGCGTCGTGGTGCTCGACGCTCGAAACAGCGGGTCAACACCGGGCAGGCGGGCGAGCAGTACGGCAGCGCAGCCCGACCAACCCGTGGCTGACGCTCCTCGTCCAGTCGGTCGGTCGACGCTGTCCGCGGGTGTCCCTCGTGCCTCACGTGAGACGGCCCGGGTGAGGCGTCCACCACCATCGCCATCGAGTCCGTCGCCAGCCGTTCTGGAGGTCGCCGAGCAGGCCGGCCCGATCACGCCCTCGTGTCCGGCAATCTCGTACGGGTTGCCGGGCAGTGCCAGGGGAGGGGTCTCCGGATCGAGTCCCGACCGGGCCCAGCGCCGACGTCACGCGGCAGTATCATCCTCCCTCCATCCCAGTCCCATGAAGGTCGATGGACGAACCGAGCCGGCGGGGGTCACTTCCGGCGGGATTATCGATGTCGCCGCCGGCCCACCGTGTTCGGGTGATCAGGGGTCAACACCGCAGCGTCGTCATGAGCGCACCCTCACGCAGCGACGAGATCCGATCTCGACGGCACGTCAGCTTCGCATGGCCACGATCTCGCCTACCCCCGCGCTCATCACCACCCGGCAGGAGCCGGCATGGTTCCAGGCACCGCTCGACTGTGCTCGGTCTCCGCGAGTTCGTGGCCTTCGACGGATGGACGCTTCCGTCATCCGGCTTCGAACCGCGACCCGTCGGAGAGGATGGCGCCATCCAGCTCCGGTGCCCGGCGTCTCGTCGCGCCGCGGACCTGCCCGGATCCGCCATCATCGAGACCACTGGCTCGACGTCGTCCGACCGGGGTCGGCCCCGCCGGGTTGCCCAACCCCCCGCTCCTCCCGAGTCTCCGGCACCGGGCCGAGGAACCGCTGGAGCATCTGCTCGTCCCCATGGCTGGCGCGAGGTTCCCGACCGCCGAGACTGCCCAGCGGCAGGTCATCCCACAGGACCGGCGATCGAGCATGACCAAGGGACTGCCACCGGGCACCTGAGAGGGCGATGGCCACCATCGTGTCAGCGGACCGACCCGGCTATCTCCGGGGGCATGACCGACGCGTCCCAGCAGGGGTCCGCCAGCCCGCCGAGGACACCCCCAGGCGCGTCGGCCTCTGGCCTTTGCACGGGCAGGCGGGCGGATGTTCCACGTGGAACATCGCGGGAGGCCCCAACTCCAGTCAACGGATCGGTACCCTCGTGCGAGCGAACCCCTCCCCGGGTATCAAGCTCGCATCGCCGGAATGGACACCTCGGGCGGCAGCAGCCGGGAGCGGGGTACCCGAGCCCGACGTCTCCATGCCGGCCGTGACGGCCGCCGGCGTGCGCAGGGAGCGAGCGGACGAACCAGCGGAAGCCGTCGTCCCGCCCTTGGCCTCGTCGATGCATCATCCGTCGCAGCCGGCTTCAATGCGGACACCGCCGACCTGACCGACGCCACTCGCTGTTCGCCCCCCGCCCCGCACAGGACTGGCGCTCGACGACCTGCGAACCCGTATCGGGGCCAGGCTGCGCACTGAGCTGTCACGGGTGACGTGCTCCACCGAGATGCGCCGGCGTGGTCGGCCGTCGGCGACGGCGGTGCCGGCCCTGGCGAGCCGCCGGTGCCCGCATCGGCAGGACGGTGGGTGGGGCCGCTCGGGGGCTCGTCCGAAGGGCCCAAGGGTCCGGCCGCGGGCCGCTGTGTTCCACATGGAACATCCTTCCGTCTGTCACCGTGGAGCCAGCGCATCTCGATCGAGTTCGTGGTGGATCGCAGCACCCTCTCCCCACCGTCGCCCGGACGTCGCCGACCCGGGAATGCCAGATGGAACTGCTCGCGAACGGATGGTCAGTCCGGTGGTCCGCGACCGTGGGATTTGTCTCCTTCGGCTCCGTCGGCTCCGCCTGCGCACCACATCCGGCGGATGGCTCTAGGAGCGAGTGGCTGCTCCGGAGGCCGGGAGACCACCGCAGCAATTCGAGCACCACGGCCGAACCCGGCGCCGCGCTGTTCTGGGTGCGGTAGCGGTTCCAGCGCCCCCGATCTCCGCTTGCCGAGCCAGCATCGGCTCAGCCAAGGCCATCACCGCCACGTCGACCACCGTGGTCGGCAGACGATCGGACCAGCGCCGCACCGTCACCCACTGTCCGCTCACCGCGGGCAACCCCCGACACGGACCACGTCGATGCGACGCGCCGATACAGAGATCAGCATCGGCACGCCAGTACGGGTCGTACGGTCCATCGGTCGACGGCTCTCTCCCCGTTCTCGACCCGTCCCCGGCATCCTCGATGTGGACCGGCGATGCCCACCTCCCCGGACTCCCGGCGCGAGCGACGATGGCGTCACTAGGACCTCACCCGAAACCACGGTGCTCGCCGGCAGACGTCCGGAACTGCGGAGGCAGTCCGGACACCGCCCCGTCGCCCCGCGCTCGACGACGGCACCCGCCTCCCTCCACCCCGCCGCCGCAACGAAGGACGAGCACGAGGCGACACCACACCGATCTGACGGTCTCGCGCGGCGTCGAGGCAGTGGTGGACCGGCGATCGCCGAAGGAGTCCGCCGAGACGAGAATGCCGAAGGGACGCGCCGACGAGCCGGACCC